>CAYTVB010000001.1:0-67117 GCA_964441735.1 uncultured Thermotogaceae bacterium
GTAATCGGACAGGCACATACCGGAACTGGCAAGACAGCTGCGTTTGGAATTCCCCTTATTGAGTCTTTAGATTTTGGTGTTAGTAGTGTACAGGGGCTCATTTTATGCCCCACAAGGGAGCTTGCAGTCCAGGTTACTGAAGAACTTAAAATGTTATCTTATGGTAGTAAGTTGACTATTACTTCAGTATATGGTGGTTCATCAATGGAACGCCAGATTAAGGCTTTAAAAGGGGGTACTCAAATTGTTGTTGGTACTCCTGGTAGAATCATGGATCATATGAGAAGGAAAACGTTAATACTGGAAGATGTTAAAAATGTCGTACTTGATGAAGCTGACAGAATGCTAGATATGGGCTTCCAGGAAGATATCAAATTTATTCTTTCACATATAGAAGAAGAAAGACAAATAGTAATGTTCTCTGCAACAATGCCTCCTCAGATAATTTCATTAGCCAGAGAATTCCAGAATGAACCAAAGATTATTAAAGTTATCGATCGTGAAATGACTGTTGCTGCTATTGAACAATACTATCTGGAGGTAGGAGAATCTAGAAAAGTAGACGCGTTGTCTCGTTTAATTGAATACTATGATCCCAATCTATCTCTGGTCTTTTGTAATACCAAGAAAAAGGTCGACGAACTGGTCCCTTTACTACAAAAAAGAGGTTTTCTTGCAGATGGGTTGCATGGTGATTTAACACAATCCATGAGAGATCGGGTTATGAATGCTTTTAGAAGAGGTTCCCTCAGGATTCTTATTGCTACAGACGTTGCAGCAAGAGGTATAGATGTAAACGACATTGAAGCAGTTTTTAATTATGATGTTCCACAGGATTCTGAATATTATGTACACCGTATTGGTAGAACAGGAAGGGCAGGGAAATCTGGAAAAGCTTTCACCTTCGCCTATGGCAGATCGGTACACAGACTTAGAAATATTCAGCGATATACCAAAACAAAGATGAAAAGAATTCAGGTGCCTTCCAATAAAGAAATCAATATTCGACTTCAAGAAACTTTTTTGAACAATGTTCATGAAGTATTAGAAAAAGGTAATCTTGAGAAGTATAAAGCACTTATCAACAAGCTAGTTGACAGAGACTATTCGCCTATTGAAATAGCATCTGCTCTGTTAAAAATGACAATGAACGATCATTCAGATGAAGAAATGCATGAAGAAGTCACTTCCTCAGGAGTTATGACAAAATTGTTTGTAAATGTTGGAAAGAAGCACAGTGTTAAAGTTGGTGACCTCGTTGGGGCAGTAACAGGAGAAACCGGTCTTCCAGGAAAGGTTCTTGGAGATATTAAAATGCTTAAAAAACACAGCTACATAGAAGTTGAAAGTAATCAGGTAAATTCAGTTTTGCAGGCTTTAAACAGGTGCAATATAAAAGGAAATAAAATAACAGCTGAGCTTTCAAGAGCACGATAATATATTAAAAAAAATATGACTTCTAAGAAAAACGACTTTTACTTTAACGCAGGAAAGTCGTTTTTATACTAATATCTAAAGGGTTGCATAGAGCGGTTGATATGCTATGTTATCATAATTTTGAAAATCTTTTATAATTGCTTTTGAAATATAAAGAGGTGAGAAACACAATTGAATTTTGAGAAATTACATAAAACTATTTATATAAGGAAATCTGTACGAAAATTTAAAAACCAATCTCTAACTGAAGATACATTACCAGCTATTAAAAGCAATTTTAAAAAATTAACACCTTTAAATTCCTCAATAAAAACTGAAATACGTATTGTTTCAAATGATGAAGTAAAGGGTTTGTTTTTCGTCAAGGCCCCTCATTATCTTTTATTCTTCTCAGAGAAAAAAACTGGTTATCTTGCCAACACGGGGTTTTTATTGCAGCAGATGGATCTATATTTTTCATCAACAGGTTATGGTTCATGCTGGCTTGGTTTGACCAAACCAAAAAAGGACTTTTCGGAAAATTCTAACTTTGAATTTGTTATTACTCTTGCGTTTGGTAACCCAAATGAAGAACTTCACAGAAAAAGCATTTCAGAGTTCAACAGAAAAACAATCAATGAAAACTGCGAAGGTGATAATCACCAGGATATTATAGAAGCAGCAAGACTCGCTCCCTCAGCTACCAATAGTCAACCGTGGTTTTTTATTACTGAACAAAGTTCAATTCACTGCTACTGTATTAAGCCCGGACTGCTAAAAAAACTGCTATATAAAAAAATGAATCGTATAGATATGGGTATAGCTTTATGTCATCTCTGGTTGGCTGCCCGGCATAAAGTGTATTCTGTAAACTTTTACATTGATGATAAAGCAAAACAAAATAAACCTGAAGGTTATTATTACTTCAGATCTTTACGTTTAAAATAATAACTACCACTCAGTAAGTATTTTATAGAATAGATTCGCGTAAATTTTTGTGAGCAGCATTAAATCATCAATGAGAATTCTTTCATCCGGTTTATGCTCTGTTTCTTCTCTTCCAGGAAATAGAGCACCAAAAGCAACAGCATTTTTCACCGCTCTGGCATAGGTTCCTCCACCGGTAGTTAAAAGATCGGCTTTATTACCTGTCGTTTTTTCATACACTTCAGTAAGCATCTTTACCAGTTCACTATCCGGTGAAACATAATGAGGTTCAAGATGGTGCCCTCCTACAACATCTAATCCTTTTAACGCTTCCTTCAACTGTGATTGAATTCTCGGTTCATTAAAAAATACTGGATAACGAATATTTATAACTGCCTTAACTAAATTATTTTTCAGTTCTATGGTTCCAAGATTTACCGTTAAGGCGCCTGACATATCATCGCTTCCTGCAATTCCCAGACTTTTTCCATTTGTTTCGTAGCCTATCCTTTCACTGAGTTCCTTAATAAAATCTTCCAGCTCTTTGTTGAATAAATCTATTTTAGAAAGCATATCAAGTAGTGGTGCTATTGCATTCACTCCCCGTTCAGGAGTAGATCCATGTGCTGAATCTCCTTCAACATTGATAATTAACTCATTGCCCTTCTTCTCAAGGTTAACTTTTGAATTATTCTTAGGGCTGTAGGTTTTTAGTAATTCTTCCACTTCTTCATTAACTCCTTCAAGTACTGCTTTTGCCTGGGCAGGTACCATATTTGAGGCGTTACCACCAGAAAGACCCTTCACATTCACTCCATTTTTATTTTTAATAATCTCTGCGCTTATCTCGTAATTGACTATTCCTTTTTCAGCGTAAATCAAAGGAAATGCAGCGTCAGGCGTAACAGCCATTTGTGGCTTCTCTTCATGTTTAAAATACTCGGTTATTCCTCCCCAACCACTTTCCTCATTTGTTCCAATAATAATTCTAATTCTATTTCTAGGGTCCAGTCCAAGTTCTTTTACTGCCTTTAATGCATACATAGAAGCAATGGTAGGTCCTTTATCATCTATTACCCCTCTACCAAATATGTATCCATCTTTTAGCGTTCCATCAAATGGATCAACACTCCAGCCTTCACCTGCCGGTACAACATCCAGATGACCAAGGACACCAAACAGTTTTCCTTTGTTACCAAATTGAATATGGCCGGCATAACCATCAACACGGTTTGTATCAAAACCCATTTTTTTCCCCTGCTCCAGTGTGTAATTCAATGCTCTGTTCACTTCTTTGCCAAAAGGTGCATTCTCCTCTGCTTCTCCTCTTACAGAAGGCATTCTAACCACTTCTTTTATTGATTCCAACAATTCTTCATTCATTGCGTTTATAATCCCTTCTAATTCTTTATTCACAGCTATCCCTCCTTTTGTAATTTCTATAATATTATCTCATAACATATTGTTGTTTATTAGTTTTACTTTATAACACGCAATTTCTGACAAGAACATATTATAAAGTGTTTAATATTTTTTCAATAAAATTTGTTATAATACTATTACTTTGTATTATATTTTAATCAAATGTATTAATCTATAAATTTTTGTGGTATCATAATATCTGGAGGAAGTATGAGATGAGCAAAAAGGGATACCTCTTTCTAAATATTGTCTTGGGCATAATTTCCATTTTGCTTGCAGTGGGATTGTTGTTAACAACCCAGAATTTGTCTTTTCCAATTGCAATAGTACCTTTATTAGCCTTCTTTTTGCTGGCTGATTTTATTCCAATAAGAACAAAAGATTTTTCAGTAATAAGTAATTTTGCAGGTATTATTCCATTGATTATATTCTGGGATCCACACCTTGCACCCTTTGCAAGTTTGCTGTTATTTTTTAAGCCCGTTACAGGAGAAAAACTTAAGGTCCAAAGAAAAATATACCGCGTTCTAAATTATTTTCTTATGTACGGTCTTGCGGTATATTTTGTTGACTGGACGGGGAATTTTTACATTTCCCTTATTCTTTTCGTACTAATCGCCAGAGTTGTAAGCATTGTAACTGCAGATATCCTTTATAGTCTTGTGCTTGGCAGAACAAAGCTCAGTAGAGTTGCTGTAATAACAGATCTTATCGAATTTGCCTATTTCATCTTTTTAGCAGTATATGGCGGAATGATGTGGAATCTTTATGAACTGGGTAGAAATTTAGACACATCTTTGGTCTTTCTTCTTTTCCCCGCCACAACCCTTGGTTTATGGGGATTTGTTCAGTTTATCAATCTTTCAAATGAAAAAGAAGATACCTTGAAAAGGATAGGTTCTCTAAGGACTAAACTTTCAAAAACACTTGAAATGATTTCTCTGGTTAGATCCGATACGAATTTCCAGAGTGTTTTAAATCAAATATCATCAATTGTCCATAATTCAATAGGCTATAAATACGTTCTGATAAATCTACTGGATAGAGAAACAAACAAGGTTGAAAGGGTTGCTCAGGCTGGTCTTGAACCTGAAGAATTTGAAAAGCTTAAAGATAGGTCTCCCGAAATAGATGATATAAAGCAGTTATTTGATGAAAACTTCAGAGTTAGCAGATCATTTTTCATACCTGAGGGCTCAAAAGAACTTGACACCACATATACTTATCAGGGAGACTACGACGAGCTCATTGCCGGTCAGGGTGAATGGCGTCCCAACGATGTGCTTATTATTCCAATTGTTAATCAATCAGATACCATAGGATATATCTCGGTAGATGCACCTTATGATGGCCGTAGACCACGTTATGAAGATATTGAGATATTAGAGATCGTTGCAGACATTGTACTTCGTGTATTGGAAGAAGGACAAAAATATCGGAGATTGGTTATGGCAAGCAAGATTGATTCTGCTACCGGGTTATACAACCATACAGAATTCTTTATTATCCTTGAAAAACTGCTTGAGACTTCGGAAGACCAATTTTCACTTGTTATGATGGATCTGGACAACTTCAAATTATTGAACGATTCTTATGGGCATATTGTTGGGGATAAGATAATTGAGCAGGTCGCAAATGTCATCAAGAAAAACCTCCGAAAAATAGATATTGGAGCACGCTATGGAGGCGATGAATTCTGCATCATTGCTGTGGGTTCCAATAAAGGCGAAGCCATAAAGGTTGCTTCAAGGATAGCTGAAAAAATTAAATATGTTGAAGTAGATGGCATTAAGACCGAGATTTCATGTAGTATCGGAATATCCTCATATCCGGCAGACGGTAAGAATTCAACGGAACTTGTAGAGAAGGCTGACAAAGCTTTATATACTGCGAAACAAACCGGTAAAGATAGAATTTACGCTATTTAGACGTTACCAATACTTCCTCAAATGCTTCTACTACCTCTGGATCAAATTTCGTACCTTCATCTTTTTTGATTTTATCCAGTGCATATTTCATGCTGAGACCTTCTCCACAGGGTTCGGGTAACACATAGCCCATGTAGCTGGAAACAAGAGAAACAATCTTCGATCTTAAAGATAGCTTTTCCCCTTTTAGACCATCAGGAAAACCTTTTCCATCAAAACGTTCATGATGATGTCTAACGATATCACACACCAGTTCAAAATCACCTATTCTTTTAAACATCTCTTCACCGGTGATGGGATGTTTACGATAGAATTCCTCATTGTCATATCTTTTTTTATACTCATAATCAGTTACAAAGACCGTTCCCAGATCTACTGCAAGCAATCCAAGCTCTATAGCTTCTAACTCTTCTTTAGAAGTGATCCCCAGTTTTTGAGCGGTTAACAACGCCAGTTCGGTATAATATTCGATATCCATCTCATAGTCAAAAAACCTTTTGTAAACACTTGTTGAAAACTCTTGCATCAACCTCCTAAGCTTTAGATAACTCTTTTCTTTGATAGTAGAAAGTTCTATATTTAATTTTTCGATATCTTTCTTCAAAGAACGAATGGTATCTTCATTTTTACTTTTCTGATAGCGCAAATCATCCAAAAATCTATTGAGCGATTCTATATCCTCTATATTGCTTGAAAAACTCTCTCTATGGCTTTTAACCATTCCAATGCCTTTTATTATTTCTTCCAATACCATTGAAGTTCTATCTATAAAACTCTCAAAATACCATAATAAAATTGTTGCAGTTAGTGCACCAATAAAAACAATCCAGAAAAACAGAGGAGGGATAATATATCCTATACCCAGGGTTAAATCGTTAGTTAGTTTATATTTAAAGTAATATGTAAGTCTGTTTTTTGTAAAATCTAGAGCACGTGGTTCTACTGCAATTCTTCCTTTTATTGATGTGTTAAGAATATTTCCATTTGAATCTGCCAGATACCATATAATATCGTCAGTGACTGAAAAAATATGTGTAATCATTCTTAGAGGAACCTCAACCAAAACCTTTCCGTTTTCCGTATTAACGATTTTTTTGAAGCTGTTTTCATTGATAAATAATCCTTCACCAAATGCCAGCTCTTCTCCAGCAAAGACTTTTTCCATTAGAATCCCTTTAACGGTATTATTTTCTACTGGATTGGTGATAACTCTGCTATTATGAAGGTTATCAAATGCATTGTTAAGCGTTATAACAAACTCTTCTTTGTAACGCATTGTATGTGTTTGTGAAAAACTCATAAATGTAAAAACCATAGCAATTAGAAAGCCTACAATGCACAATGTAATGATTATTCGTATAACTATTTTTGTTTTGTTTAACCTGTTAAGACCTCTTTTTAAGCTTAGTCTTCCCAAATTCCCGTATCCTCCAATTTAATAATTTGATAATCTCTGTTGGAGAAAAATGATTCTGTTATACCAAATTCTCCATCATAGCCATCAAAATAGGTGTTTTTAACTTCATTGAATGCCTTCTGTAAGTCATATCTATAATGCGACAGTATATAGTTAGCTACAATTAGGGCATTATAGGTACCAACAAAGTTTACAGATTTAGGCTTTTCTTCAGGCATCCGGGCAATCGGTACGAAAAACTTCAAATCTTTAATGTTTTCTCTATCAAATAATCTCAGATCGTTGTTAAATGCGTACTCTGTTGCATAAAAATTACCCTCATAACCTTCTTTGCGAAGCATCGACATCAGAATTCCCGTCGATAAGGCATCGCTGAAGGAAATAATCCCATCACAATCTTTCATCTCTTCATTTAATTCAATTTCATTTCTGTTTGAAATCTTCTGGATTCCTGCAATTTTTCCATTGTACTCAAGTCTGAAGTGATCAAGAATTTCTGTGGAAAAGGTTTCATTTATTTCATCGACGAGAATGTAAACCTTCCAGATGTTATCCCTTTCAACGGTTCTTGCCAGTCTGTTTGCTCTTAAGCTATTAGGTAAATTCATGGTTAAAAACCTTCCATTAAAACCTACAATAGATCCGGATGTTACTGTTGGAGAAATGACAAAAATATTCTTATTATCTCTCATATATGGAATTAACTGATTTGCATCCTCACTGGTTCTGGGTCCAATAATCAAAATGGGCCTTTTTATAACCAGCGTTTCCATTACACTTTCAATAAAACCTCTTTCGTAATAATATACAGGTACATTTATACTAAAAGAGGTTCTTTCAGCATATGTATTAAGTGCTTTTTCCATCTCCTTGTTGCCATCACTAATTATTATCATATTGGGGGCATTCAGAAAAAACACAACTGAAATAACTGAAAACAGAAGTATTGATACAAGTATTGTTATAAATAGAGTCTTATTACTAAAAAATTTCATTTCAATCGCCTACAGGTTCCGGATTGAAGAAACGAACGCTTTTATTTGAAGAACCATCTTCTTTAAAACTAATAATTCCAGCATAACCTTCAAAGGAATATTTTTCAGGGGAAGAGAAAAAATCTTCAGGTCGTATATTCTCCCTGTACAGTTCTTCTATCACTTTGAACGCTTCATATCCTCCTATATAATTTGGATCCATTTCTTCCACTGAAACGCCTGGTGAGACAGCTATTCCAACTTTTACTTTGCTAACATACTGACCGCCGAAATCAAAAAAGTCCGTCCCAACAGAATAATCCACAGCGTAATATTTCAGACCCGTCATATGCTTTTCAAGCCTTTTCAAAATCACACCGGTTTTTTTGGGATTCATAATAAGAAGAGCTGCATCTGCCTCTACAGCCTTTTCAAGAGGGATTTCTACGTTAAAAGGATCCTCCACAGCTATAACCTCAATAACCTCTCCTATAAATTTTTCGATAAAAAGTTCCGCAAAGTAGTTATTGTAAAGCCTGTTAACCGTTCCTTTGAAAATTAATATCTTTTTCATACCGTCTTTAGCAGTTTCTTCAGTAAATGCTTTAACAATAAGATCATCAGAAACACCCAGCGTGCAGAAATGATTACTTTTCCCGATAACTTTAGGTGAAGTCACCGCAGATGCTATTGCATACAGGTCATACCTTTCAAGTAACGGAATCAGAGATAAAGCATGTGAACTTGTTTTTGGTCCAACAATTATCTTTACCCCGTTGTCAACAAATTCCTTTAACGATTCTTCAAAATTCTTTTCGTTTATTGTTTGGGAAACGATTTTTATATCTGAATTTGTATTACTTTTGGCATCTTCAACACCTTGAATGGTTCTCGAACCAACTTCGTGTAAAACACCTATTACTGGATGTCTGAAGCCCATGAAAATTAAGAAAAATGAAATAACGATAGTTACTACAAAAAGACTGATTATTAATTTTCTTTTGAGCATTTTATTATAATCCTCTTTTCCTGAACATAGTAACTGTATTATATAATAAACTAAATCAAATACTTAAACAAAAAACTGACCAGCACATACTGGTCAGTTGATTGAATGATCATTTCATTTATATTTTATACTGTTCAATAAAAGAATCCAATATCTGCTCGAGCGTTGGTTCTCCAATTTCCTGAAGCTCGTATCTAACTCTAACTGCAGGTTTATCAATGTCTATAACCCTTCTGAGATCAATTGGGGTTCCTATTATCACAAGATCAGCATCTGACTTGTTAATCGTTTCTTCCAGCTCTTTCATCTGTTTATCGCCATAACCCATAGCTGGCAAGATTTCACTTAAGTGGTTATATTTCTCGTAAGTGTCTACTATTGAGCCGACAGCATATGGCCTTGGATCAATTATTTCTCTTGCCCCATATTTCCTAGCTGCCACCCATCCTGCACCATATTCCATGCCTCCATGAGTTAATGTAGGTCCATCTTCAACAACGAGAACTTTCTTTCCCTTAATTGATTTGCTGTTTTCAACTACAAGCGGTGATGCAGCATCAACTACTGTTGCATCAGGATTGTATTTTGAAATGTTTTCTCTAACTTCGTCTATACCTTCTGCACTGGCTGTCTCTTCTTTGTTTATAACAACGACATCTGCCATCATGAGGTTTGCCATTCCTGGATAATAACCAATCTCATGTCCGGGTCTGTGTGGATCAGCAACGGTTATATAAAGATCGGTATGATAGAAAGAGAAGTCATTGTTACCGCCATCCCAGAGAATAACATCTGCGTCTTCTTTTTCTGCTTCTCTTAAAATTGCCTCATAATCAACACCAGCATAAACAATTGAACCTCTATCAATATGCGGTTCGTATTCTTCGCGCTCTTCAATGGTACATTCGTGTTTATCGAGATCAGAATAATCAGCAAATCTTTGTACCTTCTGCTTTACCAGGTCACCATATGGCATGGGATGTCTTATGGAAACTACCTTTTTACCTTTTTCTCTTAGGATATCAAGTACCCTTCGTGTAGTCTGACTTTTTCCACAACCCGTTCTTACAGCACATACAGAAATAACGGGCTTTGAAGATTTCACCATAGTTTTGTCAGGACCCAGCAATACGAAATTTGCACCGTTTGCAAGAACGACCTGTGCCCTCTCCATCACATATTGATGTGGTAAATCACTGTAAGAAAGAACGACATCATCAACTTTATAATCTTTTATCAGTTCAGGAAGCCTGCTTTCAGATAAAATGGGAATTCCATCAGGATAGTTTTTGCCTGCGAGTTCTGCAGGATACTTCTTGTCATCGATGCCTGGAATCTGAGTTGCTGTAAACGCTACAACTTCATAATCATCGTTATCACGATAAAACGTGTTGAAATTATGAAAGTCTCTACCTGCTGCACCGAGTATCAATACTCTTTTCTTTGACACTTAATTCACCTCCGTTTATTTTATTACTGAAATGATTTTAACAATAAAATCAATAACGAGTAAAAAGGAATCTTTACGAATCTATGGCCTCTATTAAAAATAAGGAATATCTAACGTTGTTATACATATCTATACGGTGCTATACGCACTACACTATCCGCCACGTGCATTTTCAACAATAATTACAGTGGCCTTCTTTGAAATATTATCATTTGCTTCCAATTTTTTCCCGTCAGCCAGTACAAAAACTTTCTCTCTGTCTATCATTAATTTGGTCAGTAGTTCATCAACAGACAATTCTTTTTCAAAACACCAGATTTTTTCATCATATAATACTTTCATTGCGTTTCTCCTGAACGACAAAGGGTAGTTGAGATAGTTCATAGTTTACTGAAGAACATTCTGTAATTTAACTACAGACAATATCCTGTATATTCTATCACAGCAAACAGATTTAGTCTTCACAGAATGTTCATTGAAAGAGACCTGCCACTGTGCTAGAATTATATTTGCGGGGAGTAGCGCAGATGGAAGCGTGTCTGCATGGGGCGTAGAAGGTCGCTGGTTCAAGTCCAGTCTCCCCGACCAAAAAGCGGAGGAAATATCCTCCGCTTTTTTCTTTTTTGTATTTACAGTCTTATTTATTCAATTGTTATCAGGATATCGTCCATTATATATGGTTCGTCCTTTGTTCCACCGCCCAAATGATATGCTTTGGGTTCAGGGTACAGGTCGCGATACTTTGCTTCGATACCATCAAAGTCCCAGGTAGTTATATAGTTTAATTTTTTAGTTTAAGTAAAATTTCCTATGTTCATTCTTCCTGAAGAACACTTTACAGAAACTATGTAAAGACTACATGCATTACTGATCTACGATTTTATACAATAAATTGAATATACATTTACGCTGCAATAATTATCGAGAGGCTTTTAGTATATGGATACAATGTGAAGTGAAGTATTTATCGAAATCAAAAAAGCTGCTTTTTTGTTGGTTGGGTGTTTGCAGTAATCTATTAATTCTCATAGATAGGCATAAAATCATATTTACCAAAGCTAAAATAAATACTGAAATTTATTTACTATAAATTTCCATATACCATCAATTGATGGTATAATGAAGTTGGGTTGTTTAGAAAGGATTGAGGGTATTGTCTTTAGGGATAAAGCTTTTTTTGGAAAAAGTACGAAAATTAATTGAAGATGAGAAATATGAATTTCTTAAAGGCAGATCAAAAAATAGAGAAACTTTAATAAAACTAGGTTTGACCGTTGAAAATGCGATAAATATTGTCTTTAACTTAGAAGAACGGGATTGTATTTCGGGTCCTAATGAAGAACTGAATAGCAATGAAAAAGAAGGAATCATTTATATTTTTATAAAACAACTAGAGGATCAAGAATTCCCGATAAAGCTATATATTAAAATAAAAAAAGTAAAAGAGGAAGATATGATCGTTATTATTTCTTTTCACGAAACTTTGGGGTGATGTGCATGATTAAGATAACTAAAAAAAGAGAAAAGTTATTTTGCGATAACTGTAATGAATATACTGATTATAAAGTAATAAAACGCCAAGAACGAATTGAAATTAAAGATGAAACTATTTCAACAGAAAGTAAAATAGCTATTTGCAAATCCTGTGGTAATGAACTTTTTGAACCTTACCTAGAAAATGAGAATTTAAAGCAAGTTTATCGTGAATATGCAAGAAGAAAGAATTTGGTTTTGCCTGATGAAATTAAAAAAATAAGAAAAAAATATGGCGTAAGTCAAAAGCTTTTTGCGATTATTCTTGGTGTAGGAAAAGCAACTATAGAAAGATATGAAACAGGAGCTATACCTAGTTCTCTAATTAGTGAATTAATAAAAAAATCTAAGGAACCTCAGTTTTTCTTAGATCTCCTAGAAAAAAACAAAGAAAATATTTCTAGAAGTGATTATAAAGAAATAAAGTCAAGAGTACAAAGGTTTATTAATGAAAAAAATCCAGTAAAAGAAATGACAAAGAAAATTACAGAGATAATAATGGGACCAATTGAAGATATAGACAAGCTTGTAGGAATAATTACGGAGATTTTGCTTTCTCTTCGTAATAAAGGCTTTGAGTATTCTTACCAGACAAAATTATATAAAATGATGTGGTTTGTAGAAGACGAATATAAAAATAGTTATGGTAAACCTTTATTGCCTATAAATTTCGCTCATGCTCCAAATGGACCAATCCCAAATATCGGAATAGTTAACATAAATAAAGGTTACCGCTACTTACTGTCTTATTTGGAAGAACGTGGAGCTGTAGAAATCATAACAAATGAAGAAATTATTAACGGGAAACCTAAAGAAACAACTAAAATAGTGCTTAAAGATGAAAGTATGACTAAATACATTTCTGAAGATGAAAAAGAAATTGTTAAGAATGTTGTTGAAAAATATGGCCATTTAACTGGTAAAAAATTATCTGATATTTCTCATGAAGACGCAAGGTATAAAAACACAAAAGATGGAGATCCTATTGAGTAGTAATTTCTTTTAATTGTAAAGTAGTTTGAAGATAGTTAATGAGCAACTGCAAAACATGAAATACTGGAAATTTCCATAAAAGCACTTTTAATGGCAGCCTTTTTTGTAAATAATAAACAAAATCCAAAAAGCTTTAATGATCAAAATTAAATAGAGTTAGCCCTATAATCATTAAGCCTTCCATCAAAACCGAAACAATAAAGAAGAAATCAAGGAAGTAAGAGAAGAACAAAAGAATAATAGTGGAAAAATGTTTAAAATCATCGAGATTAAAAAGCGGAGGAAATATCCTCCGCTTTTTTCTTTTTTGTATTTACAGTCTTATTTATTCAATTGTTATCAGGATATCGTCCATTATATATGGTTCGTCCTTTGTTCCACCGCCCAAATGATATGCTTTGGGTTCAGGGTACAGGTCGCGATACTTTGCTTCGATACCATCAAAGTCCCAGGTAGTTATATAGATATTATATCCTTCAAGGCTTTCCGGTCTATCAAGAAGTTCACCGGAGATAATCAATGTTACTTCGTTATTCATTTTGTTAGTTTTAACAAGCGGTGTTGGTGAGATTGGTGTTCCAAAATTATCAGGTCCACTTCCACTAGATGAATAGGCTACTATTGACCATCCGTTTGCGAATATAAAATAATCCCAGTCATAATCTCCAGGCATTGTTGCATTTAATTTTGGTAGAACGGTTGCTCCCTCTTTATCAGGATCATCTATAAAAACCTGGAATGTGACATGATCGAAACCATTTTGAGGACTCCATGAAGTGGTAAGATTTTTGGTTTTCATGGTAATGTTTACACTCGAACCTATTTTCTTCACTGTGACTCCCAGTAAATCCATCTGTTCATTGAATGTTATGTCTGTCGGATATTTGTAATCACCGGTTGGTCCATGATCATCACCTTCAGGATCTTCTACCCGGGCAATTGTTTCTTCTGGAATATCCAGTACTACATTGTAGTCTTCAGAGTATTTAGAGTTTGTTCTCTTCTCTCCGTAAACCTTGAATAATATCGTATGGATTCCTGGATCAAATTTTGAGATATTCCACTCATATGACCATTTATTGTTTTTGACCGTAACTTCAACTGCCTGATCAATACGTCTATCAAATATTATCCTCACTCTCTCTGCATTTTTTGTTGTCCCTGTTATTTCATAATTTGACGTTATTTTCATTCCGTCCTCAAGCTCGGGATAAATCTCTACTGAATGCTCATCAACCTCTCTTTTTTCTGATGTTGCCATACCAACATAAACACAGCGAGGATTCAAAACAAGATCAATTTCTCCATCAGCATCAGTTGAATAGCTTTTTGCCAGTGTAGCTTCAGTAAACAAAGGTTTCACTACCGCGCCTGGATCTAAACCTGTTTCAAGATTTGCAAGAATACGTCGTTCACTGGAGGTGTTGAAAAACACAAACGCAGTGTTTTCTCCATCATTTAGCTTGTAGGCAAAAACTCCTGGTCCATTGGGATTTTCCTTCAATACTTTAACTGAGCCATATCGAAAAATCGGGTAATTCTTTCTCAATTCAGTTAATTCTTGAATATACTTGTACAATTCAAAGTCCCTGTTGTAGTTATCTTTATCTCCAGATGCATATCCTTCCTTGAACATGGCTGCTCTCGTTTCAGAAAAACCCTGTTCTGTTCCGTAGTAAACCGTAGGAATGCCCGGGATGGTAAATATAAATGACAGTGCCTGTTTTAGGTTTATCAAACCAGCACCCTGAAGAAATCGTTCCATATCGTGATTGTCCACAAAGGTAACCATTCGTTCGGGATTTTTATAGATCTTCTCTCTCTGTTCCAGTCTGTAAGCAAGATTTGACGTTGCTTTTCCTTCTTTGAAAACCTGTCTCAAAGCTATATTTAATGGGAAATCAAGCATTGCATTCATTCCGTCATCAAAGTACTCTTTTATCTTCTTTTCTGCTGCGTTATCAAAAGCATCAGTGCTTACCCAGGCTTCTCCAAAGGTTATGAATGTATTTTCATCTTTTCCCGTTTCCCTGGCTGCTTCATATATGCCATCCTCACCCTTCAAGAATTCTTTCCAGAATTCGTGTGGGACGTAAATTACTGTATCTATTCTAAAACCATCTATGCCCACTTCTTTTATCCAGTGGGTATAGGAATCCTTTAAAGCTTCAATAACTTCAGGATTTTCCGTATTGAGATCATCAAGACCAGACATCTGGTAATTCAAGCGCTGTTCATCACTTTCAAAATTTGTAATATCTGGCGTCCAGTGATAGATATTTTCATCTTTATCCTCGTTGTAATTATTTAATGAAAAAGGATATTGAGTGGGAGCACTTGTTGGAGCGCTGTTTTCGTTTAGCTTGAATTCTCCATTAACAAATCGAAAGTAATCACCAACATGATTGGTAACTATGTCCTGAATGACATATATGCCTCGTTTGTGAGCTTCGTTAACTAGTTTCTTATAAAGCTCCGTGTCACCAAAATGTTCATCTATTTTTTTAAAATCACGTGCCCAGTATCCATGATATCCACCATAGTTTACCCATGGATTCCACCATTGATTGGCAATGGGAGGTGTTATCCATATTGCAGTAATTCCCAATTCGTCGAGATAATCAAGTTTGTTTATCAGTCCCTGCAGATCTCCACCATTGTAATGTGCGTTGTCAATTCCATATTCACCTTCATTAAAATTATCATTTGTCTGGTCTCCATTTGCAAAACGGTCCAACATTAACATATATATAACCTGATCTTCCCATTGTGGTTCTGCAGCATACACTGAACCAACAATGACAGCAATCATAAACAATAAGATAATTTTCTTATACACCTTTAAGACCCCCTTTATACAAAAATATTATTGAAAAATTCACCAAGATTTTTGACTCTCAACCTGTGTTTGATATCCCTATTGTAAGGCCAGTCGAGAATGTATGTGTTTATTCCGTGGTCGATCAAATTTGTAATATGATGTGGTGCATCATCAACAGCATATTCTATTCCCAGTACTCTGCAAAGTTCTCCTTTATTAGAAGAAACTATAACTGAACCTGAAACACCCAGGGTCTTCTTAAGCCAATTTTGTGTTTGTGCCTGAACTGACCTACCTTTTATCGGAAAACGAGATGTAATGAAATAGATATCGTGTTTTCCTTCCTTTAGAATAGTTGAAAGCCTTTCAAGATCTTCTTTTGAAGCGTACAGGGGAAGCGTTTCATAAAAATTTTCTGTATTTGTGATTTTCTCCCATACCTTTTCTTCTTTTTCAAGGGTTAATTCAGGGATGTTTTTCCAGAAATCCCATTCCTTAACATCAACATTTACGGGTGTTCCATACATTTCATGGGCTACCTTAAGAAATGCTTTATTGAAATTGGTTAAGACATCGTCCATATCGATCATTATTCTCATTCAATCACCTCTTGTTCAAAAATATTATGTTAGACAAAAAAGTTTTCCAAAAAATTATAACTCAAATGTTTTTTGTTTATGTGAAGTTGATTTCAAAACGTTTTTTGATTGCAATATTATTATCTAGCTTAGAAAAAGCTGGTTTAACTCTTGCAAATTGTTCAATGTCTTTTACAGAAAATGGTAAGCTCATTCAGGAGGTGATTAGATGAAGAAAATATTTATTATTGCGCTTATCTGTTTTTCAATGCTCATTTTTGCCAATGGGTACGATGTAGAAACACTTATGAAAAATATTGAGAATGATCCTGGTGACTATGAATCCCTTTCAAAACTGCTTGAGATTTATGAAAACGATGAAGACTATTATGGCTATATAGACACTGTGATATCTGTTATCAACAGAATCGACGAGCCATCAAACAAGATATTGCCTTTCGTTCTACAGGCAGCCCGTTATGCTTCTGAAGAATACCTGGATCAGGAAGAGATTGACTTATACACATATTTTCTCGTAAACAATCCAAATCTCGGAATTGTACACGAATTCTTTTCGGAATTGTATTATTTGTACTTGAGTGATGCCATTAAAAAGGATGCAATACTCGAAATTGCAGAAGCTTTCGGAGATGTAGATGAATTTTTAGAACAAAGATATATGGAATATGAAGGTACATACTATACTGATGTGACCAGGTTACTGGGTGAGTTATTGTTTGAAAGAGGAAAAACTGAATATATTATTCCATACATAATATCTGTCTTAAAGGAAGAAAACTTCGATGAAGTAAAAAGATTACTCAATGAGAATAAAGAAGCGCTGCAGGAAGAACCTGATTATTATTTCATACTGGGTATAATTAATACGTACAACAAAGATTTAGAATCAGCTTTAGAGAATTTCACATACGGAAGATCTCTATCATCCAGTAACAAATTTGCTGAGTATCTTGATCTTATGTACTATGTTGAAGTCCCTGAGTATATTATTGATATCTATGATGCAGTTATAACTGCGGATTCCTCACAAACATTGCAGAATAATCTCCAGGAATATGTTCGTAAGCATTCTGAGATTCACTGGATTTCAAAATATATCAAAGATCTACCTGAACCTGTACCAATTTCTGAATTGCTTTCAGGTTATGAGGAGTTGTTCTTGATAACTTCATTTAACCCCGATAGTGAAAAGATACAACTCCTTTTACTCAACAGTGATGGTAAGCAAATTTTTAGATTTTCCAATGTTATCTATGGTAATTTCTTTAGCGATGGAATTATCTATTCATCAGGTTTTGAACAAGAAAAAATTGTATTCGAAGGAGAAACAAAAGAAACCTGGACAAATTACTCTTATTTTATTTCATCGCCTTTAAAAGATTCTTTGATACTGGTAAATGATTACGATGGAATACTTACATGTCTAAATGAAGATCTTTCAGTAAAATGGAACCTGGAAGCTGATTACTACGATTACAACTCTTCCTGGTCTGCTAACGGAAAGTATTTTACTTTCTGTGATTACGACTACAATTTCTATATCGTAGATACATTATCCGGAACAATAATTGAAACCTTTTCATCGGATCTCTATTATGAACAGGTGTTGGTTAGAAATAACGGAGAGATTTATATAATAAACAGCGATGGTAATATCGAAGGAATAAAACCCAACAAACCTCTTTTAACCTCTAATACTGCCGTTTGGGCGTCATTTATAGATGATGAAACATTAATGTATCTTGAATCAGTTGAAGAACTCTTCCAGGACATTATGAGGGTTAGAATTCATATCTATTCCCTTGAAAATCATACTGATCAAGTAATCGAAGAGTCAATGATTCTCGTTCCTGCACCGATTACCCAGATTGTCCATAAAGACAATAAACTCTTCTACACAACATTTGAAGAAATGGCATCAGAATTCAAATATTATGATGTTGACACCGAAGAAACAAGAACACTTTTTACACTCGATCAGATGTTACTTTTTCCAGATATTTATTGATAGCAGGGGTTATTACAAACTAAAATTACAACTTCAGCCATTTTAGTTATGCCCCCGGAAGTCACGTTAACAAATATTGATACATATCCCGTTTCTTCCGGGGCTTTCCATTCTGCTTTATTGTTATCTGTTGAGATTATCTCCCCGGCTTCCGTTGACCAGCTGTATTTAAGATTATTAGCATTGGGAGGATTCTTGTACACTGTGCATCTAAGATTACTTATTTCTCCAGGCTTTAAAATGAACGGTTTTGCAGTCAATGAGTTTATTTCAAATTCTTTCACTTCCACGGGAATTTCAGGATAACTGGGAGATATGTATGTTGCAGATGCCCCGACTGTTCCATATGCAACCGCTAACAATCGTTTTGTCCCGGGTCTTTTATCTGGAGAGATATATTTAATCCTGTACTGACTGGAAATTTCAACTGCAATTTTATTTATCGTTTCCTTGAATCCTTCTTCACTCTTAATACTATAAAAATCACCCGGTACTTCACTTACAAGCTTTTCAAATTCAGGAATATTTTCTGGTGTAACCAGAATCAAACTTGTTCCTGAAGCCAAAAACTTATTTTGAAGATCTTCTACAGTTGTTTGGGAATATCCGGTACCATCACCTAAATAATGAGGTTTAGCATCGGTTATAAGGATAACAAATTTTTGGGCTTCTTTTCTAAAATCCATTGACAAACCAGAATAAGCAGCATCTAAAGATATTTCTGGTACATCTCCCCCACCATCAGCACTTTGCTGTTTCAATATATGCTTTATATGATCAAAATCCTCGCTGAATTCTTCCCGCAACCTTATCTCATCTCCAAATGTTATAAGTCCTATTCTTGCTCTAATATTAGAATTCTTAATAATATCGGTGAATTCGAGCAGGTTGTTTACCATAGCATCAAGTTCCTGTATCATACTGGCTGTTGTATCAAGAACAAACAGAAAATCTGCATCGGATTCTTTTATATCTCCTAGAGATTCAATAACTAACGCTTCAATTCTGTTATGATCTTCCATAATATTGAAGAAATCAAGTCTTTTTTCTTCTGTTGTTTCCACAGTTACTATTGCAGTTACGGTAGCAAAATCACTTGTGTCTATGGAGACTATATCCATATCTTCTATTGTGGTCATACCGGGAATCAAGTAATCCATAGAAACTGAACCACCATTTTCTTTATTTGTCACTTTTACTGTAACCTGCTCTCCAGAAGTAAAATCTGGATATGAAAGGTTTGAAATATATTCTATGGTTGCGTAATATTCATAGAACTCGAACATCTCATTTACTCTATCTACAAAATCTCCACCATTGAACTGAAATAATCTCCCTCCACTTATACGTGCGAGTTCATTAAAGTATTCATCTGGAACAGAAAAGAAAGTGAAAACTGTAATATTCTCATCTACAATTCTCTTAATAAGATCGGGAAAAGCATCTTTATTAGCTTCATTCTGTGTGGTATCTTCATCGGTAAAAAGAATCATTAGTTTAGAAGCAGTCAGTCTAAAGTCATAATTGGAAGCAACCTTCAACGCTTCTATCTGGCACTCATCTCTTCCTCCCCGATAACTGGCTGCTTCTTCTATCCATTTCTTTGCTTGTTCAACAGAATAGGTAAAATGTGAAAATCCACCCGTAAATTCCGTATTAACTTTAGAACCAAAGCCAACAACAGAAAAACGAACATTATAACCCTGATCAGTCATCTTTGTAAACAGTTCTTCAGTTCTGTTTTTGACATAATTCATTTTCGGTTCCATCGTACCCGAATTATCTATTATAAGTACTATATCTATTGGTTTGCTGAGAACACTTGAATGCATTTCTATCGATTCAATTCTTGCGGGAACATTTTCCTCATAAATCTCAAGATTTTCAATTTCGATCTTTTCACCGCTCAGAGTCATTTTTATATAAGGAAAATCTTTGTTATCTATATTTTGAATGGTTAATGCAGAAAACACTGTTGCCGAAAGTAGTACAAAAATAACGAAGGATAATTGAAATGTTCTTTTCATTTACTACACCCCCTCAATAATAAGAAAACAATCTCTGCGAGAGCATTCAATATCAGCTGTCATCAATAATGTTCGAAGAATACTTCACTTATCGCCTTCAGTTAAGTTTTTCCGATTAATACTTTTCAGGTAAGTATTGCTTACACTCAGGCGATACTTCTTTAGATTTTGTTAATGCGTTTCTTACAGGATATATACCCTCTTTAACTACTTTTTTGTTACTTTTCATCTTTCTTCTGATTTTTAAATTCTTCATATCTCTTTCTCGAATCTTCTATAATTTCAATAGCTGATTCTTTGTCTCCCCATCCTTCACTGCCTGTCTCTTTGTTTTCCAGTTCTTTATATATAGAGAAGAAATGCTCTATTTCTCTGAGCAAATGAGGGGGCACTTCATCTAAATTAGATATATGATTCCATAAAGGATCTTTAACAGGTACACAGAGTATTTTTTCGTCAGTGCCTTTTTCATCCCACATTTTAAAAACTCCCACCGGAACCGCTTCTATTAAACAACCCGGGAAAGTTGATTCAGAAACAAGAACCAGCGCATCAAGAGGATCATCATCCTTTGCCAGTGTATTTAATATGTAACCGTAGTCACTGGGATAATGGACTGCTGAAAATAGAGTCCTGTCAAATCTTATCCGCTTTCTTTTTTTGTCATATTCGTATTTATTCCTGCTTCCCTTTGGAATTTCAACCATAATATCAAGAACAGGACCGTTCATAACTCCACCTCCCTTTTTTATTATACAGCTTTGAACTAATAATCAATAAAAACCGTTAGATAGAGTCCTTAAGAATACTTCTATTTCTATTCATTAGTTGTATACTTAGTTTGAATAAAATTTGGGGGTGAGTATAATGAAAAAGTTTTTTATCCCGGGTATTATATTGTTAATTGTTTTTCTACTCACTGGTTGTCCAAACATATTCTATAAATATTCACTAACAACAAACACATATCATTGTAGCTCTGATTTACTTGAAAAGGCCAGAGTAGAATTTGGTTCTACTGCGGTTTTAGCTGATTGGAAAGATATCAAAGCTTCTTATGGAAATAATATTGCAGCGTTTTGTAATAACATTGGACTGGAAGTTGGAGAAATTAATAGCGCCTTTGTTACCCGAAACGGGGACTATAAATATGAAAACACAGATCGCCAGTATTATATATCGAGATTTAATGGTGATAAACCCGGTGGTTATCTTGCCCACGATGACATTGACAACAACTATCTTTGTTTGGGTTCATGGGATGACTGTACATTTAAAATACTGGTAAAATACAGGATATTTTAACAGCACACTAAAGATTCAGGATTTTTCTCGCCCAGTCACGGGCTTTTTTCATTACCTCTTCTAATTTATTGGTACTCTGGAACTCTGACACGCTTATAATAGTATTGCCTTCGAGTATTTCCTCGAAATCATCGAAGGTGTCCCCAGCCATTCCTTCGTGTGTACAGAACAAAGCAACCTCTTTATTCATAAAATCTTCCTGATCGAAAAATGTATTGAAAGGTGGCGCATAGGTTAAAGCCCATACCGGTGTTCCAAGAACTATCAGTTGATAATCATCTGGATCATGGGTTAATTTATCAATTTCTGGTTTTGAATCCATTTCAACTGATTCCTGACCCCAAATATATTCTTCTTTATCTTCGTCTTTATCATAGCCATCAATTTGCTCGGGGTTTTCAACATGTTGATAGAAGGATCTTTTTCCCCTTTCTTTTGGCACAAGACTTTGTACATCCGCACCGATTTCACTGGCAATTGTTTCAGCAATTTTCTTTGTAAATTCATCATAGGAGTAATATACCAACAATGCTCTTTTTTTTGCCATTTCATGGCCTCCTCATAATATTTTTCGCTTTATAACCTTTGAAACCTGTCCTCTTAAACAAAGTTTACTACATTTAGAATGCTTGAGAAAAACAAAACAGCCTGTCTTTTTTTTAAGGACAGGCTGCAAATACTTATTAAAGAGTTTTTATTACTTCCAGGAATTTTTTCATCCAGATATAAAGGTCTCCAGGATGTCTTGAACTAACCCAGTTGCGGTCAATAACCACCTCGTTATTTTCATATTGAGCTCCCGCATTTACAACATCATCTTTTATTGTTATAACCGAAGTACCTTTTCTTCCCTTCAACACTTCTGCAGATATAAGAATTTGTGGTCCATGACAGATGGTAGCAACTGGTTTTTCCTTTTCAAAAAAATGCTTGACTATTTCTACTGCTTTTTCATTTAATCTTACAATTTCAGGTGCTTTTCCTCCAGGAATAACCAGGGCATCGTATTCTTCAGGATTAACAGATTCAAATGATAAATCAGGTTTAATGCCATATTCATGTTTTCCTGTAATGTTATTAGTATCCTTAGAAGCAATTTTTACCTCATATCCTTCTTCTTTCAAACGGTGCAGTGGATAAATAAGCTCTAAATCTTCAAAACCATTTCCGGTTATAAATAGAATTTTCATATAATCCTCCTTAATACAGATAATAATAGTCTGTATTAATTATATCATTATTTTTTCTTAATTGAAGCACTAAAGTTATATACATATACTTTTGAACATACAATCCACAAATTTTGAACAAAAGGTTGTTTATAAAACGTTCATAACTCAATAGAAAAAGTGTTCTGCTTTTATTTAAAAGGCTTTGCTGAATGTTCATAAGTCAAATCTTTATAGTTATGACCACCATTAAATAAAAGTCATTTACCCTAAGCTTGAAATTCGGTTTGAACATTAATGACGATATATTATTAAGTGATTTATTTCCTTTTAGTAAATCCTTTTCTGGTAAACAATCTTAACATTTTCATTTATAGACATTCTGTAACCCCTTATTTATAAAACCTGTGTGGGTTATGAACATACAATGTTGAAAACTGTATAATTATAAACATCCATTTTAATTTATTACTCAAGTATATTACTAACGGTTTTGAAGAACTTTTAAACATTAACTACTACTGTTACTATTTTTTATTAAATAATAAGAGTAATAAAGCATAGAGACGAAAATAATATACTATGGTATCAGCCCAACCCTATATCCTAGAAAAATTACTATAAATGTCAGAACAATAATAACTACAACCAAAGAAAAATTCCTTCTTCTTTTCATAACAATCCCCTCTTAAAATATCAATTATCTAAAATATTAAAGAAATTATAGATTAGAAACGATGAAAAATCGGTTCTTATCCTTACCACATTACCTTCATAGACAAATTCAATAAATTTCTTTAAAAAAGTCGAAAGTCCTCTAATTTTTTCTATTTGAAACTCATTATCTCCAACCCTAATACCATTTCTGTCAAAGAGCAATTTTCCTTTAGGTTTTCCTGTGATTTTTCCGTCTTCTCTTCTCCTGACAACACTTTTAACCATACCATCTTCGAATTTACTTTTTCCGTCAAACCGGGATTTCAATATACCTTTTTGTTCATCAACAATTAAATCAATACCTTTTCCGTTAATATAACCAAAATCATCAACACTGAGCTCAAAATTACACTTTGAACACTTTGCTTTATCTTCTGAAGCTTTTATTGTTCTAAAAGAACCACATTCAGGACAGAACCAGATTAACCTTTCCAGTCCGAGTGCCTTCTTTCTTCCACAAAATCTATATTTTCTTAACTCTTGCCAGTCCCATTCAGAATCGGAAATATAATCGATTACTTCTTCATCTTCAAAAAAATCAAAACTAACTTCAATAGTTCCCTTTCTTGATTTATCAGCCCAACGTGGCTTCGTAAGATAACCCCCGTGAATTCTTGCTCCAACAACAGGAACAGTTGATTTATTTAACAATTTATCAATACCGGAATAGATCTTTCCTGCTCTCCCATCCCAGGTAACAGAACCTTCAGGAAATAATCCAACAGCACCTCCATTTTTCAGTGCTTTAAAGATATTTCTTACTGTTTTTATATCAGGAACACCTTTCTGCTTCTCTATTGAATCTGAGAGTTTCAAAGGAATTCCAAGCCACCATGATTGAAAAGTACCACGTGCTGCAACCCAGGTAATGGGATTATTTATTGCAGCCATAACAAATATTGGATCAAGGAAATGATTGTGATTTGCCACTAAAATATATGGAGGTTCTGGCAGATTTTCAGTATTGTATGACTTTATATTGAATTTTTTAACAACGGGTTTATTTAGTAACTTCTTGGATATCCGCCAAAGCCATGTATCTCCTGGTGTTTTATTCATAAATAATAGCCTCCTGAAATATGACACGCATTTACTAAGAGCTATTCTTAAAGTGATTAACAGTTTGTCTAAGAATATACTTTTTAAACATTATAGAACTTAAATGTCCTGAAGGTAATTTACACAATCTGGAATTGGGAAGCGCAGCGTTTAACTCCCTGGTTGAAGCCTCCGGTATAAATATATCAAATAACGCTTTGAATAATAAGGTAGGTTGTTTGACGAACCTCGCATATGTTAAAGGGTCGTATTCAAAACACGGTTTACATGCAGAATTTACATCTATTTTCGAATCATCCAGGTTCTTTAAGTATTCTCTGTATTCTTTATTATGGAGATTATTGCATTTTTCTTCGTTACATGTTTCATCCTCTTCATACTTAACTCTCAAAACTTTTGTAGCAATACTTTTCCATGTTATATGATAAAAATTTCCTCCAGTCACAATAAGAGATAACTTCTCAATATCTTTGCATAAAGCAGCGGTTATCACAGATATAAAACCACCGAAGCTGTATCCCATAATATAAATAGGTTTTCTAAATTGTTTCAAATAATTAACTGTAGTAAGGGTGTCCACAACGGCATTTTCGAATCTATCTCGAAGAAGAGCTGCATTAGTTTCCATAAACAATTCTCCTGACTTATATCCAACCGGCGTTCTATCAAAATGATAAGGAAGTATCATCATGATTCCTGAAAATCCATATTTAGGCAAATTCCTTATGAACCAGGACAAATGTTTGAGATTTTTCTGTCCCGTCCCGTGAAGAAAAATAATATTACCCTTTGATGTATCGGGATCTCCTGAAATTTTAAGAACAAGTTTTTCATTACTTTTGTACTCAGCAGGATAATTAGACTTAAGTACTACGTTTTTTAGACCATCGTTCATTTCTTCTTCATATAACAATTCTGGTTTACTTGAATATCTGAGTGCAAAATAATTGTTTTGCATTTTAAATTTCAACCCTTTCATGTATAATAATAATTCGAAAACCAAACTATCATTGCAACTGGAGGAATAAATGAATACAATAGCTGTAATAACTGGTCTTGCGCTCCTTGCAATCACAATGAGGCTATTTAAAAGTATAACGCTTTCGTTAATTATAGCAATTGCTACTATTGGTATTATTCTTTTAATACCTATCAATATATATTTTAGCTCATTTGTTACCACAGTTTCAGAATGGGATTTTTGGAAAGTAATTATCACGATTTTCTCCATTTACCTTCTTGGCGAAACTATGAGTAAAAGCGGAGATTCTAAGAAGTTTACCTCTGCGATTAAGGAAATATTCCCCAATCCAAAGGTTTCAATTTCTCTTATGCCAGCCTTGATAGGATTGCTTCCAATGCCTGGAGGTGCAATGTTTTCAGCGCCGATGGTTAAAGATATCTCTGATGATACAAATAATATTTCTACAAAAGATGCCCTTGCAACCAATTATTGGTTTAGACATTCAATGGAATATTTTTGGCCATTGTATCCTGCAATAATAATTGTAGCAAGTATGGCCAATGTATCGTTGAGGTCGATTGTTGTATATATGCTTCCTGTTGGTCTGGCTGCAATAATTACAGGCTACCTATTGTTGATAAGAAGCGTTCCAAAGATTAAAGTTGAAAAATCTTCAATTTTACAGTTACTCTTTAGTTCATGGCCAATAGTTGTTGTGATAATTTTTGTCATTCTAAATCAACCGGGCTGGCTTGTTGTTATGCTGACATCAATCATTTATTTGATTACAAAGAAGAACAGGTCTATAGCTTTATTAGGAGTTTTAAACAAATGGAAAACGTTTTTTCTGCTACTTTCAGTTTTCTATTTTAAATCATTTGTTGAAAATACCGGTGTACATGATTTCATGAGTGAAGAGCTTATAAGTTGGTCTATCCCCACCATATTGGTTATGATGGTTCTTCCTTTCATTATGGGACAGATGACGGGAATAACCCAGGGAGCTGTAGGATTAAGTTTTCCACTTGTAATGAGTATGGCTTCCGAAGGTTCAAGTTTGAGCGTTGCTATCCTGGCTTATACCTTTGCTGTTGCGGGTGTATTACTATCTCCAGTTCATCTTTGTATAGTATTGACAGTAAATTATTTTAGAGAAAGCTATTCCGCGCTTGTTAAGAGAATAATACTGCCGTTAAGCATTGCGACCGTAACCGGTGTACTGATATTTTTGTATATATAAAAATCTATTCCATCATATCCAGTAAAGATTCTGCTTTTCTATAGTCTTCAGGTGTATTGACGCCAAGGTATTCCATTTCATCTTTGAGGACTAAACTTTGAACAGGGTATTTATTATCAATTATTTTGTTTACAAGATCTGCAATATAATATTCTCCAGTATTTGGATCCGGAACAATCTCACCAATGTACTCATTGGAAACTGCACTATCCAGGATTATTGGGCCCACATAAAATTCATAGGGGGGTTCTGATTGAGGGAGTTTTTTCTCGTACATTCTTATTATCCTGTTATCTTTATTTCTTAATACAAGAGCATATGGATATCGCCTATCGCTGGTACCTGAAAGAAAAGTGACTTTGTTGTTGTTTTTTCTATGTTTTTTTATAAGTTTCTTTAGTGATTCTTTTCGGATTAGAACAGTGTCAGAATACATTATTAATAATTGTTCACGGTTATTAATATAATCAAGTGCGCATTTCAACGCATGCGCCGTTCCAAGTTGTCGGTCCTGAAACACATAATGTAGATCCTTTGAATCTAAATGTTTCTTGAATAGATCATACGTTTCTTTTCTTATAACCAAAATTATTTCATTTTTTTTGCAAATGAATCGTGTTTTCTCAATAAGATGTTCTACCATAGGCTTACCTTTAATAGAAACAAGGGGTTTTGGGAGCTCTGTTTTTAAACGTGTTCCCAATCCTGCAGCAAGTATTATCGTTTTCATTATTATCCTCCAGTTAACAGAAATCTTTTTCTATATCATTCAAAACAATTGTATAATGAAAAAGAGATAATAACATGACAAAGGGGGAGAACCAATGAAGGAAACAACTGAAAATATCACCGTTGTTTCTACCAGAAAGTTTGTGAAAGTTTCTAAAACTGCTTTTTTTCTTGCAATACTAATCGGTATACTGGCTGTTTTTTCATCTTTTATGGGGATTTTCTGGATAACCGAAGGTGAATCTTATACCTTTGAAACACTTAGAGGAGAAACAGTAAAGATATTTGGAAAAGGTGTTTATAGGTATGACAGTGTTTTCCTGGCAAGTGCTTTTCAGGGTCAGGACGTGGTAATTTTATTTCTTGGTGTTCCACTTTTAATGGTTTCATTATTTGCCTATCGAAAGGAATCGTTACGCTGGTCTCTTTTTTTAAGCGGTGTTCTTGCATTTTTCCTTTATGTTTATACCTCTACTGCATTTGGAGCAGCTTATAATCAATTATTTCTTGTTTATGTTAGTTTGTTTTCACTGAGCTTTTTTGTTCTTATCCTTATTTTTTCTTCTATTAAACTTGAAAATCTGTACAAAGATGAAATTAATAACTTACCCAGGCTGGGACCGGCGATCTTCATGTTCGCAAGTGGATTAGTCACTCTTTTTGTTTGGCTCGAACCGTTAATAAAGTCAATAATAGAAGAGACTCCACCCGAGTTACTGGGAGCTTATTCAACAATGGTAACAGATGCACTTGATCTTGGAATAATTACACCTCTAACCATAATTTCAGGAGTATTAATCCTAAGGAAAAAGCCTTTGGGCTATAAGATTGCTTTTCCTTTACTTGGAATAATTCTTCTTTTATTGCCAACTATTACACTGACTACTTTTATTCAGCTATATAATGGGGTTACTTTTACAACAGCTGAAATTATAGGTCCCATTGCAGGATTCACTGCATTGGGCGCTTTGTCGTTAGTTATCATGATAATTCTATTACGTAAAATACCTTCAAAAACCGATTCATAAAACAACATATTATAATTTTGAAATTATCTCAGGAGGATTGACATGAAAAGAGTTACTTTAGTTTTACTGATCGTGATGGCAATGTTCTCAGGATGTTCATTAATTCTAAAGGTTCCAGAGATGGGAGAAGTAATTAATGAAGACATTGTAGTAAAATCACCTGCTCTTAAGTACTCATTACTGGACAGCCTTCATGAAATATATGTGGCAAATGAATTGTCGCCAGAAAAATGGGAAGATTATTACTCTGAGGCAGATCCTTCTGGAAAAGAGCACTATGACTGGTTAATAAAAACGTATGGTGAAATGTCTGATAGCATGAAGAAAACACTATCTTATATTTTCGAAAGAGTGCACTTATGGAAGCTCATGAATATATCAACAGAACTAACTGATGAAGCAGATATTAATGATATAGTAAATCTTTACAGGAGTTCATGGTTCGATCTGCCACCACTTGTAAGAATTAAATTGATACAGCTGCTTCCTGAGTTTTACAATGAACATTTCGAAGAATATTTTGATGTTAACCAAGAAATATTTACAACATTGGCTTCATCTATGACTGAAGAAGCAATCGAATATCCAAATCCCTTTGAATTCATGGAAGAACTAACAGGAATTGATCTTCCCGGTGAATACTCATGTATGTTCTACTACACCTTCAGGAAAGTCGGCGCTTTTGGTTTTACATATGGAAGTATAAAAATTTCAACATTGCAGAGAAATGTCGATGACATCAGCAAACTTTTTTTCACACCTTTACATGAATACGGGCACGATTTCTTTCAAACCTTCACCAAAAAAAGTGATTTCAAAGAACTTGCAGAAGACCTTAAAGAAAACGACATCAGTTTTTACGAGTACTGGAAGAATGATGAAGGCTTAAAACAAAGCTACAGCTGGGCGGGTTTTTGTGAAGAGAATCTTGTTGAAGGTTTTGCCAAGTTCCTGAGAGAAGAATATTATGGAAAAACTGATCATAAAGAGAACTATTATTATGACCTTGATTTTTATGAATATCTTAAAGAAATAGAATTTAATCCTGATGAAATCAGCTTAAAAGAAGCATCTTTCAGCTTTTATGAGGAAGTTATGTGAATTTGATTTGTAGAAATGGAGTATTCATTTGGTAGATTTAATAAATGTTTTCATCTATTTGTTTTTTTATCATGCAATAAATATCATAATTCAAGGCACTTTAAGAAAAAGAAGTCACAACCCATATAGAATAACTGTCTTTGTTTCGCCAATGAACATTTTTCTGATACTGTTTTTTGCATATCTCACAAATTTGAATGCTGAACAAATGGGTTTTACCCGGGGCGAACCGTTAATTGGTTTCCTGATGATTGTTATTATTCTTGTATATGTTTTTGTTTCAGTAAGAAGTATTTTAAAGGCTCCTTCACGAGAAATCAAAAAAATACGTTATGGATTAACTTCAAATAAGGTATATCAGTACATATATAGCTGGGTTATTGTTGGAGTAGTTGAAGAATTGTTATTTAGAGGTTATTTACAGGGAAACCTCGATAAATTTTTTAGTGGAAGTTTTTTGACTGTAAGGGTGTCAACGTTATTGGCCAGTGGTGTATTCGTTCTGGTTCATGTAGGTAATGTTTTTTCCCGATTTGAAACCTGGAAGCAGTTCATGAAACAGCTACCTTTAAGGTTTTTTGTTACGTTGTTACTTGGGTATACCTTTCAAGTAACTGGAAGTTTGATTTATCCTATAATAATGCATAATTTAATAGATGGGCCAAGTATGACTGCGGTTATTTATAGAAAAGAGCAGATAAGACGGGATTCCGAAAAACAGAGAACAGAAATTGGAGATCCGAGATCAGAAAACCTTAAAACACGAGAAAAACAAAAGTGACGAGAATCCCGAGAAAGTTCTTAAAACATTTGATATGTGTCTTGGGGAGCAGGCGGATATGCGTGTTATGAAACGTACGGATTTGCGCTTTGTGGATGAAAACCAAAACCACACCTCTAGCTAAGTTAAGCTAGGGTCCATCGAGGGTGTAATCTTTAGAATCAAAAACGAGTAGTACCAAAGAAACGAGAGTTATGGAGACCTATGTGGGTAATTATATTATAAGAGGGTGATGGCTTGCGAAAGGTTGTAATTTTCTTTTTAGTTGTTTTACTTATAGGTATTAATTCTTTCTCAATAAATTGGAATATAGACAGAAAAAATCACGAGTTAACTAACTATATTTTATTTGAATTAAATCCTGGGATTACTCTTGGGAATTTCAAAAATGATTTTGTTACCAAATATAATTGGGGTTGGGGTAGACCAACCAACCCTGGTGAAAATGTATATTATATTCAGAATGAACTGAAGCCATTAATAAACGCTGTTCTCCATGCAAAACAGGCAGGATTAGAGCTCGAAGTGCATATACCATTTCAGAATGAATATGGAGAACGACTACAAAAACCGTCGCAGTTATTTTCACTTAATGTACCTAATCTAAATGAAGTGGATATGAGTTTTCCTTACCTTGGTTATTTAAAGTATGAAAAGGATAATTGGATTATTTCCATGGGAAGATTTCCTTTAAAGTGGGGCTGGTCAAAGTATCCTCTGACAATATCTCCAACCACCTACCAGGATAATATTACCTTTTCTGCAGGATTTTCAAATATTACTTATTATTTTCATGCGATAGCCTCATACCCTCTCCTTTCACCAGCAGAAAGAGATATTCAGGCGAATTTTTCTGATCAACATACTCCTGGCATCTATTATGATGAATCTTCAAAATACATTTTTGCTCATAGAATAGAATTTGATTTTGATAGTTTTAGTTTTGGTTTGGGAGAACTGAATGTAGTTGGAGGAAAACATCTTGATTTTATTGATGCAAATCCAGTAGTCATTTTTCATAATACCTATGGAGAAGGATATTCAAATGTTCTGGCGTCATTTGATTTACTATATAAGCTAAACGAGAATAACTGGTTTTTTGGAGAGTTTTCAATAGATGACTATGAAGCTTCAACAGAAAAGGGCTCAGGATATAAGCCAACAGCGTATGCTTATAACCTTGGAGGAAATCTAAATTTTGATAATCTCACACTGTGGTTTGAGTATGATTATGTGAGTGAATGGATGTACGTAACAAACTATCTTCCCTATCTCAGGGTAAATATAAGGCAATTTCATCTTAATAATGGTGGTTCAGGAAGGCTACTGGTAGATTATCCATTAGGATTTGAATATGGGCCGGATGCAAAAATGATTTCAGCCGGAATAAACGGGAAGATTTTAGATGTTGATTACAGTGTTGTATATAACTATCTTGTAAAAGGAACGGTTATGGATGAAGGAGAAACACGTTGGAAATGGTTCTGGGATACCTGGACGAATAATGTAGCTGAAGTTTCACCCGATCCACTGCCCAGAGGAGAAGATGATATAGCTAATATAATTACCATAAAACTTGATTATAAGTACTTTTCAGGTATATATAAAACTGTAAATTTATCCCAACATTTTTTGGGATTATTCGGTAAGTATTCATTTGCTTTTGGAAAATGAAAGCATGCAGTTGACGATATAAGTGTAATGCTTAAAGAAAAACAGATGCAAAAATGTAATAATTAGTAGTTAAGAACACTTGAGAAATAATTTTTGCTATTAAGAATTCATTTTTATAAGAAGCGTTGTATTATAAATATAGTGCGTAAAACCTTTAATTCTTTTATTATTTTTTCAATTTTATGAGGTCAAAAAGTGGTTTTGAACCTTTCGGTTAACGAAAAACGGTTCACGTGTTTTGAATTAATGGTCTTTCTCGTGTTTTAAAGAATGCTCTGTCAGAGCCTTGTTGAACGAGTGCAGCGAGTGGCTATAAGTGTCAGTTTTTTGGTTTCAGCTAACACCTAACACCCAACATCTAACAACGCTTTTATGTTGTAAAGTTAATGGACGCTGAACGTGTTTTGATTTGTTGAAGTCTCACTCTCCGATCGTTAGAATAAAGTAGAAAGGATGATTTGATGGATAAGAAAATTAAGGAAGCATTGATAATATTCCAAAAAAATGAAATAACGGAATACAACATTTATATGAAACTTTCAAAGAAACTTTCCGGAGAGAATAGAGAAATTCTTAGAAAAATTGCAGAAGACGAGAAGAAACATTACGAAAAGTGGAAGGAACATTCAGGAATTAGTGTTAAACCCAATAAACTAAAGATATTCTGGTATCTGCTGATTGCAAAGATCTTTGGTATGACCTTTGCGTTGAAAGCACTTGAAGAAAATGAGGAAAATGCACAGGAGAATTATTATAAATTTGTCACTGATCTTCCCGATGCTCAGGAGATTCTGGAAGATGAAAATGAACATGAAACACAACTGCTTAACATGCTTGATGAGGAAAAAATTAACTATATAAGCTCTATGGTGCTTGGCTTGAATGATGCACTGGTAGAATTAACAGGTGCATTAGCTGGCTTAACACTGGCATTACAGAACACAGTAATTGTAGCCCTTTCTGGTTTTATAACTGGTGTCGCAGCAGCACTTTCAATGGGTGCTTCTGAATATCTTTCCAAGAAATCAGAAGTAAATTCGGAAAAGCATCCAGCAAAATCAGCGCTTTATACCGGGATTACTTATCTGGTGACGGTTATTATTTTGATTTTGCCATATTTACTTATTACCAATATTTTGATAGCACTTGGCTTTACATTGATAGCTGCTGTGTTAATTATTTTAGCCTTCACGTACTTTGTTTCAGTTGTGAAAGATAGACCCTTTAAAAAGGCTTTTTTTGAGATGTTTAGCATAAGTATGGGAGTAGCAGCTGTTTCTTTTGTGATAGGGCTGGTTATCAGGGAGGTATTCAATGTTGATGTTTGACCCGTGTGATTTGTTTTGAATTTATTTAAGAAATATCCCGAATCATTTCTCATTTTTTTCATTTACGCAAGCAGAGCTGCAAAAAACCTGTTTAGCCAGTATTTTGATCAGGAAGGTTTTACGGCGTCTCAAATCGGTATACTGATGGCTGTTCTTCCTGTTGTGACCTTATTTGTAAATCCTTTCTGGTTCAAAATGGGCAAGAAATTTTCTGAAAAAATGGTCTATATTTTTCTTGCTGTTTTGACGGCCTTTACAATATGGGGTGTGTTTATATTTGAGGGGTTTATTTCTAAATTAATTTTCTTTTCTGTTGCATCGGTTTTTTATGCCTCGGTTATCCCGCTGGGAGAATCTCGAATAATTACATCGCTGAAAATCAAAAAAAGACTATATGGGAGAGTTAGACTCTGGGGAACAATTGGTTTTGGAACTACAGCTGTTTTAATAGGTATGCTGGTTAAGACAGGATTTTATAGTGTTTTTCTTGTTTTTTCAGGGGTTATGCTTCTTTCTTTACCTTTTTTGAAGAACTTTTCATTCGATGAAAAAGGAGAAAATACAGAAGATAATAACCGGGAAAAAAGTGCTGGTAAAGGAACATTTTCAATGTTTTTGTTATTAACAGCCGGAATGTTTTGTGGAGTAACTATGAACGCTTTTCACAATACATTTATTCCGTTATTGACCAGAGAAAAGGGATTTGATGTGTCTTCAGTGGGTATTGTATTTATGGCTATGGCATTTTCTGAAATACCCTTTTTGTTTTTTGCAGATAAAATTGTAAAACGTCTTGGATATCTTCCTGTTTTAACTGCCGGTATCTTTTTCGAAGGGGTTAGAATAATTCTGGTTACCCTGAGCAGCTCATTGATTATGTTAATCTTTTCGGAGTTTTTTCATGGAGTTACTTATATACTCGTTTATTTCTCACTTTTTACCTACATTCACTATGAACTTCCAAAGAATCAGATTACGAAAGCACAGAGTATTTTCTGGGTAGTCAGGTCAGGACTTACATACATTACAGGTTCGCTTCTGGGTGGTTTTCTTATAGATATGATAACAACCGTCACCGCATTCCGTATGATGGGTATAATCGCTCTGTCCGTTGCAGTATTTATAACACTAATCTCATTATTTTCTCGATGGAAAAACAGAATCTATAATGATTAGTTTTCATGAATACTTCTGAATATTAGCAAGTTTCGAAAAGGAATTAAGGTTACTGTAGTAAATACTTCTGTATATTTTAAAAAGTTCAAGATACCTTTCATGTCTGTAACCATCAGGAACAAATACATTTTTTATTTTTACCAGTTCATCACTCATCTCAACGATATCTTTATCCATCAATGCTGAAATGGCAAATATTGCTGTTCCAAGTAATTCGGATTCATATACATGAGGTAATTCGACTTTTTTATTCAGAACATCTGCCTTTATTTGATTTAGGATACTGTTTGTTGCCTGTCCTCCGGTTGTTCTAATTTTAGAAATTTCACCGCCTGATTTTTCCATTCTATTCACAATATCAGCGATAGAAAAAGCTATTCCTTCCAGAATAGAAACAAGCATGCTGTTTTTATCTGTATCCAGGGTTAATCCAAAAAAAATGCCTCTGGCGTCAGGATTCCAGTGAGGACTTCTTTCTCCACTGAGGTAAGGTAAAAAAATGATATTTGTTGGTCGATTTACATTCAGTAAATTTCCTTTCATTTCTCCTAAATCAATACCTGCTACATTTGAACAAAACCAATCAATTGCTTTTCCGGAAGTTTTCATAATTCCGCTTAATTTCCAGTGATTTTCAGTGAAATAAGGGGTGGTCATAATGCCATCTGCTTCAACTTTTTTTGAGGAACAAAGAGTAACACCCTGAGATGTTCCACCACGATCGCACAAATAACCTGCGTTGACCGTTCCTGTACCAACAAGAGCAGCAGCAAAATCCGGAGCTCCTGAAACAACTATGGCATCTCTTGGAAAATCAAATTCTTTCGATATTTCTTTTGTAATGTTTCCAACAATTTTTCCCGTTGGCGCTAGTTCAGGAATAATAAATTTATCAGCGAGATTGAATTTTTTTAGATCATTATTGTTCCATGGAATATAACCGGAACAGTCAAAAGTCATGTTCACTATTTTTTCAGTTAACTGATAACATATGTAATCAGCTGGTTGTAAAAGATAATGTGGTTCTTCAACTTTCTTACTCAACCAGTTTAGTTTTGCTATAACAGAAGCGAGCTGGGGATCTTTTTTTTCTTTAGTTATTTTAGTTATATCCAGGGTATGGCTGTTGTCGAGCCAGGTTATTGCTTTCTGATTGAAACCACCTTTAATATTCATAGGTACTATTGTAGGCCCCTGACCGGATATGCTTATAGCCCTGATGTTATTTTTTTTATCCTTCGGGATTTTTTTAACAGTGCTCGCCAGTGCATTCCACCAGACCAGGGGATCTATTCTTTCGCTGCCATTCTGCCTGGTATTTACACATTTTTCTCTTTTAACTATAATCTGGTTACCCTCCAAATCAAAGAGAGCAATTTTTACATTAGTTGTTCCTATATCAATTGCTAAAACGTAATCAGACAACACCTTCGTCTCCCTTTCTTTTGTAGTTAATAATATCTTCGAATTTTATGTATGTATCCAGAAATCTTTCCTTCCCCAATTCGAGAAGTTTCAAAAATAAGCTGTCAACTACCAGAAGTTGAATATAACGCGTAAGAATTCCACCTTCCGGAATCACCTTTGTTTTCGAGTAAGTAGGAAGCTGTATATCTCCCTTTCTGAGAATTTTTGAGTTAGGTGGAGCTATACTGATAATTTTTGATCCAGCATTTGATGCATAATTCATTGAGTCAATTAAATCACTGGAAGAATGACTGCTAGAGATTGCTATGGCACAACTTTCTTTTGTCATTTGTGAAGCTGAAACACTTTGCATAAATGCATTCTCGAAAAAGTTTACTTGAAATCCCAAAAATTTCACTTTCATAAAGAGATCTCTTCCTGCAATTGAGTCAAAGCCAAATGCCATAATATCAATAATTTTACTGTGTAAAATTAACTCACACCCTTTTCTAATACTCTCTGAAGAAATTAAAGGTAATGTATGATTTAGATTATCTGATATATATTGAACCAGATTACGGGAAGTGTTTGAGACTTTATCGAAATCGAGTCTCATCGATTCAATTAATTCTATTTCCTGAGCGATGTTTATTTTCAGGCTACGAAATCCATTGAAACCGAGTTTTTTACAAAAATCTACAATGGTTGAGGGAGCGGTATTTGTTTCACTGGCCAGTTCTTTTATGGTTAGATTAATAACAAGTCTTGGAAATTCCGATATGTATTTTGCTACTCGAAATTGTGCAGGTTTTAGATAGGGTAACTCATCTTTCAAGCTTTGAAAAATACTGTTCTTATCTTTCATAGCTTTTTTTCCTCCGTATTGAATAAATAATCATTGCAACTAATGTTATTACGAAGGGTAACGTTAATAACAACTTTGGTGATAATTCTGTTAAAGCCTGCAATGTGTTTGAAAAAGCTGAGGCAGCTCCAAAAATAAACGAAGCGATAAATAGACCAACAGGATGTCCCTGGCTAAGTACCACTGCAACAAGAGCTATCCAGCCACGGCCATTTGTCATACCGCCAACGAAAGTCTGTAAAGGCAATGATAACGCAGCACCACCCATTCCAGCAAACAAACCACTGACCAAAAAAGCTATCATTCTGTGTTTGAATACTGAAATCCCAACACTGTGAGCAGTCTTTTCGTTTTTTCCAACAGCTCTTAGGTGATAACCATAAGGGGTTTTAAATATCAAGTAAAAGCTTATAATTAGCAATATTATTGAAACGTAGGTTAATGCATTATAACCACTAAATATCCTTCCAAAAAAAGGTATTTCATTAATGAATGGTATTTCAATAACACTCAATTTTGGTGCATTTTGAAAATAGACAGTACCCTTTGAACCACATAGATTGTCAGATAGAAAAACAGTGATTCCCGCAGCAAAAAGATTTGTTGCAAGTCCAGCAACAAAGACATTGGCTTTGAGTTTTAGGCTTAGATAACCCATGACAAATCCCAAAAGTATCGATATGCTTACACCAGCAAGAAGGCCTATAAAAATACTCTGAGTTATGCTGGTAACATATACAGATATGAATGCGGAGATCAACATCATACCTTCGAGACCAATATTAAGCATTCCCGATAAATTGGTGAACAATCCACCAATTGCCGCAAGTAAAATGGGTGTCATCATCGTGATTGTTGTATGAATAAATTCTTCAATCATCTATTTTCACCTTCTTGCGACTTTTTATGAAAGAGAGCAATCCTTCAGCCGTAACCAGGTAAAATACCACAGCCTGTATTATCCTTGCCACTTCTGGTGTAATATCTGATAGCAATGATCCCACGTTGGCACCACTTTCGAGAAAGGCGAAGAATAAAGCTGCAGGTATCACGAGAAGTGGATTACTCCTTGCCAGTAATGCTACAGCTATACCGTTCCAGCCGTAACCAGCCGAAAAACCTCTGATAACCCTTCCGTGAATTCCAAACACATCGATCATTCCTGCCAGACCTGCAAGAATACCGCTAATCATCATTGAAATGACTATAATTTTACCCACGGATATGCCAGCATACCTGGAAAAATATCTGTTTCTGCCTGTGATACAAATTTCAAAGCCCAGGTTACTCTTTTTACAGACAAAGTACATGAATACTACTATTCCTATAGCTATGAAAATTCCAGTATGTAGATTTGAAGGTGAAAGTATTTTCGATAACATAAGATCTTCTGAAAAATAAGGCGAAGATGAAAGACCTGCCATAGGGTCTTTGAATGGTCCTTCTAGAAAAAAATCGGTTACATATATCAAGGTATAACTAACCAAAAGTGAGGAAATTAGTTCATTAACATTCCATTTGGATTTTAAATAACCTGAAAAAGCAGCTATTAAACCGCCGACAAAGGCTGAGACGACAAGAACTACTATTATTAAGAGAAATGAAGGTAATGATGAGAACTTTATCGCGACAAAAGTTCCCGCTAGTGCTGAAAAATAGAGTTGCCCTTCAAGCCCCAGGTTGAAAGCCGATGCTGAAAACGCTATACTGGCAGCCAGGCCTGTCAATATTAGAGGTACTGATGAAGCCAGCATATTTCCAAAAAAGTATGAATTGCTGAAAGGTCCCCTAAAAAAAGCATCGATTGCAGTTAATGGTTCAGAACTGGTAAATGAAATCGTTATTATTCCAATAACCAATGAAATGGCAATAGTTATAAAAGCTTTAATCAATTCAATTGTTTTATTCATAATGTACATTTTCCTTCTTTTTCTTGATGCAAACCCATCATATACTCACCAATTTCAGCTTTCGTAAGATCCTTATTATTTTTGAATGATGCGACAATTTTTCCACTGTACATTACCAGAATCCTGTCGGAAAGATTTAGTATTTCGTCCAGATTTCCTGATATCAATAAGATTCCTTTATTTTTTTCTTTCAGTTTAATAAGAGAAGAATAAACGAATTCTATTGATCTCACATCCAGACCCCAGGTTGGCTCACACACAACAAGAACCTCTGGATCACTTGAAAACTCCCTTGCAATAATTAATTTTTGAATGTTACCTCCGGAAAGCATTCCAACATTTATGTTTAATGAAGGGGTTTTGATATTGTATTTTTCTATGAGGTTTTCTATAAATGAACGTGAATTCTCGAAATCTATCCAGCCTTTATTTGAGAAATCCTCAGTATAATATCTTGTTGCAAGTACATTTTCCAGAACCGATGAAGAAACTGACACACCAATTTTCATTCGATCTTCAGGAATATAAGAAAGTCCCGCTTCTCTTCTTTGACGTGTATTCATATTTGTGATTTCTTTATTACATAGTATTATTTGTCCTTCTCCTGGTTTTATTAATCCCATCAGAGATTCAGTGAGATAAAACTGGCCATTTCCCGCAACACCAGCTATTCCAACAATCTCCGCTTTTCCCACAGTAATATTTACATTTCTTAATCTTTCAATATTCTCTGAATCCATTAAGGAAAGATTATTGACCTCAAGGAGTATTTCAGGTTCTTCTTTTTTCTCAATGTAAACTTTTTTGTAAATCCCTAATTCTTTTCCTACCATTAAATAAGATATTTTTTCTTTTGAATAATCTTTTATTTCTCCACTTTCAACAGTTTTACCGTTTCTCAAAATAGTAATATCATCTGATATTTTTTTTACTTCACCAAGTTTATGACTGATAAAGATAATTGTTTTTCCCTGGTCCTTAAGCATTCGAACAGTATTGAAGAGCTCCTCTGTTTCCTGTTCGGTCAGGACAGAAGTAGGTTCATCAAGTATGATTATCCTGGCGCCTCTATACAAAACTCTCAGTATTTCAACTTTTTGTTTTTCACCTATGGATAAATTTTTTACCTTCAATTCTGGTGTAATAATTAGACCACTTTCATTTGATAAGCGGCAAATTTCTTCACTAATAGTTTTATCATCAACTAATCCTTTTTTTGTTTTCTCTATCCCCAGGGAGATATTTTCAGTAATGGTGAAATCTTCTACGAGTCTAAAATGCTGGTGAACCATTCCCAATCCGTATTTAAAGCCCTGGCGTGGATCAGAAATATTCAACTCTTTTCCTTCGAGTATAATTTCACCTTCGTTTTTATGTTCGATACCACAGAGAATTTTCATCATAGTCGTTTTACCAGCGCCATTTTCTCCGACGAGAGCATGAATTCTTGAGCTTTTTACAAGTAGATTTGCTCCTTTTAATGCTGCTACATTATTTGATTCGTATATTTTGTGTATGTTTTTCATTTGTAGTATGTGGTCTTTCATAATCTGTCCTCCAGAAAATAGCGAAAGAGGACTCCCGCATCTACGGGAGTCCAAATTAATAATTATTCCAGGATATCGATTTCTCCGCAGTAAAGTTTGGCGAAAATTAGTCTCATTTTCTCTTTAATTTCAGCGGGAATATTGGCAAAATAATTGGGATCTTCAAAGGTAAAATCAATTGCGCCCTCTTTAATTCCCCAGCGTTCGTATGTCCCGTAAGGGAGTTCTCCTTTGTAATCTCTAATTAGAAGATCTTTGATGGCTTTATCGGCATACTTTAAGCTGCAAGCAAGAATAGTATCTGGGTCAAAATGTATGATATTTGAGTCAACACCTATGATGTATTTGTTCATCTCAGCAGCTTTGTTTATAGCACCAACACCTGTTCCACCTGCAATTATATGAAGTATGTCTACTCCCTGTTCAAACTGTGCTTGAGCGAGCTCCTGACCTTTATTTGGGTCGGACCAGGTTCCTGCTGCTGAGAAGACCAGCTCGATTTCAGGATTTACAGCCTTTGCACCCGCGATATATGCAGGTCGCATCCTATCAGTCATTGCAGGATAAATATCACCAGCCAGCAATCCAACCTTAAGTTCAGGATTTGCTCGTTCCAAATCACTCTGAGTTATTAGTCCTGCGAAATAACCTGCAAGATAAGCCATTTCTTCGTCTTTGAATCCTAGAGAAAATACATTTGGAATCGATTCAGCTACCAGGCCATCTACAAGAGCAAAATTCTGATTGGGGAACATTCTTGCCACTTTTGCAACACTGTTTGGCATACCTTCTGTAAAGGTAATCACAAGATCGTATTCCCCGGTTGAAGCAAGACTTATAAGATTTGGTTCCCATTTTGCTGCGTTATATCCGCCTTCAACTACCTTTAGATCGAATCCCAGTTCCTTTGCTGCTTCTTCAGCTCCAGCCACCATCATTTCATAGATTGGATTTCCACCGACTTCACCGGTTATCATCAATGCTGCTGTGTAGGAAAAACCCATAGTGATCACAAGAGCCAAGCTTAACAAAACCAACAATACTTTACGCACGTTAATACCCCCTTTGGTATTTATGCTTACTATAGTAGTTCGAGAGCCTGCTTTACTGTATAGTTTTCATGAATAATAGCGCTCAATGCCGAGGTCATTTTTCCTGGCTGAGAATGGCCCCAGATATTTCGACCAATTGCAACACCAGATGCACCACAATCTAAAGCATCTTTTACCATTTTTAGTAATTCTTCGACATCGCCTGATTTATTACCACCGAGTACAACAATGGGTTTATAGACTCCTCTGACAGTTTCTTTAAATTTATCCATATTTTTTGGATATGCTGTTTTTATCATATCCGCACCGAGTTCCACACCTATCCTTGCTGCAAGTGCGATATTTTCAGGAGAATGAAGTTCTTTATTAAACCCTCCTGGAAGCATTTCTGCAAGCACAGGAACATTCCATTTGTGTGCATTGGCACTGATTTGTGAAAGATAATTCAATGTGTTGCTTTCGTCATCCGTTCCTGGTAATCCCATGCAGCCAACTGCGTCAGCACCTATCCTTAAAGCATCTTCTATAGAGAAAAGCTGACTGTAATGTTTTGAACCAGCACGCAACAAGGATACTCCTCCATCGATTCTCAATATAATACCGGTGCCTTTTAAGGTACTCCAGAAATTTTTGACTATACCAAATGTAGTGAGGAAAGCGTCAGCTCCATTATTCACAATTTCTTCGAGTACTTTTTTTGTTTCTATTAGATCTGGAAACACATTCATTGCACTTCCATGATCCATAGCAACAATCAAACTTCTGTTGTCGTTTCTAAAAATATTGTACATTCTTTTCATTGAAAAAATTTCCATATACAATCACTCTCCGATCATTACGAATTATTGTTTGGTAACACTACTGTTCTTTGATCATTTCCCTCTGGTTTTCTTAGAAGTTCTTTATCGAGTTCTCCCAGTTCTATAGTTTTGGTAACAAGAGCGGAAATATCAATTATTGATTTTGAAATTATCATGGCTGCTTCTCTGAAATCTTCCATGGTTCTGCCTTCAGTACCTGTTATTCTTTTTTCTGAGTAATGCAGTTTATTTATGTCAAATGACATTTCATCACTTGGATGTAGTGATGTATATATAACAACTGTTCCCATTTTTCTTACGTAGTTCAAAGAATCGTTAATGGCTCTTGCCACAGGCGCTGTTATAAAAACAGCGTCAAATCCAAACCCGTTATTCACTAATTTAGACATCTCTTCACATTCATCAGGTTTCATGGTTTTTATTCCAAGGGATGAAATAAAATCACGTCTTTCGTTATTGGGTTCGCTGATAACCGGAAGTGTCCCAAAAGCTTTGGCTATTTTTGCATGTAAAACACCCATTGTTCCTCCACCAAGTATTAAAACAGTATCCCCCGGTGAAAGTGAAGCCTTTTTTACACTGTGGATACAACAGGCAAGTGGTTCAGATAAAGAAAGTGTACGAAATTCTGTGTTTTTATCAACCACAAAAACCTGTTTTCTGTTAACTATAATTAATTCAGAAAACCCTCCAGCGATAAGGAAAGTATCTCCAAGTTTTCTTCCTTTTCTTGAATTTACACAAAGATTGTCCATTCCGCGCACGCAGTAATAACAATGTCCACATCTGTTTATTGTATCTAGAGCAGCATAATCACCAATATCGATGTCGTTAACATTGTCACCAATTTCTACAATTTCCCCAGAAACCTCATGTCCACCAATTACAGGTAAAGGAACCTTTATCTTTCCTCCAAAAATTCTTCTGTCTGTTGTACAAACACCACAGGATTTTACTCTTACAAGTAATTCATCAGGTTTCAGTTTGGGTATTTCATAACTTTTCAGTTCTCCTTTTCCTGCTTCAGTAATAACAAATGCTTTAGTATTCACAATATCACCCCGTATTTAATTCGCTAATCATCGAATTTATTTCAATAATGCCATTAAAACAACGATTACTCCAAAAACCACGAGGGCTGATTATATACGATTAGAAGAAATAATAATTAATTATTAGCGTCAGAATACATCATACGCAAGCATTGCACCATAGTTTACTTATAAATAATCAGAATTAATATTGCAAAAACTATTAAAAGTATGGTCCATAATAGCGCGGCGTTGCGGAAGCCTTTTCTTGCAGTGTCTTCTTTCCACCAGACTCTTGGTTTGATACCAAATATTCTGAATGTTAAAACACTTGCAAGATTAATACAGGTAACATTGACAGCAAACAAAAGAAGAGCACCACCGGAAAGCGCAAAATTTCCATTACCCAACAACATTCCGAAGATAACCAGTGGTGGTAACAATGCTACTGAAACCATTACACCGATGAGAGATGTTAATCGTGCTGAGGTAAAGACGAGAGTACCTGCAAGCCCTGAAGCAAGAGCGAGTACAATATCAGAAATATTCAAAAAAGTTCTTGAAGAAATTTCGTAAACGGTAGCATCTATTTCAAAGAGGAAACCAATAAAAATAGAGAAAATGAGTGCAGCAGAAAAGCGGTAAAGCATTTGTCTTAAGGCTTTGAATGATAGTTTTGTGTCTCCAAGTACTGTTCCCAAAGACAATCCAACATTGGGTCCTAACATGGGCGCTATAACCATTGCACCAACAACTATTGCAACATTATTCCTAATTAACCCAATGGCACCAACTATAGATGCAATGATGGTAAAGGCCATTTCTGTAAACGTTGTCCCGATTGCATCTGAAACATCCGTGTATATTTCGTCGATACTTACTCCGAGCATCTTAAAGCGTTCTTCTTTTTCCTGCTGTTTCTCTTTCTCGGGTTGTTCTATTCTTGGTAGTGAAGCTTCAAGTGGAACAACCAGCAAACGGAAATTTTCATGAGAGCTAAATTTCTTGTCAAGTTTTTCTATTAATTCACCGCTCAAAGAAGAATCGATAATTAATTTAATTGCGGAAGTACCTTCATTTGTTGGATAGTACCATGAATGGTCTTTTTCATAATCCTTTACTATTTCTTCAATTTCTTCCTTTTGTTCATCTGAAAAATGAATTTCCATTAGCCTTAGAGCCACATGATCGCCTTCTTAGAAGAATTATAGATAACGACAAATATAGGATAGCACAGGGAATGTAAATTACAGATATGGTGGAATACTGAAAACTTTTTGAATTTTCGTGAATGTATTGCTTGAAAAAAACTAATTAAATTCAACAATATTCACGTTATAAAATTAATAACTTCATCGAAGCTTTCCGCTTTTTTACATTCAAGATCTCGCACTTTTCCATCATTTTCAAAAAGAATGAAGTCTATTCCTGCTCTCCGTGCCCCAAGAAAATCACTTTCAGGGTTATCTCCTATGTATATTGATTTTTCAATAGGGACGCCTGACAGATTCGATGCTTCGAAAAATATCTTTGGATCGGGTTTGGGTTTACCAACACGTTCAGAGGTTAGAACAAACTCTATATATTTGTCCAGATTGAGTTTTTTACTCCTGCCTTGCTGAACTCTCTCAACACCATTTGTAATGACTGCCATTCTTTGTCCTTTTTGTTTAAGGTATTTCAGGGCGTTTTCAGCGCCTGGCATGAAAAAAGCAAGCCTTGATAATTCATCCAGATACTCTTTGGAAGTTAATCCTGGATCACCATTATTTATGCCAGCAGATTCAAAGAATTCTTCAAAACGGGCTACGACGATATAGTCCTTTTTATATTTCCCCTGAGCAAAATAGCTCCACCACTTTTCGTTTATCTTCTCATACAGTTCTCGCATTTTTTCGTCAACAGTCAATCCATAACGTTTCATGGATCTTTTCAAGGCTTCTCTCTGCGATTTGTTGAAATCGAGTAACGTATTGTCCAGATCAAAATAAACCATTTCGTACTTCAAGATATCATTCCTTTCCAATTTTAAAAATTGTTTTCATAGAATTTCTGGCATGTTCAAAGGCTTTTTTGTAATTATCCAGACTAAATTCAGAGTCAACCATGGGAGGAACATTGATTGATTTATTTTTTAGAGCTTCAATAGCTTCATGAAAATTACCACATCGTGATCCCACAAGTTTAATTTCATTGACCACAGCTGGTGAAAGATTGACACCATCATTACCTGCATAGGTGCTTTTTAGAATAATTGTGCCTGTGGGTTTTGTTAAAAAAAGTCCTGCTTTAAGTCCTTTTGAATTCCCCGTTGCTTCAATGATGATGTCAAATTTCTTTCTGAATTCCGAAACATACTCATATTTATGATTTTTGAAGTTAATATACTTTGTACTCAAAGATGCGATTCTATCCGGATGTTTACCAAATAATATATGTCTTATTTGCTTTGATTCAAGGACCTGTGATATTAAAAGGCCAAGTTTTCCGTCTCCCAGAACTCCTACCATTTTATCTGAAGTAAATTCTGAACACTCGAGTACCTGAAATGCAGCTGCCAAAGATTCGACAAATACCGCTTCGTCATCAGAAATATTTTCTGGCAGTACATGCAGGTTTTCGTTGGGCAAAACTGCGTACTCGGCGAAGACACCATTCCAGTTATCAATGCCAAGAACTCTAATATCTCTACAATGCTTTTTAAATCCTTTTTCACACATATCACAGTGACCGCAACCTATATTTATTTCACCAACTACACGTTTGCCTGATAAATTCTTTTGTCTGCTCTTTTCGACAACTCCAACGAATTCATGTCCTGGAATACCTTTAAAATCCATGTAACCCTTCATTATTTCCAGATCGGTATCACAAATAGCGGCCTTAATAACCTTGATCAATGAATGTGTATTGATGCCATAGTCTTTAAGATCGGGTTTTTCAATTTCCCTAAGGTGCATTTTTTTATCAAAGAACAAAGCTTTCATTTAAACACCTTCCATTGCCTGTTTAACATCAGAAATTATATCCGCTGAATTTTCAAGACCTGCTGAAATTCTGATCGTTTTCTTTTTAAAACCAAATTCATGAAGCTTTTCTTCAGGGTAATCTCTGTGTGTCATTAAAGCAGGAATTTCTACAAGTGTTTCAGCATCTCCAAGACTAACGGCTAATTTCAACATTCTCAGTCGCTTTACAAAAGTTTTTGCAATATCAAGATTTCCCTTTAATTCAAAACTAACTATGCCTCCGAACCCCGACATTTGCTTGAGTGCAATTTGATGTCCGTGATGACTTTCAAGAGATGGATGTAATACCCTTTCAACGTTTGAATTGTTTATTAGATAATTCGTTAACTCCAGTGCGTTACTGTTATGCCTTTCCATACGAAGATGAAGGGTCTTTAACCCACGCAGAAGAAGCCATGCATCAAAGGGGCTCACAACACCTCCAAGTTCGCACATAAATCCAAATTTCAGTTTGTGTATATAATCTTGATCCCTTGATATTGCTATACCCCCGACCACATCACCGTGACCTGAAATATATTTAGTGGCACTATGGACTACTACATCAACACCGTATTCCAGAGGTCTTTGAAAGTAAGGTGTTGCAAATGTATTATCGACAACAACTGTGATATTATGTTTCCTGGCTAACTGAACAATCGCTTTAATGTCAATGATTTCCATTGATGGATTGGTAGGGGTCTCGAAAAAAATGACTCTGGTTCTGTCTGTTATCAATGTCTCTATTTTGTTGATGTCAGTCATATCTGTAAAAACTGTTTTTATTCCATAATTGGGCAATAAAGAATTAAGTGCTGAAAATGTTGAACCATATAGATTTCTGTGGGCTATAATTTCTTCATCTTTTTTGGCAAGAGATAAAAGAACGGTTGTTATCGCAGCCATTCCAGATGAAAAAGCAACTGAATCAATACCATTTTCTAAAGCAGCCATCCTTCGTTCAAGCAGATTTATTGTTGGATTACCGCCACGGGTATACACGTAGGCTTTTCTTTTAAAGTCAAATGTATCTTCTGCTTGCTTAATGTCCTTAAAAGTGAATGTAGAGGTCAGATATACAGGATTATTCAGGGCTTGATGCTGGTCTTCTTCTTCACCTGCATGAATGGCAAGGGTATCGAAGTTAAATTTTTTTCTTTTATTCATAAAAACAACCCCTTTTTTCATAAATACGAACTAAACTAAAAGTCATTTTTTAGCTGTTCATTTTTATAAAGTACTTTATACTCCTATCCCATGTTTTTTCCTGTTCATCGGTGAAGTAACATGCAGGTAATTCACCGCGACGTTGATGGTACTCTATACATTCACAACATTTGCCTTTTCTCGGACAACCAGGATAGGTGCAGTTGCATTTTTTAAGATTTTCATTAAGTGAGCATTCCATTATATAACCTCCTGTCTTGATATTCGTGTGATATTATTTTACCAAAGAAAAGGAATATGGAGTGGGAGGATTATTAAATGAAACATTTTACTCTTATCGTAATTTTGTTTTTCTTAACAATAACAGTTTTAACTCAACCCGTTATTCCTGAAGCAGTCTCTGACCACTGGAACCAGTTAATAGGAAAATATGCCTTACAGTGTGGGGATCATTTTTATGTAAGAGAGAATGATGGCGCTTTAGAAATGCTTTATAACCTGTATGAAGGAGAAGATATTGAAGGAGAAGAGATTTATTTCAATGGAGCAGACTACCTTATAATAGCCCTCAAAGAAATAACTGAAAACGAATACCAGCTGACTGATGATAACTTATTTGCAGCAGACAGGATTGTTTTTTATAGAAATGAGGAAGGTATTGGAATGTCGTGTAAGGTGGGCAAAGCCTTCTACAATCGCAGTCTATTTGGAGGAGAACCCTTTAATGAAAAAGGTGGGTTCAGAATAGATCCTGTTGAACCTGTTGGGTCGTTAAAACCATCTGCTTTAAAAGCAAATCCACCAATAGAAGAAGGAGACTTTTTGAAACCTAACCTCGTCAACTTAAAAGAACTTGATGCCTCAATACTGCTTGATATTAGATATGCAACAGAAAATAACTTTATGGGCAGTAAAATGTACGAACTAGCCAGAGCTTATATGCAAAGCCCTGCTGCGGAAGCACTTGTAAGGGTTAGCAATAAACTAAAGGAGTATGGATTGGGCTTGATAGTATATGATGCATATAGACCCTGGTATGTGACAAAATTGTTCTGGGATGCAACTCCCGATGATATGAAAAATTTTGTGGCTAATCCTGCATCCGGATCAAGGCATAACAGAGGATCAGCAGTTGATCTTGGTTTATACGATCTTGATACGGGTAAACCGCTAGAAATGATATCCGGATTTGACGAATTCTCAGAAAGAGCTTATCCTGATTATCCTGGCGGAACAACTAGAAAGAGATTCTTAAGAGACCTGTTGATTGATGAAATGAAAAAAGAATGCTTTACTGTTTACCTGTATGAATGGTGGCATTTTGATTATTATACCTGGAAAAATTACGGTATCTTAAATATTACTTTTGAAGAACTGGAGTAAACATATTTTAAAGCAAAAGCCGCTCAGTAGAGCGGCTTTTTATTTACATGTCTCCAGAAAGAAGTCTATGCGTTCTATCAACTGCAATTTTCCATAGATAAAATGAACCACCTAAACTGACTAAAACAAGTAAAAGACTCATTAACCAGGGCTGAATATAATCCCTTGAAAAATAACCAAGTGCAGCCATACCTGCAACGTAGCCAAAAATTATTAGTATAGAAAAGGCTACGTTCAAATTTTGTTTCATTGCCTTTTGAGGATTATCCCATTCCAGCATGGGCCTGATAGCATCTATGATGAACTGGATGATATTAAGAAATGTTACATTTAGCGCTGAAATTATGAAGGCAAGAATAATCTCGAATACACCTACATTTAGTATTATTCCTATGGCTATCGTTCCTATAAGAGGACCAATAAAGCTGATAGTGCTTACATGTAAAAGTTTTATTGTCAGTATAGTTTGAGACTTAACCGGGACTATTTTTAATTCGGGTAAATATTTGCCCTCTCTACTGAAAATTGATGAGGCAAGCCCATTTATTCCACCGCCCAGGATACCAACAAGAGTAGCTAATGGAATAAAATATGGGCTTAATAATTGTATATAACTCTCAAACTGTTCCAGCTGGCCTGACTTATAGGTACTCAGTAGAATAATTATCATTACAGGAAACACGACTACATTTCCAAATCCGTTAAATGTAAACGATGGTACTCTCAGGAAGTACTTCCATTCTCTGGAATAAAGTGCAGAGAATCTACTTTTTTGTTTCTGCAGGAAATGTGCGATTTCATCTGCTTTAAATGTCTTTTTTCCAGCGAAATGTTCCTGGAGTTGATTGTACATATTGTAGTATAATTTTCTTCCTATCCACAGGAGCGCACCAAATAAAGCCACATGCAACAAAATATAAAGGAAAAACCATAAAAGCCCGGAAAAACCTTTACTAATTAATGCCTTTGAAGCCAGTATTGCAGGTGGATATGCCCTTCCAATTCTGACCAGCAACCCTTCAGGGTTTGAAAACATTTCCATTATTTGTGCAGGTGACATATCACCTGACATTCCCTGTGCATTAATAAGTGCCACGAATATAATGATAGCTACGAGCAATAATGAACTTATGAAATATATGAGAAAATCTCTGTGCTTGTTAAATCTGAAAATCCTTGCCAGTGGAAATACCACCAGCGCTGTTATGGTAACGGGTAAAATCTGGGACAAAAGGAAAATTATTATTCCGTAAATCCAGAATATTATTCCCGCAGATGTCTGAATTCCAAAGTATATTAATGGGGGCAAAAGGGTGACCAAAGAGATTATCATCTGGTCAAGGATAACCGTACTAAATTTTGCTGACATAACCTCTTCTGGTTTTAGTGGAAGTGTTATAAGAATTCTCATGTCCTTTGAAAACAGCATGGCTCCAATCATTAAAAAGATACCAAAAAAGAATCCGAGTAACCCGGTTACTACCATAAATTGAAGAAGGAAAAGTTCCAGAACACCCAGCTGCGAATATTGTTGGTATGCATTTGTTATTAGTGATCCATACAGGGGAACCAGCCCCAGAGCACTCGTGCCAAATGCAAAAATAATTATAAGTGGTTCCCAGACTCGTTCCTTCTTTTCTATGTAATAGTAGTGCTTTTTTGATAATCCGTAATGCGAATTAATCAGCGTCCAGGTAAGAGAAATCCATTTCTTTAGTTTCACTGCCCGTCACCTCTAAGAATAGTTTTTCAAGACTGCCTTTACCTCTTAATTCCTTAAGTTCATCAAATGTTCCCACAAATTCCAGTTTCCCCTTACTGATTATTCCCAGCCTGTCACATACCTTTTCAGCAATTTCCATAACGTGTGTTGAAAAGAAAATAGTATTACCGGCATTAGCATGTCTGCGCATCATAAGCTTAAGTATGTATGCAGATTCTGGATCTAATCCCACTATCGGTTCATCAAGAATCCACAGATCAGGGTTATGGACCAGAGCAGCTATTAATGAAAGCTTCTGTTTCATACCATGAGAATATGAGGAAACGGGATCATTTATCGCATCAATTAATTTAAAATCTCTCAGAAGTCTTTCAATTCTTTCTGCCCTTTTATCAGCAGGTACCTCAAACATGTCAGCTATAAATTTTAGATACTCTATACCTTTTAGTTTTTCCATTATAAGCGGTTCATCTGAAACATATCCCATTATTGATTTTGCTTTTTCGGGTTCTTTCTGAACATTATTATTTCCTACAAATACTTTTCCCCTGGTAGGGCTTAAAAGACCAACAATCATCTTTATTGTTGTGGTTTTTCCAGCACCATTGGGGCCCAGGAATCCAAATATCTCACCCTTTTTAACATCCAGGGAGATATCATTTACTGCTGTAATCCCTCCGCTGTAAACCTTGGTTATGTTTTTTAAGCTGATCAATGAAAACACCTCTCTATTAGTGTATTTATTTTTATCTGGTAAAATAATGTTCATTACTCTTCCATCGACAAATCCTATTTTCCCTGAACTGTTTTTTATGAATTTCATATGTAACATCATAATCTTTTCAAAAAATAGTTGGCCAACTGTATAACTCTCTTTAAAGTGAGTTAGAAGATGCTTAATATGAACAAACAAGTAGAGCTCTTTAAATATCGTTACTCCTTCGTGGTGTTTGAAAATAAACCTGAATTTAGTCCGCCCCGGATAATTAACTGGAAAAACTTTTCGAGGTCACAATTATCAACTTCTATTCCCTTGATTTTTGATAACCTATCCCATTGGTCATGATCGTTTGAAATAACAGATATTTTGTCTTTTTCTTCGACAACAGCATAGAATGATTCATCGCTTAATTCTTCATAGACCTTCTCCGGTATATAAAAAACCCTGTACATTTCTCTCAATTCGTCAATTGAACCTGAATAATGAATCTTTCCTTTATGCATTATGTACATCCTGTCTGCAATTTTTTGTACTTCCGGGATTATGTGTGATGTGTAAAGCACGCTTTTTCCGTCAATGACCAGTTGCCTAATCATTTCAAGAACATCGTCACGTTTTATAGGATCCAATCCCCATGTTGGTTCATCCAATATATATAAATCCACATCCTGGGCAAAAGCAAAACTTAAATATGCGCTGGTTTTCATACCGTTTGAAAAGCTTGATATTTTCTTGTTTCTGGGTAAATCAAAATAATCAACAAGTTCTTCAGCTCTCTTATTGTCAAAATTCGTCAGTGTTTTATTCAAAATCTTTAGGGATTGATTAATGTCCATATTTTCATAGAATTTCTTTTCTTCTGGAACAAAAGAAATCCTGTTTTTAACTTCCTGTATAGGTTTTCCAAAAATTGCTATGTCACCGTTATAACTCACGAAATCAAGAATTGATTTCAACGTTGTTGTTTTCCCCGCACCGTTTGGGCCAAGAAGTGCGCAAACTTCCTGAGAATCCAGATGAATATCTATTCCTTTAACTGCTTTTACGCCATTTTTGTAGGTCTTTTCTAGATTATTAACCTCAAGTATCACATCTTGTTTTCTTTCCATATTGTTTTTGTCACCTCCAAAACTTCTTCAAATGAAAGACCAAGTTTTTGGTATTTAATTAAATAATCGGATAGATCTTTTTTTAGATCATTCAGGATCATTTTTCTAATGTGCTTTTTGTCTGTAATGATTATGTATCCCATACCCTGTCGCGCCATAACTGTTTCTTCGTTTTCCATTTCACGATATGCTTTAGCCACCGTATTTGGATTCACTCTGATAGATGAAGCCATGTCCCTTATCGAAGGAAGCATTTCACCATCTTTTATCTCTCCACTTAAAATGGCTTCATAAATGTTTCTTTTAATTTGTTTGTATATAGGAACTAAAGAACGCATATCGATGTTAAACCACATTTTTATCTCCTATCTAGAATTCCTTTATCATAAACAATTTTCTGTCAACAAAAATCAACACAAAACTTATAGCAAGAAGCACAATAGAATAGTTCCAATCGATTCCAAGGTTGTTTATTATCCTTTGTCCCATTAAATACGGATAAATATTAAGGAATGAAAGTGATTCTACAAAAGAGAAAATGGGCATAATAAAAATGGTGACCAGACCGACTAATATGGGTTTAACCTGATCATTGAAAATAATTGAGAACATTATATAAAGCGAATAAAGAAAGAGCATGGCAAATATTTCATGTACAAGTATCAAAAGTGGTTTGGTAAAATGAACGTTGTAACCCGCAATTCGCATTCCCAGCGGACCAAGCAATGTAAGTATACCCAGGAGTGTTTTAGTAAATGACAAACCTGTTATGTACTTCGACCAGAATAGTTTCTCGCGTTTCATTCGAGATAGAAAGAAATAGATCGTTTTCTTCTCTGTTTCCCTTGCAAAGATGGGAAAAGCAATTATCAATGCGATAATTGGTAAAAACTGTCCCAGGTTTTTACCGTACCATTGGCTGAGTAGGTAATAGTCATCGTTTTTGAGTTGATTCAGCATTTTGGGATCACCAATCAGGTTTTTTAGAAAATCTGGTAAATTTCCAAATTGCTCAGATATTTCATCCATCATTGTTGATGTGTAGGGTCTCATTGCTATGGTCATGATGAGCATAAAGATAAACACTATAAGTATTATGAAAAATCTTAATCTCAAATCATACCATTCTTTCCAGAACACAAAAATCCCTCCAAACCAAAACTGTTTATCTGTACTATATCAAATAGTACAATTTTTGTCAATCTTTTGATATTATTTGATTTTGCATAGAAATAATTGCTATATTATTTTGTAATACTTCGATTTTGAAAGGAGTGAAAAGAAATGAAAAGGATTTTATTGTTATTATTTGCACTCTTTATTTCAACTGCTTTTTGTTTTAAAGTTGGTTTTATCTATATTGGTCCGATAGAAGATTGCGGATGGTCATATGCCCATGAATTAGGAAGGCAGTATATAGAAACAATGGTCACTGACCTTGAAACTGAATACTACGAAAATATACCTGGTGGAGAGAAATCCACAGAAAAATTACGTAAGCTGGCTGATAATGGTTGTGATCTAATATTCGCAACAAGTTATGACTACATGGATTCAGTGCTTAAAGTTGCTGCTGAATATCCTGAAGTAATTTTTATGCATTGTTCAGGAAATATGCGTTCTGAAAATGTTGGGACATATTTTGGAAGGATGTATCAGGCAGATTTTCTTGCCGGACTTGTAGCGGGAAAAATCAGTAAAACAAATACAGTAGGTTATGTTGCCCCCGTTAAGATTCCAGAAGTGATAAGAGGCGTAAATGCTTTTGCAATAGGAGTCATGAAAGCCAATAGCAATGCGAAAGTTCTTTTAGAATGGATTGGTGACTGGACTGATAAAGAGAAGGAACTTGCAGCAACTGAAAATCTTATTGAACAGGGAGTAGATGTTGTTGCTCATGGTATGGATTCAGAAACAGTTAATATTACTGCTGATAAGTATGGAGTATGGTCGATAGGCTATAACCATGATATGTCAAGATATGCTTTAGATACTCACCTTACCGCTCCTGTCTGGTACTGGGGAGTGTTGTATCTTGATATTGTTGAAAGTGTTATGCATGGAACCTGGAAGAGTGAAGCTTTATGGTCAGGAATAGAGTCAGGAATAGTAGAATTAGCACCGTTAAATGCTGTTGTTTCATCAGATACAAGAAGACTCATCGAAAAATATCGTATTGATATGATGCTTAAAAGATTTCATGTATTCGAAGGTCCTTTGAATAATCAATCGGGAAAAATTGGAATTGAAGAGGAGACAATTCCTGATGATCAATATCTTTTGACCATGGAATGGCTGGTTGAAAATATTGTAGATGAAGGAGAAATATCTGAAAGAGTACCTCATGTTCACTAAATGTCTTTTCTTTTTAAAGTGAGCAGGTAAACAGAAATAAATGCAAAGAAAAGAACCACAACTATTGATGGGCCCGGTGATATTTCAAATTCATATGCGCCCCATAGTCCCAGAATTGACGATAAAAGGCTGAAGATAATGGCAGTAAATATTATTCCTTTAAATGTTCTTGCCAATCTTTTTGAAATAACCGCAGGTGTTACCAGAAAGGCTGTTACAAGTATTATACCGGCGATTTTTACCGAAGCCACTATACTCACTGATACACCAATAAGAATAAAGAAATTGACCAGGGAAACATTAATTCCTGAGTGTCTTGCCAGGGTTTCATCAAAAGAATAATATAGAACTTCTCTGTGAAATAGCAGGAAAGCAATCCCTGAAATTGCAGCGATTACTGCAAGTATCCATATATCTAATGTTGAAACAAGCAAAATATTTCCGAAAAGATAACTCATTACATCCGGTGTATAACCTTCAACAAAGGATAGAAAGATAATACCAAGAGCCATGGAAAAAGGCAACAAAATACCAATCATACTGTTTTCACTTATATACCCCTTTTTACTGAAAAGATTAATAGTAACTGCAAAAACTACAGCGGTTAATATGGCTATCAATCTGGTATTAACGCCAATCAAAAATCCTAAAGCCAGACCACCAAAGGCTGCATGAGCAACGCCATCACCAATGAACTCGATTTTTCTTAACACTACGACAGTTGAAAAGAGACCCGTCAAGAAACTAACGAGTAAGGTTGCTATAAATGCCTGAAATAGGAAATCCAAAGCGAAAATATCTGTAAAAAAACTCATAGTTTATGCTCCTTTTTTGCATGTTCTTTTCCTCTGAGAATAAGATCGAAGTCAGGGGAGAAAATTCCGGTTAGATCTTCTGGAGATACATTTTCAGATGCTTTATGACAATGCAACGTTTTGTTCAGGCAGAGAATACTATCGCAGGCATCAAAAACCATTCCTATATCATGGCTTACCATAAGGATAGAAATGTTTTTGGATTTTTTCAGGTTGTCAAGTAGATTGTAAAATGAAGCCTTTCCCATTTCGTCGATTCCGGCTTCTGGTTCGTCGAGAATCAAAAGGTCAGGATGTTTTGCGAGAGCTCTTGCCAGCATTGCTCTTTGGTATTCGCCACCGGAAAGTGTGCCAATTCTTCTGTTTTTGAGATGTCTTATTCCAACATTTGAAAGAAGTTCTTCAATTTCTTTCCAGTCTTCTTTTTTGAAGTAGCGTAAGGGACCCCTCTTTTCGTACAAGCCCATAGCTACTATTTCCCTTACAGTGATAGGAAAAGAACGTTCAAAATCGTTTCGTTGAGGGAGGTAACCTACTTTTCCATTTAGTTTAACTGTTCCCGTATAGTCCTCAAGATCTCCTACAATTGCCTTAACCAGGGTTGTTTTTCCTGCGCCATTTGGTCCGATTATTCCTATGAGGATTCCTCTATATATATCAAAGGAAACATTCTTAAGAATTATATTATTTCCAACACTGTAAGAAATGTTCTTTACCTCCAGTAATTTATCGTTATTCATTAAGAGCCTCCCTTATTTGTTTGAGGTTGTATTTGAATAACTCAACAATGCTTTGACTTTCAACGCCCAGTGGGTCAAGAATACTCATATTTAGATCGGTGGAATTAACAATTACCTGAACGGGTTCAATATTCTGTTGCTTTTCACCGAAAATGGCTATAAATTCACCATTGTTAGCTTTTTCAATGTAAGATTTCAATTCTTTTATAGTTGGTTCATCGCCATGACCTTCAAATATCGCATATTCATTTATATCAAAATCATTAAAAAAGTATTCAAAACTCGGATGGGAAAGCAGTACATTTGTTCCTGAATAACCCTTTAACATGTCAGAAGCTTCATTTCTAATCGTTGCCAATTCATTGAGTAATTTCTCTGAACGATTTTTATAAAAAGCTTCGTTATTTGGATCCATTTCAATAAGTTTATCTGTTAATCCCGGAATGATCTTTTCAATCATGTAATCAAGACTAAGCCATAGATGGGGATTTATATGTTCACCTTTTTCTTCGTGTTCATCATGAATCAAATCTTCAACGAAATCAGAAATGTAAAGAACACTGGAGTTATTATTGTCAATATCCCTTAGTGTATCCTGCAGGTATAGTTCCAGGGAAAGGCCATTAGCAATTATTAGATCAGCGGATCTTAATTTTTTGACATCACCTATGCTTGGGGAATAGGTGTGAGGGTTTTCACCAGGTTCGATGATCACATTTATAGTCGCTTTGTCATCAGCAAGGTCTTTTATTAATAAATAATATGGGTTTATTGTTGTAACTATATTTATTGAGAAAACCGAATAAATTAACAACAAGAAAATTATCAGTGAGATCTTTAATCGCATTACCTTTCACCTCTTTTCATACATTCTTCACAAATACCAATAAAGTAGAAAACGTGATCGGTAATATGGAAGTCGTGAGTATCTTCAATACTTTCTTGGATTTCCTTTGCGAAACAAACATCAAAACTCTCCGTTTTTCCACATATTTTGCAATAAAGAAAATGATAGGGATGTTTTTTTGGGATGTAATAATAGTTTACTTTTGAATCAAAGGTTAAGGATTTGATCATATCGTTTTTTTCAAGATAGTTTAAAGCTCTGTAAATTGAAGAAAGATCAGGTTTGCTGTCCATGTTTTTGTAAATCACATTGGCATTTACTGGTGAATCTGATTCTTCTATCATGTTGTAGATTTTCTTTCTCAATGGAGTGAATCCTTTCATTAATAACACCTCGCAATTTATTTGCGCAAATCATTTGCATATATTTTACAATAATTCCTGTTACAGGTCAATGCTTTGATTAGAATACATGAGTTATTTTATGTTCTCTTTATCCGGGGGTCAGTAAAAATATCATATTCATCCCTGCTTGTTGTGGAGAATTCGGAAACTACAGCGCCTTCTTTTCCAGCTTGAAACCAGTGTAAAGTTTCAGGTTTTATCGTATATTGATCGCCCGGTCTAAGAGTTATTTCATGAAGCACGGTGAAATAATTACTAAATTCTTCGTAGACAATTGCTTTTGGTTTTTTGACAGGTTCGCCTGGAACGTAAAGGTATACAGTTCCCCACCGACAGCGAAAGGTTTCTTCTTTACCCAGATCTTTTTTAACCGGTGGATGTTTGTGCTCGGGGCAGGTCTGAAATGGAAACAGGATAAGTTCTTTGGCGCAAACTCTTTTTGTATTTATATACACAAGGAGTTGTAATCCGACTTTTTCATGACAACCAAGGCCGAAATCTGTAATTTCCATATTATTTATTTCTTTTTCTTTAACTGCAATACACGCTTTATTTAAGTAATCAGCAGCTCTCTTTCGTGATATAAGTATTGTTTGGTTATCCATACGATCACCCCTCAAAAATGAAATGAATGGTGTATATAATAGTTGTATCATATGATTAAGCTTGATAACTGGAGTGATGGTTGTGGATGAAAAGATCCTTGTATTTGGTGGAACATTTCTGGATGTATTTATCTATGGAAATAAACCTCATGATGTAAAGATAATTGAATCTCCGGGAGGTTCGGGTTTAAACATTGCTTTTGGATTATTCAGACTTGGGTTTGATGTTGAATTCATAGCAAATATTGGAAATGATTGGAAAGGAAAGGAAATCCTTTCGCGATTAAGAGAGTTTGGATTCAATATTCATGGAATAAACGTTTTGGAGGAAAGAACGGGTTACCATATTTCAAAAGAAGACATTCCTATTGCAGTGGATCGCGGAGTCAATAAATTACCTTTAAGAATAGCAAAAGATTCACTTGATAGAGCAGATATTGTTATTATAAATACAGAGATAGCTTTGCATTCACTCAAAGAGATCTGTAGTAATTTTACAGGCAAATTGTTTATTGATATGGGACCTTTATTTAATATCAAAAGAGCAGATATAAATATAAACAAAAATACTGATGTAGTGATTATTGGTAACCATAATATGGGAGATATTGAAGACTTTGATGTTGTCAAGAAAGGAGCCAATGGGGCTTCATGGGATAATATTGAAGTTAAAGGCGATGGGAAGGATTATCCTTATAGAGTCGGAGCTGGAGATGTTTTTGATGTTGTACTTATTTCCTCACTTCTTATGGGAAAAGCAGAAAAAGAGAGTCTCGAAAGCGGAGTAAAGTTTTCACAGGATATGGCGAAAGAGGTTAAGGGAGCTTTCAACAAAGTACTTAATTTGCACAAGATTATCTTCTAGTAAATGATGTATCGATTATTCAAAGTTATGGGAGGTTTATATGAAAAAATATTTGGGAATAGATATCGGTACGACAGGAATTAAAGCGCTTGTAGTGAATGAAGCGGGTAATGTTCTTGATATGTACAATTATGATTTGAAATTAAACACTCCAAAACCAGCCTGGGCTGAGCAAAATCCGGAGGACTGGTTTGAAGGAACATTTCAATTGCTCAAGATGATTTCAAAAAAACACAATATTTCAGCGTTAAGCTTTTCAGGACAGATGCATAGTTTGGTTCCCCTTGATAAGAAGAATAATGTAATAAGACCAGCCATTCTCTGGTGTGATCAAAGAACAACCGTAGAATGCAAAGAAGCCACAGAGGCTCTGGGTGGTGAAGAAAAGGTTATTAAAAGAATAGGGAACCCAATACTTGAAGGATTTACACTTCCCAAGATTCTTTGGCTCAAGAAAAATGAGCCTCATAATTTTAGTAAAATGGATAGTTTTTTGCTTCCAAAGGATTATGTAATTTATAGATTAACAGGAGTTAAAGGGATTGAATGGTCGGATGCTTCTGGAACAGCAGTTTATAATGTTAGAACGCGCAAATGGGATGATGAGCTTATTGAAAAACTTGGCCTTTCGGAAACCCTTTTCCCTGAGATTCTACCCAGTAATTCTATTAGGGGTTATATAAGAAAAGCCATTTTAAATGAGCTTGGTTGGAAAAAAGTTCCGGTTATTTCTGGTGGAGCAGATAATGCTTCAGCTGCACTGGGAATAGGTGTGGCAAGGACAGGTGATACCATGATAAGTATTGGTACATCTGGAACTGTGCTTACCGTAACTGATTCCAGCCAACCTGATATAAGTGGGAAAATCCATTATTTCAACCATGTACTTGCAGAAAAATCTTATTACATGGGTGTTATGCTTTCAGCAGCACATTCAGCAAACTGGTTTAAGGATGAATTTTTTGAGGAAAAAACATGGAAAGATATAGAAGAGATGATTTCGAAAAGCCCTGCAGGTGCCAGAGGTCTAATTTTTCTACCTTACCTGAATGGAGAAAGAACACCCCATAGAAATCCTAATGCAAGGGGTGTACTTTTTGGACTTTCATCGGTAAATGATCGGAAAGATGTTATGAGAGCAGTAATTGAAGGGATTACGTTTGGATTAAAAGACTCCTTTGAATTAATAAAAAACAAGACGGAAATTAAACGGGTGAGAATTGTTGGTGGGGGAGCAAAAAATCCAGAGTGGTGCAAGATAGTGGCCTCCATATTTGATCATGCCATCGAGGTTCCCGAAATAGATGAAGGTGGTGCCTATGGTGCTTCCATGCTTTCAGCTATGGGAGATGGAATGAATTTAGATGATGTACTTTCCTGGGTTAAGATAGACAGGGTTGTCGAACCTGATGTTGAAGTAGCAAGGATTTATGAAGAAATTTATCCCGAGTTTAATGAATTGTACAATGATCTGACCGAGAGATTTGATAGTATTCTGGATAAATTTAGGTATTAGATAATCGAAGATTTTCTATAACATGAAATCACTATCAGTCCATAGTGTATACGAGGTGATTTGGTGAAAAGGGTGCTGTGTTTTGGAGATATTCTGATCGATTTTATTTCAAAGAGTAAAGGAAAATCAGTGGCGGAATCGAATGTATTTGAAAAAAGGGCAGGAGGGTCGATATTTAACGTTGCAGTTGGACTTTCAAGACTGGGAAATGATGTCTCGTTTCTGGCAAAAATCGGTGACGATGAATTTGGCAAATATCTTCGGAATGTTTTAAAAAAAGAGAATATTGACGATTCGTGGCTAATTCAGGTTACTGATTTAAATACCACCCTCGCTTTTGCTTCTGTCGATTCAGAAGGAAAACCTTCCTTTGATTTTCATAAAGATAAAAGGGAAATAGCTGAGGTCAATATCGAAGATTGTTCAGAAATCCCCACTGAAGAATTTGATTTGTTCCATTTTGGTTCAACGACAATACTTGAAAATAAAACTGCTGAAGCAATGGAGTATTTATCAAAGAAAATGAAAGAAAAGAAGGTATTTGTGACCTTTGATCCCAACGTAAGGCCTTCCTTGATCAAGGATAAAGATTCATTTTTTGAGTGTGTAAAGAATTTAATAAATAACGTTGATGTTTTGAAGTTAAGTGACGATGATCTTCAATATCTTACGGGAACTAAAAACTTTCCCCGTGCGAAAAGTGAACTTGAAATAAACGATGAGACAATTGTTATTTTGACAATGGGATCAAAGGGAGCGAGATTATTCTTTGGAAATATGGAATTATATGAAGAAGGTTATGATGTTGATGTATCAGAAACCACAGGCTGCGGGGATTCCTTTATGGCGGCTTTGATTTCAGGCTTACTTGAATATAGTGATCAAAAAAATATGAGTATAGATTCCTTTGAAAAGGTTCTGAGAAAGGCAAATGCTTCAGCAGCTATGGTTGCAACCCGTATTGGTGCTGCAAACTCGATGCCTTACAAAAACGAGCTTATGAATTTTATTGAACAACAACGATGAAATATATTTTAATACAATATTGGATTTGAGGTGAAATCGTGTTGTTTCGTACAGATACCGAAAATATCGTTGATTATATTGCAATAAATATCGATCAAGAACATGTTGATATCTTAAACGAAGTTATAAGTATTAATAGTAAACATGATATTGAATGGCTTGCAGAAACGATTAATCGACTTGATTCACCCGAGGACATAAAAAAATTGTATGAATTCCAGAGAAACAAAATTGACAAAGCAGGGGGTTTTTATGGAGTTATTTCTGAACCAATTAAAAATGTAAATGATATTCCCTTACCTGGTGCTTTGGAATCATTTGTGGATTTAATAAAATATCTGGTAAATACCAGAGAGAGCCAGCGTAAAGAAGTTGAAGAAACTGGATATCCTTTGAATTTTGCTGAGAAAACGTATGAACCGGCTACTGCTTCCTCAACCGATAAAATAAAGATAACACTTGATCTAACGGCCATAAGACAAGTAGTGGATTATTTTTCTTGTGAATATCCAACAAAAGAAGATGCTAAAAAAATCGCTAATTCAGAGATCTTTGCCGAAATTATAAAACACAGAAATTCTTTGGGTTATGTACCCGGACCAGAAATGACAACAGACTTTTTGGCATATTTTATTTATTTAGGAGCGAAGAAAGACCCAATAAGTGTTATTTGGAAATGGCTGAATCCCTGGAACTGTTTCAATTTCGCAGATATTTTTATGAATCTTGAGCGTTATAGAGAACTTTTAAGAAATCTGGAAGTTAACAAGAAGGGTATTGAACGTTTCGTATCGTCGAGGATCGAACCTTTTGTACCTGAAAATTTTGAATTTAAAGAACGTTTCGCACTCGGTATAGAATGGGCAATAAGAGGCTGGGCTACCTCGAAATTTGGTGGAATAAACATCGAACATGTTAAGGATAATTATGAGTTTTTAGTAAATACCATCGTTCACGAAACCTACCATAGAATTCAGGCTATGCTGTATCCAGGCAATGTGGGGAAAGATTTCAATATGTTGGATGAGTCACTTGAAGACAGTAAACTGGATGGTATCTACAAAGCCATGACCTATGTTTTCCTTGAAGGAACTGCTACATATGTTCAACATGGTTCAAGGATTAACAATAAAAAAGAAACGATTGTTGAAGCAATAAATTTGTTTCAGCAAATTGAAGAGTTTTCAACACAAAAAAATGAATTGGAGAATGTTGAAGAATTACTGAACACAGGCCTAAGATCAAATGGCTCTTTTTATACATTGGGGCAATACATGTCCAAAAAAATAGAAGAAGCATATGGAAAAGAAAAACTGGCTACCTGTCTGAAAAAAGGTAGCCCAGAATTTTTCGATCTATTTATTAGACTGGATAATAAGAATATTTTTTCTAAAGAGTTAAAGGAAACTTTTAAAAAAATCACTTTACCATAAGTTTTAGTATACAACCATATACTTTCTGTAAATTAAGGGTGTTTGTATGCCCAATCGTTCTGTAAAAGTGTAAGAAGATGTTGGGGCATTATTACCCTTTATTTTCATAAAACATTTATCGAAAAGTGCAGGTAAGTTGTCTATACTATACATTGAAGCATAGTCTGTAACTTCACCCCAGTGAGCAGCTGATGTAAAATATTCAATATTTTTCAGAAAATCGCTTGTCCATTCCACATAAACATCAGAAGTATCATAATCTGTCATACCTTCACCATAATCAACATCTGCATAAGCACTCAAAGCAGCTGTTGTAGTTGTAATACCAAGAATCAAGTTATCACAGCTTGTAAGAGATAATGGATATTGAATCCAGCTTCCAGCATGACAGGATTCAATAATAATATTGAACTGAACGTTGGGGTACTCATTCATAAGGGCTATTAGTGTCGAGGGAGACATACTATATCCGCCTATGTTCATACTGTCAGTACCTCCATGAGCGATTATATAGATTGTAAGCCGATTTACTTTCATTTCAAGTATCAAATATTCTACGGCATCTACAATATCTGATGAATAGTTATCGGGATAATCAACCTTAACCACTCGATTTTCGCTAATTAAATCGACCATTGCGTCATAAACCATGTCGTGAATCTGAGAAGCCTCGTAGTACAGGTTTTGTGAAGGTGTTAAACCATTAACAACGACTGCTCCATATATTTTGAATAGTCTGGCAACAATGCTTATGTCAATCACTGGAATTAAGGGTTTTTTAACTTTGTAATTGTTCCAGAACACAGCCTGATAATATTTTTTATCGGTAGGAGATTTGATAACTTCAGGAACCTCGTTATTAAGTACAGGCCAGCCCTGTGTTTCCTTTTCATAAAGTGCTTCTCCGTTTTCATCCATTACTACAATTTTTCCAGGATGATTGTAAAATGCGCCGGGTGCTAAATCCAAATAGAATAAAAATCCTGGTTTGCTAATAGTGGGTGCAACATCTTCTGCTTTGTATTGTTGGTCTGGACTAGGAACATAATCATATACCATATCTCCAGCTTTTACCGGACCAAGATACAGAGCTACAGCTGGTTCCTCGGGTTCATCTTCTTCGATTATTTTTGTTATAAACTCTTGCTTTGCCAGTTCAAGTTTGATAAATTCTATTGTTCCGGGACAACCTGAAAGTATTAGTAAAAGAAATAATACGCCAGCTATCAGGAAAAACATGTTTCTTCCTTTCATTTTTATCCCCCCTTCTGCTAGAGAGAGTTTATTCCTTATGATTCATTTCCATGTTTATCTTTAAAAGTAGATTTCATTACATATTCACAAAAATTACAGTAATAAGTTTTAAAAAAAACAAAAATTATGCATATAACTTAAGATCATACGTTTGAATATAAATGGTCATAAAATAGAATAAGAATAATAATAATTATAAAATTGTTAAGGAAGCAACATCAATTTTATATATATATAATGCACTTCCGAAAATTTATAAACTGAAAATCTATTGCAGGTATTATAAATAACATAATTATCGGTTTTTTGAGTACTATTGAATAATGAAACGAAAGCTTTAAAAAAAGAGACGAAATAGAAGGACATACTTATCGGTTAATGACGATATAATATTAGTGTATGAAAAGTGGTGAACATTCATGATTGTTACAAGGGTAAACAACAAAAGCAAGATGAGTAAGTTTATCAAACTTCCTTATGAAATCTATGAAGATTATCCTGCATGGATTCCTCCCTATTTGTTTGATGAAAGAGAGATCATTAAAAAAGGTTCATCAGTCATGAACGAAGATCGAGAATTCTTTATAGTTCTTGATGGGACTCAACCAGTAGCAAGACTTGCTGTTTATATTAATAAAAATTCCGATAATGCTAAGCCCAGAGGTTACTTCACATTATTCGAAAGTTATAACGATGAATTAGCTGTCAATATGCTCTTTGCAATGGCTGATAGCTGGTTTATGATGAGACAAATTGATAGCTATTCTGGACCAGAATCACACACTAATGGGGAGGACTATAAAGGATTACTTGTAAGTAACTTTAATGATTTTCCTTATATAAATGCACTTTACAACCCACCTTACTACAAGGAATTATTGAAACTCAATAATCTTGAAAAAACAGATAGTTTTGCCTGTTTTCATTATGATATCGAAAAAGAAGTTTCCAAGAAAATAACAGAACTAGTAGAATATTCTAAAAATCGCTTTAAATTTTACGTTGAAACTCCAAATTTAAATGATACTGAAAAACTTACTGAAGTTATCCTTTATATTCTTGAGAACTCATTGCCAGATAGAAGGGAAGGCATGAGGTTACTCACTAAAGAAAACATGAGACAGCACTTTATTGAAATGACGCGATACTTTGACAAAGAAATGTTTGCAGTTGCTTATCATGAGGATCAGCCAATAGGGTTTTCAGCAGCAATTCCCAATTATAATGAGATTTTTGAAGGATACAAAACAAGAAAACCTATAATAAAACGTTTACGGTTTTCAGTATGCAAGAATAAAATAAGAAGCTTCCGGATATTTAATGTAGCAGTAGTAAAAGAGTTTCAAAAGAAGGGAGTTTCACATGCAATGCATCTCCATATAATAAAAAATGCCGTTAATAATGGTTACAAAGATCTTGAGGGCGGACCTATTAATTTTGATAATATTAGAAGCTTTCAGGATGCAGTTAAAGCTGGAGGAAATCCCTATAAAGAATATGCTCTTTATAGCAGAAGTATAAAATAATGAATTTTTTGAAGTTACTAATTACATATATATTTGAAGAATCGGATAATAATTGAATGGTGATTGGTAAATGAAGGATTTTCTTAATGGAGAATTTGTTGACAGAAAAGAAAAAATAATTCATCTTGAAGATAGAGGATTGACCTTTGCAGATGGCCTTTTTGAGGTTCTAAGGATAATCAATGGACTCTTTTTGTTTTTTGATGATCATATCAGGAGAATGAAGAAAAGCGCTGAATACTTCCATATTTCCTTCCCCTACAGAGTTGAATATATAAAAAAGGTAGTAAGTGAGCTTATTGAAACTAACAAAATTTATGACGGGGAGTTGTATATTGAATTGGCAAGAGGGACAGATCTGTTCAGGGAGCATAAATACCAAAAAAGTTATGAACCAACCTTTTTTATTCTGACGTCTCCGTTGAGAAGCATAGATACCAAAAACTGGAAAACGGGTGCCAGTGTATTTACATATACAGATTTAAGACACAAACTTTGTGAGCACAAAACGATTAATTTATTACCCAATGTACTCGCAAAAAATTATGCCTACAACAAAGGTGGTTATTAAGCCCTTATGTATAGAGAAGATTCAAAAGGTAAGTATATTACAGAAGGTGGCAGTTCAAACTATTTTATTGTGAAGAATAAAAAAATATTTACACCTGAAATCGACAATATACTTCCTGGAATTACAAGAGAAAAAGTCACTAAACTGGCAACAAAACTGGGTTATTCCTTGAAGGAAAAAGAGTATATTTAGATGAAGTTTTCAATGCAGATGAAATATTTCTTGTAAGCACAGTGTCAAAAGTTATGCCTATAAAGAAAATTGATCATACATTATTTGATAAGCCTGCCCCCGTCACTGAAGAATTAACACATCACTACAATGAATTAGTTAACCTTTAATAATATAACATTGCTATTTATTAAAGAAAGAATTGCTGAATCTATTCGTGATTGAACAATTAAATTCAGTGTAACTATGCAGTGCTCGAACTAACACCAAAGCTTAATTTCAATTTAGAGTATGATGACCTATCCTTTAATAGTAAAAACTTTATTTTAAGAAGGGTAGGTGATAATATAAAAAAATTGGCATTTATTGTTTTAATACTGGTAATGGTTTTTTCATCATGTAATATGCTAACAAATGTAGCGCCAGATGTTCCAGGGGCACCAAATCCTG
>CAYTVB010000001.1:67217-121093 GCA_964441735.1 uncultured Thermotogaceae bacterium
CGATGATTTTGAATCGAGACCTATAGGTGCACCAAATTTACCATGGGCTGATTACAATCATACAGGTGGCGCGTACGCTCAAATATACGATTCTGGTGCCCCCCATGGAAAGGTACTAGACTTTTATGATGCAAGTAGTTCTGATGCAGCTCAAATAGAAACATCTGGTGGTTGGCATGGTTTAACTAAGGGATTAATAAAATTCGACTTTTACATGTGGGATAGTGATGGTTGGACAGGGGTTCGATCTTGGTCCTACGATCCATATATAGGAATAGGATACATAAATAACAAGTTGGTTCTTTATACTTGGGATTATACATCAAGTGATTTTCTTGAAATTATGGAAGTGAGTAATTACAAATGGTACACAGTTGAAATTATCTTTAATTTCATTACACATGAATTTAAACTTTATGTTGATTCAGTATCTAAAGGAACATTTGATATGTCTACAACTACATTTCTTAATGGGATTAGAATAATGACTTTTAGTAATGAACCGTGCATATGGGTAGATTACGATAACTTCAAAGTGTATTCCTACACACCAGGCTGGACACCATCACCTGAATTTGTTGAACCAGTTTCAATTGATAACCTGTCTACATTATCCAGCAAGTAAATGATTTAGCTTAAAGAATAAAATAGACGCGGATTTATTCCGCGTCTTTATTTTTGTTTCTGTACATCGCTTTATCTGCTTCTACCAGGAGATCATCTGCAGTGATATTTTGTGAAGGTTTGAACGTAGCAAAGCCGCAACTTATTTTTACTCCAATATTTTTAAGCTCTTTGGGTTTATCGGTATTGAGATTTTCTTTGATGCGGGTGACTATTCTTTGAGCTTGTTCCAGGTTGCTATCAGGGAATATTACGAGAAATTCGTCTCCACCCATTCGCCCTAAAATATCGCTTTCTCTCAAATTCTTTTTTACATTGTCTGCAACATATTTAAGAAGAGAATCACCCAACTTATGTCCAAGAGTATCGTTAATTCTTTTCAATCCATCCACATCAAAATAGCATATTACAAAGCTCTTCGAAGAGTTTTCAGCTTCTTCAATGAGTATATTAATTATTTCAAGCAATGCTCTACGATTCCTGATATTTGTTAGATCATCTGTTGAAGCAATATTTTTTAGTTTGTTAGCTAGCAATTCTTTCTCCTTTAATAGTTCACTTAGGTTTTTCTTATCACTTTCCTGGCTAGAGATGTATTCAGTTACTCTTTTGGAAAGATTCAAAAACACACTTTCCATTTCTTTAACTTCAGAAATATTTGAAATAATGACTCTTCTTGGTTGTTTTCTAGGGTTATCCCTGAAAGAACGCATCATATTAAGAAGTTTCTTAAAAGGTTTAAAGAACTTATTCGTTGTAGAGTAACTGGTTAGTAGAATAAGCAATGATAAGAATATAATAAGGCCGTAAAGAAGCATATATGTGTTATTTTTTAGGGAAGTTAATCGAGAAAAATCCATTGTAAGTTTCAAACGTGTCAGAAAGTTGACATTTGCTTCTCCCCATTCGGTAGGAATCCAGTTGTCATAAATAGCGGAAGTGTTTTCATTAACATGTTCTATAATGAATGTGCCTTTGTCTCTTGCTTCGCTAAGTAACTCCTTCTCCTGGTCTTTGAGGTTTTCATATTCATCTGAAAAAGGTGAAAAGGCAATACTGTACATTTGCAATGATTCTAGATATGCAAGAGATTCTGTCAATGTACTCAATTTTTCCAGCATATTTGAAATTACTTCTGGATAAATGGCTAATCCAATTTCAAGAAAACTGCCATCGGGAAGCCTATAATATCCGAAAATACGTGGCCGGTTGGTTTTTAATTCTATAGCCATTGATTCTATAAGATAATCATTTTTAGCAATAGAGTCGATCCTGTTCCAGTAGGTTGGAACCACTTTAGCAATATTCAATCCAAGATCATCGGGATAATTGGTCCTGGTGATTACCCCTTCTTTACTGATAATGTACCAATTAACACGTTCTACATCTTCAAGCATATTTTTTGAGATATAGTCATTTAACATTTCACTCATTTTTTCGTCACTGATATCAGGGTTTACTTTAATTTTTTCAGCAAGTAATAAAAGAATTTCTTTAACAACAGCATGATAAGTGCTATCGTAAGCAAGCATGGTGTTGCCCCATTGGTCTAGATATGTATGAACAGAACTCACAGCTGATTTGTAAGCTGGTTCATAAATATTTTTTTCATAATGGTAATTGAAGAAAAATGTGGAGATTACAATTGCAAAGGTAATAACCGCTACTGATACCAAAAGGTATCTGGTCAACAACACCTTGGTGAAAGGCTTCTTCCTCATATTATCTCTCCTGCATCATACTATAAAACTAAACATATGTTTGAATTAATAATAACATGATTATTTATTGTGAAATATATATTTAATAACTATAGTCAAATAATAATCAACTAAATTCTCCAACCAATTTTCTGATGGCTCTGATCCATGAATTTTTTTCGGTATTAAAAACCTCATTACTAAATCTATAGTCGTTTTTACGGATAAATTCATTTAGTTCATTTCTTAGTTCGCTAAGTATACGAGTTTCTACATTTTTAATTTTTTCCAGCGAATTATTGTTTTCACAGCATTCCGTGACTTTTTTAAAGTGTGGGAAACATAGCCCAAAAGAGTTTCTATATTTATCGAAAAATTCTGGAATTTCTGCAGCGTTTATAAATACGTCTAATAGATATTTTTCCTGTTTTTCTTCGAAAATGCAGGCGGGACATTTTTGAAAATTTGCAGGTGGTTTTCCAGAAGTAGCATTTTTATAAGTGTTTTCAGTAAGTAAATTTATAAGATCAGAATACAGAATAGCGTGTCCCAGTGGATCGCCCAGGGAATACATAACATGGGCATGTTTTTTGCAGAACCCCAGGGAGTTTTTGATTATTTTTCTTCTATCTACATCATTTACAGCTTCATATAAGAGATCATCGAAATATTTTGTAATATAATTCTTTAATATCGTGCATACAGGACATGAATCGAAATTTAATGCCTTAAGCATTTCATGGTATGCTTTTTCTGAAGTGATATTATTCTGGTTATTTCTTTTTTTGAAAAACATCATCCACCTCCACGATTTTCATGTACATTATAACCCGGGTATATAATTACATTTTTCATAGAAAGAAGGGAAAAGGTGAGTAATTATAACTACAATTTATCACACTCAATTATTAATACTTCCAGAGAAATGATACTAAAAAAAAGACTAGATAAACTGCTTCCTGAATTGATGAAGAAAACAGGATCTGATATGTGGATAATTGCAGGAAATGAAAACCATCTCGATCCAATTATGCCAACTGTACTACCGGAAAACATTGATTTAGGAAGATTAACAATGATAGTTTTTTGTTTTTATGAAAATAAATTGGAAAGACATGTGATTTCGCGCCTCTTTACCAAAAGCAACAACTTATACAAATCAAGCTTTGATGAAAATTGTATTGATGAATGGGACTGTTTAAAGAAAATAGTGGATAGATGCAATCCTGGAAATATCTTCCTTAATTATTCTGAAAACGTCACACTGGCTGATGGATTAACCCATTCTAATTTTAAAAAATTAAGCAGGACATTGGGAAGTTATTCAAACAAATTTGAGAGTTCTGAAGAACTTGCCATTATGTGGCTTAATATTAAAACAAATATTGATCTAGAAGTATACAAAGCGGTTGTGAAAAAAACAGAAGAGATAATCAATAATGTATTTATGAAAAGTTTAATTTCAGAAGCATCCACAGAAGAACTGGAGCATAAGTTGACTAAAAAAGCTGAAGAAGATGGAATGAATGTGTGGTACAACAAAGTTGATTTCCAAAGAGAGGGTAATAATGTCTTGTTCAATAAAGGTTCCATAAAAAGAGGGGATCTTATTCATTGTGATCTTGGTCTGAGGTATTTAGGGATATCTTCCGATATTCAAAAGTTGTTCTATCTACCAAAAAAAGACGTAAATGACACTCCAAAAAGCTTTAATATTTTACTTGACCAGGCATATCAATTACAGGATATTGTTTCAGATAGTTTATCTAAAGGTTATACAGGAGATGAGATATTGAACAATGCTCTCGTGAAAATGAAAAGGAAAGTTATTAATGGAAGAGTATACACCCATCCTTTGGGTTACTATGGACACGGATCTGTACCAATAATAGGTAGATACAATCAACAAAAAAAGGTTCCCATTGAAGGAGATTATTTAGCTTACGATAATACATGCTGGGCGATAGAGCTATGCGTGATAGGAAATATCCCGGAATGGAATAATCAGCGTGTACATATATTGGTTGAAGACAGTGCTATCCTTTTTAATAACAAGGTTCATTTTATCTCTGAAAGACAGCGATCTATTGCACCACTTAAACCATGAATTGACTATAAAGTGCAGACATAATTTTATGTGAATGAAAAATAAGTAAAAAAATTTCGGATCAAATAGTTTGTTCTGCTAATTATCCTGTGATAAAATTACATAATATAGAAATGTGGAAGGAGAGCTTATTATGGTTGATAAGAAAGTAGCTTCAGAAGTAATTTCTGCTGTACTGGAAGAAGGGGCTGATTTTGCAGAACTTTTTATTGAAGATAAGTACAGCACAAATGTAAATATGGTAAATGGTGATATCGATAATGCGCTTTCAGGAAAAAACTTTGGTGTCGGTATCAGGGCTTTCAAAGAAAATCTTGGCGTTTATGGTTATACAAATGACATTTCAAAAGATACATTGCTAAAGGTTGCAAAAAAAGTAGGAAAAGCCACAAATGCTACTGGCAGAGAACAAAAGAGCCTGGATTTTACCGATCAAGAATTAGAGAATAAACATTATTTTAGAGTATCTCCAGAGGAAGTGGGTAGCAGGGAGATTTCAAGGCTAATGGAAGAAGCTCATAATGGTGCAAATTTCTATTCTGAAACTATTACCCAGGTAATGGTACGGTTTTTAAGCTACGATCAAAAAGTATGGATTTATAATTCAGAAGGGCTTTCTACTTCTGATAGGAGAGTAAGAACCAGATTGATTATTATGGCTGTTGCTACAAAGGATGGAGTTAAAGAAACCGGTTTTTATGGCCCTGGAGCAGGCATGGGCTTTGAGTTTTTTGATATTGTAAATCCTTATGACGCAGGAGTTAGGGCAGGAAGAATAGCATCCAGAATGGTTGAAGCTGACTATGCTCCTGCTGGTAAGATGCCTGTAATAATTGCAAATGAATTTGGGGGCGTAATTTTCCATGAAGCATGCGGTCATTCTCTAGAAGCCACCTCAGTTTCAAAAGGGTCCTCGGTTTTTGCGGGTAAAATTGGCGAAAAAATAGCAGCGGATTGTGTTTCAGCTGTAGATGATGGAACAATTCCCAACGCCTGGGGATCTGCCAATATAGATGATGAAGGTAATCCAACACGTAGAAATCTCCTTATTGATAAGGGTATATTAAAGGGCTACCTGGTTGATAAGTTAAATGGAAGAAGACTTCAGATGGAACCTACAGGAAGCTCGCGAAGGCAAGGTTACAAATACGCACCTACCTCAAGAATGAGTAATACTTTTATACTATCGGGAAATTACTATCCAGAAGAAATCATTTCAAATACTGAATATGGTCTTTATGCCAGATCAATGGGTGGAGGTTCTGTTGTACCCGCTACGGGAGAGTTTAATTTCTCGATCAGAGAAGGATATCTCATTAAGAATGGAAGAATACATAAACCTGTTAGAGGAGCCACCTTAGTAGGAAAAGGCTCCGAGATTATTAAGAAAATTGATATGGTAGGAAATGATCTTGAAAGAGGTCAGGGAATGTGCGGTTCAGCGTCAGGTTTGATTCCTGCTGATGTTGGACAACCCACTTTGAGAGTATCAGAGCTTACAGTTGGGGGGCGAAATGAATGACTTTTGAAGATTTTAAAAAAGAGGTTTTTGAAAATATAAAGTCTAAAAAACTTGATGGAGCTGAACTTTATAAAAAGAGAAAGAAAAAATTTAGTATGAACTCATTTCAGGGAAAGATAGACAGATTCAGTGAATCTGATACATTTGGAATAAGTTTTAAAGTAATAAAGAACAAAAAAGCAGGTTATTCGTATACAGAAATAATGAATTCAAAGAGTGCAAAAAGACTTGTTCAGGATGCTACTGACAATCTTGAGATTACTGTCTCAGATTACGAAGAATCCATATTTAAAGGAGATACAGAATATCCTGAGATTGAGAATCCATATTTGGGTGCATTTGAATCTCTCTCATCCGAAGAGAAGTTTAAGAAGTTAACTAAATTTGTTAAAGGAATTGAGGAATCAGAAGAAAGAATCGTATTTGTTCCTGTAAATGGTATTTCGCACAATACTGAGGAAATAAGAATTGTAAATACAGAAGGACTGGATGTTTCTTTCAAGCATGATGGTGGTTATATCTATGCCATGGCAGTAGGGAAAGAAGGAGAGTCAACAAAAACAGCTATTGGAGCTGATATAAGTAAAGATCCTGAGAATTTTCAGTTCAAAGAAATGATTGAAAAGATCTCTTCGGATATTCGTTACTCTCTTGGAGCTAAACCTGTTAAAAGCGGGAAGTACGATTTAGTAATTAGGAATACCATATTAGGGGAATTTTTACTGACATTTATGCAGATGTTCTCAGGTGAGTATATTCAAAGGGGTTTTTCACCTCTGGAAAATAAATTGAATCAGATGATCGCAAGCGATGTTGTCACGTTAATAGATGATCCTTTGCTACCTTCAAGTGTTGTCAGTCGAACCTTTGATGATCAGGGAGTTCCAACGAAAAAGAAGTCATTAATTAAAGAAGGAAAGTTAAAGACCTATCTATATGACCTGAGAACCGCAAAAAAGGATGGAGTATCATCAACTGGAAATGCCATCAAGCTAAGAGATTACACTGATAAGCCATCAGTTATGCCATTTAACGTTTTATTAAAGCCCGGAGAAAAGGATTTTGATGAATTGGTGCAAACATTAAATAATGGGATTATAATAACGTCGCTTGATGGTTTACATTCTGGTGCAGACCCGGTAACCGGTGAATTCTCTCTGGGAGCCAGCGGTTTTCTCGTAGAGAATGGAAAAATTGTTCGGGGTGTTGAGGAAATAACCGTTTCAGGTAATTTTCTTTCATTGCTGGAAAAGGTTGAAGTGGTTGCAAATGATTCTAAGTTTTCATCTCAGGGTTTACTTGGAGAAAATGTTCTCGCGTATGTTCCTTCAGTTATTGTTAAAAATATGGATGTTGCAGGTTCATAGCAAAAAATCCTTTGAATATTCGATGAAAAAGCGCTGTAGCAAATACAGCGCTTTTTTATGTTTAAAGGTATGTTATTCAAAAAGCTTATCGATAAGCGTGTTATCAACTGAATAGGGAAGTGTAAGATGATCTGTTTCTTTGTTTTCTTTATTGTATTCAACTGCAGTATCTATTGAAGCTTCATTTCTAGCCCATGCACGTCTTGCGACACCGCTCATAACATCCCATGGGATAGCTTTCTTGATGATATTATCAACCCTTTCGCTTCCATCCAGAACTAGACCAAATCCACCATTAATTGCTTTACCTATGCCAACACCACCGCCATTGTGTAGAGAAACAAGACTCATACCCCGTGCAATATTTCCACCAAAACAATGTGTTGCCATATCAGCCATAACATTACTCCCGTCTTTAATGTTTGCTGTTTCTCTGAAAGGAGAATCAGTTCCTCCTGTATCATGATGGTCGCGTCCGATTATTACTGGGCCTACCTTTCCTTCTCTTACCATGTCGTTGAATTTTAGGGCAATATTTCTTCTTCCTATTGCGTCCTGATAGAGTATTCTAGCCTGTGTTCCGACAACAAGGTTGTTCCTGTCAGCGTTCTTGATCCAGATATAATTATCTCTATCCTGACCCCTTCTTTCTGGGTCGATGCAGTCCATAGCTGCCCCGTCAGTTTTCAAAAGATCTTCTCTTTTACCGCTTAAACAAACCCATCTAAATGGACCGTAGCCATAATCAAATAACATAGGACCCATAATGTCTTCAACATATGAAGGAAATATAAAGCCCTCACTGGTATCAACACCATTTTTTGCGATTTCCTTGACCCCAGCGTCGAAGACTGCTTTCATGAAGCTATTTCCGTAATCAAAAAAATAAGTTCCTCTTTCAACCAGTGTCCTTATTAGTTGAAAATGCTTTTTCAGTGAAGCATCAACATATTGTATGAATTTCTTTTTGTTGCTCTGTAGCATTTCCGTTCTTTCCTCAAAGGCCAATCCTTGAGGGCAGTAACCTCCATCATAAGCAGCGTGACATGACGTTTGATCTGAAAGTAAATCCACCTTTATTTTATTATCAACGACATATTGAAGCAGATCAACTATATTTCCATAAAACCCCAGGGCAATACTTTCACTGTTTTTTTGCTTTTCCTGAGCTATGGCAAATAATTCATCGAGGTCTTCATAAACTTCATCTATCCAACCTTGATCAATCCTTGTTTTTATTCTTGAACGATCAACCTCTGCAATTATGCCAACACCATTTGCTATTCTGATAGCTTTTCCCTGAGCTCCGCTCATACCTCCAAGTCCTGATGATATAAACAACTTTCCTTTTAAATCACCATCTTTGGGGACATCCAGTTTTTTTCTACCTGCGTTTAGTATTGTGCTGTAGGTTCCATGAACAATTCCCTGAGGTCCTATATACATCCATCCACCAGCAGTCATCTGTCCATAATTTGCAACTCCAAGTGCTTGTGCTTTAGCCCAACTATCCTGGTCGTCAAAAAGGCCAACCATTAGAGCATTTGTAATTACAACACGAGGACTGCTTCTAAAAGATTTGAAAAGTCCCATTGGATGTCCTGACATAACCACAAGCGTCTGCTCATCGGTAAGCTCTTCGAGATATTTTTTAATCAGTCTGTATTGCATCCAGTTCTGACATACCTGGCCAGTTTCTCCATATGTTACAAGCTCGTATGGGTAAAGGGCAACGTCGAAATCAAGATTATTATCAATCATAACTTGAAAGGCTTTTCCTTCAATGCATTTTCCCTTGTACTCATCTATTGATTTTCCCTTAATTCTTCCCTTTGGTCTAAATCTATAACCATATATCCTTCCCCGTTCTTCAAGCTCCTGTAGGAATTCAGGGGCGAGTTTCTCATGTAACTCTTCAGGTATATATCTTAAAGCGTTACGCAAAGCAAGCTTCTTTTCTTTTTCGTTTAATGGCAAAATCCGTTTTGGTGCTCTTCTTATATTGGGATCAAATTCAGGTTCAGGTTGGAGTTTTGGTCCAAGCTTTATTTTCATTGCTTTTGAAATATCAGAATTATTTATCATCTTTATCACCTCTTTCTTTATTTATTAATATTTTAACACTAGCAGAATACCATCAAATGTTAATTATCGTATTATCTCGAAAAATAATGAAAACAAACGAAACACGCAGATTGACTGAGAAAAAATGTTTTAACATTGTGTATATCTCCAAAAAGTCAAATAAAGACATTAAACAATACATCCTATTTTTTGATTATGGTGCTATTATCATTTGAAGAATATGGCGTTTCATCAATCCTTCCATGGGGAAGGAGGGAGAAGAAAGATGGGAAAACCTGACAAGAAAAAGGTAAAAAAACAAAAACCCAGGAAAGAAAAAGAAGAATAACAATGTAGAAATGTATATCAGGAGGTCGCTGTCGCGACCTCTTTTTATTTACGGCTTTCTACTTTTACTGTAGAGTTATAATGGTTGTAGAAGATGAGGAGGTCATATGAGAATTACAGTTTTGTGCAATGATAAAGCGTTAAAAGGTTTTCATAAGGAACATGGATTATCACTTTTTATTGATATGGAAGATAAGTCATACCTTTTTGATACAGGTGCCAGTGATGTCGCAGTAAAAAATGCAAAAAAGCTTGGTATGGATTTAGAAACAGTTGCATCTATTATTATAAGCCACGGGCACTATGATCATCTTGGAGGATTATCTGAGTTTTTAAAGGTAATTGGAAAAAGAACGGTTTTTATTGGTAATGGTACCCTTAACAGGAAATTAAGTGGTGAAAAAAATGCCAGTCCGGATGAATTGAATAAACTGTATATTAATTTGAGTTCGGTATTTGAAACGATTGAAGAAGCAAGGGAGATTAATGATGGAATTTTTGTAATCCCAGCCGTTTCGTATGTTACAGACGAAAGGCCTCAAAAGAAATATAAACATATTGTCAATGGAGAAAAAGAAGAAGATGAATTTAGAGACGAACTAACATTATTGCTTGTCAAGGATGGTAAAGGTACTGTAATAACAGGTTGTTCACATAGAGGAATAATCAATATTTTAACTGAAACTTCGCGTTATTCACATATAGAGAATGTAATAGGAGGTCTTCATCTTTTACATAAAGAAGAACAAGAACTGAACACTATATGTTCTAAACTGGAGAAATTAGAGGTATCAAATTATTTTGTTGGTCATTGTACAGGTGATAAAGCTATAGAAATTATGAAAGAAAACCTTTCAGCTAATGTGAAAGAAATTAAAGCAGGTAATATTATTAATCTGTAGTTGTAATTTTTGAAAGTATCACATTCATTGGTTACTCCTATTTTTATAATTACTTCTTCTTAAAAACTTCTTATTTCCTTTATGGAAACTTTTTATTCTACGGAAATCTATTTAAATTAGGCAATCTTGACATCAAAATATATATAGCGTTATAATATATACGATTTGCATATAGATGCATAAAATTTTTAGGAGGTGTAACAATGCCAGGATTTGACAGATCAGGACCATTAGGACAGGGACCAATGACAGGAAGAGGATTAGGTTTATGTTCAGGTTATGCCAGACCTTCTGGACTAAGAGGACCAGGATTGGCCTGGAGACATGGCTGGTATGGTCGAGGACGAGGCTTTGGTTTCGGTCGTGGCCGCGGTTTCGGAAGAGGATATGGTAGAGGTTATTATCCCGCATACCCGGCTGATTACCCTGCTTATGAACCCGAACCAGATCCTCGAGAAGAAGAAAAAATGTTGAAAGATTATGTATCAGAGCTCGAAGAAGAACTTTCAGCGGTCAAAAAGAGACTTCAGGAAATCGAAAACAAGGAAAAAGAGTAACACTTTTTCCGCTTCAATAATGAGGTGATATTTTGAAAATTGCAGTACTGAGCGGAAAAGGTGGAACCGGTAAAACAACTGTTTCAACTAATATTGCCTGGGTTCTTTCGAAGGAAATGCCCATACAACTTATGGACATGGATACGGAAGAACCCAATTCTCATATTTTTTTCGATGTTGATTTTACCCGTGAAGAATCAACTGAATTGTTGATACCAAAGGTTGACAACAAAAAATGCACAAAATGTGGAAAATGTGCGGAAGTATGTCAATTTGGAGCAATAACTGTATTTGAAACAGGGGTTTTGGTTTTTGATGGACTTTGTCACGGTTGTGGAGCGTGTAACATTGTTTGTCCAGAAAATGCCATTACAGAAATCCCTAAAAGTATAGGAACAATAAAATTGGGAAAAGTGGGAGATAATCTAACCTTTGGGATGGGTTTACTCAATATTGGTGAAATGTCTGGAGTACCAATCATAAGGCATTTAAAAAAATATATCGATGATAAGAAAACTGTTATTATTGATTCACCACCAGGTGTTAGTTGTCCTGTAGTTGAAGCGTTAAGGGGAGCAGATTTTGCTCTGCTTGTCACAGAAGCAACACCTCTTGGATTTCATGATCTATTGCTTGCAGTTGATGTGGTGCGTGAAATGGGAATGCCCATGGGTGTTGTGGTTAATAGAGCTTCGGATGATTATGATCAGGTTGAAAAATACGTAGATATTGAAAACATTCCATTGCTGGGAAAGATACCCTATGACAAAAAAATCGCGGAAAAATACTCTAAAGGAGAATTATTTGTAAAAGATGATGAAAACTGGTTTAAGGAAGTAAGAAACATCTTTGAAAAGATAAAGGTTGTGATCTCCCAATGAAACAGATAACCATAGTGAGTGGAAAAGGCGGAACCGGAAAAACAACCCTTGCAGCTTCCCTGATAGAAATGTTTGACGACCACGTGGCCGCTGATTGCGATGTTGACGCGCCAAATTTATTTCTTTTAACCAATTCAGATGTTAAGGAACGTCATGAATATTATGGAGGAAAAAAAGCTGAAATTCACGATAATTGCATAGAATGCGGTCGATGTAAGGATGTTTGTAGATTTGATGCATTAATTGAGGGAAGACCTTATTCTATTGATCCTTTTGCATGTGAGGGTTGTAATGCCTGCGTACAGGTTTGTCCTGTTGATGCAATAACTATGGAGGATAGTAAATCAGGGGATTATTATCTTTCTGAATCGGAAAAATATTCCTTTGCTCATGCTTTACTTGAGCCTGGAGAAGAACGATCTGGTGGCCTGGTAGCAGAAGTGAGAAAACTTGCAAATGAAACTGCTCGTGAACAGAACAAAAATTTTATAATCATTGATGGCAGTCCGGGTATCGGTTGTTCAACAACTTCCTCGATCACGGGGACCAATTACGTAATAATTGTGACCGAACCAACTTCTTCTGGAATTCATGATCTTGAAAGGATTATTCAGACAGTGGAACACTTTAGGAGAGATTTTTCTGTTGTGATAAACAAGTACGATATCAATCTTGAGAAAACAGAAGAGATTAATGATTTCTGTAAGAGAAATTCATACGAAATTCTTGGTAAGATTCCATATGATAATTATGTACGTAAAGCTGCTATAGAAGCAAAACCTGTTATTAATTTTGAGGACTCAAAAGCAGCTGAATCAATAAAAGAAATCTTTGAAAAGCTAATGAATAAATTGGGAGGTTAGAAAAATATGATAATTGCGATTCCGATTATTGAAAATAAAGGTGTTGATTCTAAGATTTCTGAACATTTTGGACATACTCCTTATTATGCATTTGTCCAAGTAAAAAATGATGAAATTGAGTCAACAAGTATTGAAGAAAACCCATTTTCAAGTCATGATCCAGGCGAAATACCGAATTATCTAAAGTCAAAGGGTACCGATGTTGTGATAACCCAGGGTGTAGGAAGAAGAGCAAAAGCTTACTTTGAACAGCTAAAAATAGAGGTTGTAACCGGTGCCAGTGGAACAGTTGAAGAACTAGCTAAAGCTTATATCAATGGAAGTTTGAGAAGCGTTGATTATACTCCAGGAGAGAAATTCCATAGACACAGATAATTTCCGGATCATAAAAAAATTAAATGGAGGGATATATATGTTAGTGGCTGTACCTGTTAAAGAAAAGGGATTGGACGCAAAAGTCGATGAGAGATTCGCAAGATCTGAACATATGCTTATTTACGATACTGATAAAGAAGCTGTGGATTATGCAAATAATGATGATTTAGGCGCTCATGGAGCCGGACCGGCTGTTGTTGAAAAATTGCTGAACAAAAAAGTGAGTCATTTAATTTGTAAGAATCTAGGTAAAAACGCTTATATAGCACTAAAACAGGCGGGAATAAAGGTTTATGTTGCAGAAAAAGATTCGGCAAGAGAAAATATTGAACGTCTGAAAAGAGGAGAGTTAAAGTCTTATTCAACTCCAAGAGACAGTCATTACGGAATATAAAATGATATTTTGTAAGGTTCAATAAAAGAAGGGTCTTGAATATCATGAATAGAGAAATGTCTATAAATAAATATGTTTATGGGATTGTTCCATCAAGGAGACTGGGAAGATCACTTGGACTATCTCCAATTCCATTTAAAACATGTAATCATTCGTGTATATACTGTCAGCTAGGTAGAACAACAAGGATGACGAATACACGAACTAACTTTTTCCCCCATGAAGAAATGATTGATGAACTCAAGAAATATGTTGAACAGGTTGGAGAAGATGCTTTTGATGTTGTCACCATTGTCGGGGAAGGAGAACCTCTTCTTTACAAATCATTTGATAAGTTGATTGAAGAAATTAAGAAAACAACAAATAAACCCCTTGTGATTATTACAAATGGTACGCAACTTATGGAAAAAGAAGTAAGAGAAGAGATTGCAGGCAGTGATATAGTAATGCCCACACTTGACGCCTGGGATGAGGACAGTTATAGAAGGATAAATCGTCCACATAAAGATTTACATTATGACGATTTTTATAACGGCCTTGTAGAATTTTCACATAGTTTCAGAGCCGAAGTCTGGCTTGAAGTAATGCTAATGAAAAACTTCAATGATTCTTATAGAAATATTCGAAGATTGGACCGTAGAATAAAGAAGATAAATCCAGATAGAGTGTATATTAATGTTCCTGTTAGACCTCCAGCAGAAAGCTGGGTTGAGATTCCAGTTAAAGAACAAATTGCTTTCGCAAAAGATGTTTTTAAAGCAGAAAGTATAGAAAAAATTCAAAAAGGAGATTTCTCTTCTCTTGAAGAAGATGTATTACAGGGAATTATACAGATAATCAAGCGTCATCCCATGAAAGAAAGCGAAATAAAGCAATTTGTACTTTCAATGAAAGATGAAAACGAATTTCAGAGAATTATACGAAGGTTGAATGATCATGATAATGTTGAAATAATAGAAAAGGATAATCAAAGATATTTCAGATATAAAATCAATAAGGAGGTTAGTTAGTGAATAAGGATGTTGTGATACTCGGTGGTGGACCTGCTGGAATAATAACAGCAACAACTGCAAAAAAGAACTATCCAGATAAAACTGTAACGATAATTAGGAAAGAAGAAACAGGTGTTATTCCCTGCGGTATACCTTACATTTTCGGGACGCTGGATTCAGTGGATCAAAATGTTATGGGAATCGATGGGCCAAAGAAAATGGGTATTGAGTTTATATTTGATGAAATTAAACAGATTGATTTTGATTCAAAGAAACTTGTAAGTAAAAACGACACTGAAATTTTTTACGAAAAACTCATCATTGCAACAGGTTCTACTCCAACTTTTCCTCCAATACAAGGAACAGAATTAAATGGTGTTTTTACAATCAAAAAAGATAAAAACTATCTTGAAAAGGTCTATGAATATGCCAACAATGTTGAAAAAGTTACAGTTATTGGTGGCGGATTCATTGGAGTTGAAGTAAGCGATGAACTAAGAAAAATGGGTAAAAAAGTAACATTAATTGAAGCCATGGGACATTTGCTTCCTGCAGCATACGATGAAGATTTTGGTGATCTTGCACAGGAAACGCTGGAATCACATGATTTAACTGTGAAGACAAATTCACTTGTAAAGGAAATTTCAGGGAGCAATAAAGTCGAAAAAATAATTACCAAAGATGGGGAAGAAATAAAAACGGATATGGTAATCCTGGCTACAGGTTATAAAGCAAATGTAGAATTATTCAAGAATACTAATTTGCATATTGGACACAGTAGCGGAATCTGGGTAGACGAGTATATGAGAACAAGCATTGATGATGTTTTTGCTGTTGGAGACTGTGTAGAACATAAAGATTTCTTTACAAGAAGACCGAGTAACTTAATGTTAGCTTCGACTGCAGTATTTGATGCAAGAATTGCTGGTACCAATCTGTACCATCTGGTTGTTGTAAGAGAAAATCATGGTAATCTCGGAGTGTTTTCAACTTCTATTGAAGGTTTAACACTTGGCGCTGCTGGTATGACCTGTAAAAAATCCGAAAAAGAAGGCTTTAAGTGTGTTGTCGGTGAAGCTGAAACCGTTGACAGACATCCAGGCACATTACCTGACAAAAGCAAAATGAAAGTAAAACTTCTCTTTTCTGAGGAAAGTGGAATATTACTTGGAGCTCAAATTACTGGAGGTAAGAGTGTTGGCGAAATAATTAATATGATTGGTTTGGGTTTACAAAAAGGAATAACAGCAAATGACCTCGTAACAATGCAAATCGGGACCCATCCATTACTGACCTCAGCACCAACAAAATACCCATTAATTACTGCTGCAGAGTCAGCGCTTATGAAGCTTAGAAACTACGCGTAGCAAGGTAAAAAAAATGGAGTGATCAGATTGCCTTTTTTTAGAAGAGGATTTGGACCTGGAAAGGGTAGAGGTATTGCCAGAATATGGAGAGCAGCCTTTATTCTTTTGTTGTTGGCAGAAAAGCCATCTCATGGATATGAGCTTGCTTCAAGGCTTGAGGAATTTGAGCTTGGAAGCGCGAGTATTGGGCAAATGGGAGGTTTGTACAGAATACTAACTGAATTAGAAGCAGAAGGATTGGTTGTAGCTGAATGGGATACTTCTGAACCAGGTCCAGCAAAGAAAAATTATCGTATAACAGCTAAAGGCAAAATGTTTTTATCCCGAATTGCTGATGATTTTAAGAATACAAAGAAAATACTTGACCGTTTCATAAAAAGACATGCCGCAGTTGAAAATTCATAAAAATATCGTTTGCTGTGAAAATTATGTTTGTTGTATTCTGTTGTTTAAGGTGGATAATGTGATATGTTTTCGATGAGTATGTTTTAATTATTTTTTTCAACTGGAAATTAAGAAATAGGAGTGGTGATTATTATGGTTGATAAAGATCATCGAGAGCTAATAGGCATTATTCAGCGTGAACTTGAGAGTAAGGCAGATTATCAGTATAAAAAGAACTCAATCAGGTTTTTCAAAAAGGAAGATCTTAAAGAAGTAAAAAGCATGTCCCATGGCAATAGATTACCTGTTGTTAGAAAGATTTCTGCGGAGTATTTCAAAAAAATAAAGAAATCCGAAAAATCGAAGATTTTGAACCTGTGTGATTATTTGCTGGCTACAAATTATTCTGAAGAAAGAACAATAGCTTTTGACTGGGCATTCAGATTAAAAAACAGACTGGACAAAGAAGATTTCTGGAGATTTGAACGTTGGTTAATGCACTATGTCCATCACTGGGGCTCCTGCGATGACCTTTGTACACATGCTTTTGGTTATTTGTTGTACAAATATCCTGAATTAATTAATAACACCATAAGCTGGAGAAGTTCGGATAACCGTTGGTCAAGACGTGCCAGTGCTGTTATTTTAATTTATTCTACACGCAGGAGAAATATCCTGAAAGAAGTTTTTGAAACCTGTGATGCATTAATTACAGATAAAGATGATCTTGTGAAAAAAGGATATGGCTGGCTTCTCAAAGAAACGGCTAATGAATTTCCTGATGAAGTTTTTGATTATGTAATGAAAAATCGTGAGAGGATGCCCAGGGTTTCTTTACGATATGCAATAGAAAAATATCCCGAGGAAATGAGAAAGAAAGCTATGGCTTAATTTATATAAGCCACAATGATACTGGTTTTTCCAGTTTAGTTACAGAGTTTTATTTAATTAATTCCTGTGTGTAACTCTATTTATTCTTTTATAATCATGTATTTCTTCACTTATAAGAAGGTTTTAATTTATGAAAATAGGGGAAATGAATAAAAAAATAACGAACTGTGAAAGGTGCAGGCTTTCTGAAACCAGGAAAAATGTTATTTGTGGCGAAGGCGATCCTGATTCAAAATTTATGATTGTCGCCCAGGCACCTGGAGAAAATGAAGATGAAAAGGGAAAAATGTTTGTTGGACCATCCGGGAAGGTCTTGTTTGAGTTACTAGATAAGGTTAACGTTAAGAAGAAAGACATTTATATGACAAATCTTATTAAGTGTATGTTACCGAATAATAGAAAGCCCAAACAGGATGAAATAGAAGCCTGCAGTGTTTACCTGGATAATGAGCTTAATGAAGTTACTTCTAACATTGTTATCACTCTCGGCCATTACGCCACGAAGTATTTATTGAAAAAGAATGAATTGAAATTGCCTGAAGGACCTGATTTCCTCAAGGTTTATGGAAAGTTATTTCTGGGAAAGGGGATTAAAATTCTTCCTCTGGAGCACCCTGCTGTTATTCTCCACAATGAAGAGACAAAAGAGAAGCTTCAGAATCATTATCAGAAAATAAATGTTTTACAGCGTGAATGTAAGTGGTTTCCAGTTTGCCCAATGAAAAGGTTTAATAAATTAGGAATACTTGATAGTAGATGGATAAAATTGTACTGTAAAGGTTATTGGAAAAGCTGTATAAGATATAATATGGAAGAAAATGGTGAACCTCATCCAGATTGGATGTTACCTGATGGAACCCTGGATGAGAGTTTACGTGGAAGGTGGTGATACTATGAAAATTACTATAATCTACGATAATACTGCGTGGAATAGTGAACTAAAAGCTGACTGGGGTTTTTCGTGTTTGGTTGAAGCACATGGAAAGAATATTTTATTTGATACGGGTACAAAGGGAAACATACTTCTTTCCAATATGGAAAAACTGGATATTGATCCAGAGAAAATTGATGAAATATTTATTTCCCATTCTCATTATGATCATATTGGTGGACTTGAAGCTTTTCTTGAAGTAAATAATGATGTTGATATGTGGCTACCTCATCGTATTCCGGAGATTGTTGTATCTGAAAGAAAAAATGTCGCAGAAGTAAGATTGCCACAAAAGCTTCATGAAGGAATATATTCTACGGGTATACTTGAAGAAATAGAACAATCTATGTGTGTTGAAACTGAAAAAGGAATCATAATTATTGCTGGTTGTTCCCATCCGAGTTTTGACAGCATTCGCAGTACTGCATCAACGTTTGGAGATGTTTTTGGTGTTATCGGTGGATTACATGGCACCAGGCCTGAACCACTGGAAGATCTGGAATTTATCTGTGCTACTCATTGCACTCAGCATAAAGAAAGAATAAAAAGATTGTACTCTGAGCAATATGTAGAAGGTGGAGCGGGAAAAATAATTGAGATTTAATTTTGCTCTGAATGTAAACTTTAGTCTTCTTTAATTTCTTATCAACTACTAATTTTTTCTAGAATGTATAATTTTTTGAATTGTTCACTTTTTATATTACAATCTAGGAGGATATTATGTTTTAAGAAAACATCTGGAGTCATTACGGTTCATGGGGGGCTGTACTTTTTTTGTAGGATTTTATGCATTATTACTGCTGTTCTTGCCATTTTATATAAAGAGCAAACATAAGCACTTATCTTGCTTTTATTCTGGCGTTTGCGATAGAAATGCATGGGATCCCTTTCAGTATGTACTTAGTTTCCTGGTTGTTTGGTTATACATTACCTGAAGGTGTATTTTGGGGTCATACGCTACAAAATTATATTGGTATTTGGGGTATGTACATAAATATCATTCTATTCGCTATTGGTTTCTTGTTGGTTGGAGAAAACATATATAAAAATTATTGGAGCAAAGACAAAGGAAAAGGCCAGCTCGTTACAAGTGGAATCTACGCATACATTAGACATCCTCAATATACTGGATTATTTCTAATAACACTGGGGATGATGTGTGAATAAACAACTAATTCTCTGTGGCCAGTAATTCTATATATACTGCATATTGGCAAAAAGAGAAGAGTAAGATATAGAGAAAGAATTTGGTGAAGAGTATCTTTTTTATAATGAAAAAAACCAAATTTTTTCCTTTACCAAAAAAGTTAAGTAAATCTTATTCTTGAAAAGTTCAAAATTCCATTACACATACTGAAAAGTTTTTTGTTGTCAGTATTATTGGAGGGATTAATGTTGTTTACGTACAAAAAATTTGATGAGGTTGAAAAAATACTGGAAATAGCTTCTTTTTCCTTTGGGATTAAACAGGAAAAACAGGACAAATTTAAGAAATATCTTGGTAAGCTACTCAAATCAGATGTAGAACTTTACGGGGTATTTGATGAAGAAAGGCTGGTTGCAGGTTATCTGCTTTATCCTTTTGAGATGAGATTCAGAGAAAATGTGGTTCCAATGGGTGGTATTGGTTTGGTTTGCTCCCGCCCAGATTATAGGGGAAAAGGTGCAGTGAAATTCATGCTAAAGGAAGCAATAAAAACGATGATTCAAAAAAGCATGAAAGTATCGGTTTTGTATCCTTTTAACATTGATTTTTATCGTAAATACGGATGGGAGCTTTTTTTCACCAGAAAAATAATAACGCTTTCACCAGGATTGTTGAAAAAATCATCTGTTGAAGACATTGAAGCTGTCCATTATCGTTACCCGGATGAAGAAATTAAGAATTATTACAATGAGAAAGTGAAAACCTTCTATAATTTTGCATTACGCAATGACTTTTTATGGAAGAGACATCTTGATAATGAGATATCGGGAAGCGCTTCTGAGGGGGTTGTAAAATTTGTAAAAGATGGTAAGGTTGTTGGAATACTTACACTTCAAATAAAATCTGAGGATTTTGGTTCTAAAGCCTCAGTTGGTTCTATGGTTTATGAAAACGAGGATGTGAAACGAGCCATGTTTGATTATCTCCGAAAATTATCCCATCAGGTTTCTCAGATGGAATTATGGGTACCTGAAGACTTTCTCATATGGCCATATTTATCTGATAGGCCCTCCAACATTAAGAAACGGTATGCAGGTATGATACGTGTTAATTCCATGAATTTACTCAATGGATTGAAGATTGACAATGAAAAGGTTAATTTTACTATTTTTATTAAAGATAAAACAAATGAAGAAAATGAAGGAACATGGAAGATAAAAAGCAATGAGGGTTTTCTTTCAGTAGAAAAGAGTTCCGAAAATCCTGATTTGGAAACAGACATCGCCACCTTTTCTTCAATAATGTCTGGTTTTACCGATTTTTCGGAAATGATTAGAGCAGATCGAGTAAAGGTTAATAACAACAATAGTGAGTTCCATCTTAATAAATCAATTACTTTCCATTTTGAACACTTTTAATTAGGAAAACAAATATTTTTAAGGCCATCAGTAAAATAACTGATGGCTTTTTTTATTTTATTGATATTATCCAAAATAATATGCATTTATTTAGTATTTATTTATTTTGTATTAATCGCTATAATGCTTACTAAATAGTAGTTTACTGCAATATTATCAATTCTTTCCATAATGAAATATAAATTCTATTATAAAAATATTCAATATAAACTTGAAATTTATATACATATTATGGTATATTTTTAAATGTAAAACAATAAATTTTGTAAAAGATGATTGGCAGGTGAAAAAAATGAATTCATACAAAAGAAATTTTTGGTTTTATTCACTGGGCAGGCTTGTTTCTTTAATAGGATCCGGGGTTCAACAGGTAGCTATTCCTTTGTACATATTAGACCTAACTGGTTCTGGTACAATGATGGGAACTTTTGTTTTGATATCTATGTTACCGAAAATAATTTTAGGCCCATTTGCTGGGGTTATTGGTGATAGATTCGATAGAAAGAAAATAATGGTTTATACAGATTTTGTTCGGGGAGGACTTATTCTATTTCTCGCTTTAATGGCGGGATTTGATTCATTAACACTGATTTCTTTGCTCATAGTACAAGCACTGGTATCATCCTTTGATATGATTTTCGATCCTGCAACAAATGCTATGATTGCTGATATTGTACCTTCGGAAAATTTAACCAAAGCAAATTCTGTAGTTCAGGGTATAAACAGTTTTAGCTATATTATTGGACCTGCTCTTGGGGGCATTTTATATGGTTTCTTTGGTATAGAACTGGTATTTATAATAAATGGGATATCTTTTGTAGCTTCTGCTATTAATGAAATATTTATTACATATACTCAGACAACCGAGAGAACAAAACTATCGGTGAAGAAAGTAATGGAAGATATGAAAGAAGGTTTTATTTTTCTAAAGGATGTAAAAGGATTGCTAATCCTGTTGATATTTTGTATGGTATCTAACTTCCTCGTATCACCAGTTTTTGCAGTTGTTTTTCCGTTTTTTGCCAGGGAAGTTGTTGGCTTTTCCGGACAGCAATTCGGTTTTCTCCAGACAAGCTGGGTTGCAGGGATATTACTGGGAAATGTAATATTAGGAGCTTTTCTTGCGAAGAGAAGACCGGCAAAGCTATTCAAAAAAGGTTTGATTAATCAGGCAATTCTTTTTCAGTTATTCTTTATAGCTGCGTTGCCTTTCTCCACAAAATTTTTTGGTGGAGCAACCTGGATATATTTCTCTGTGATTGGTTCTATTTTAATGGTAACTGGAATTTTTAATGCTTTTGTGAATACACCCCTTATGACTATGTTTCACAAAAAAACTCCAACCAAGTATCGTTCCAGAGTGTTCTCTGTCATTGCTGTTTTAGCACAATTAGTAACACCTTTAGGAGCAGTATTATATGGAATAGGCCTGGATTTAATGGCAGCACACTGGTTATTGCTGATTGCAAATATAGGAAGCTTAATAATAATTATCGCTTTCTTTGCCAGGGGGCTTGATACGTTCTTGATGGAACCAAAACCAGGTGAAGCATAAAAACTTTGCGAATAAAATTGTGTTGTTCTAATCGGAATATAAACAATATAAATTTCCTGCGTTTTTGGCCTTATACATGGCAGCATCAGCTTTTCTTAAAAGGGTATTAAAATCTTTTCCATCATCGGGGAAGATTGAGATACCCATACTTCCACTAACACTAACCTCTTCTCCCTTAACATTCAGAGGGTTTTTCAGGGAGTTATAGATTCTTTCTATTAATGTTATTGCACCATCTGTATCAGTTTCAGGAAGGATAAAGACAAATTCATCTCCACCCATACGTGCTACAAGATCACTCTTTCTTAGCGATGATTTTAACCTGGATGCTATCTCTACGAGGAAGTTGTCACCGGCTTCATGTCCGAAACTATCATTAATTTCTTTAAAATCATTTAGATCAAGATATACTACAGATGTTTTTCTATTATACCTTTTTGCAAGCTGTATTGTTTGAAAAGCTTCTTTTTCAATATATCTTCTATTTGGTAATCCTGTTAAAGTATCATGTGTAGAAAGTATCTTCAAGCGATCTCTCTGTTCTCTCAATTCTTTTTCAAGATATAGTTTTTGAAAAATAGCTGCAACTCCATTACCAAATATTTTTGCAATCTGTATAGATTCATCATTAAATGCGCTTTCGGTATGATAGTTGTCAAGATTAATGAAAGCTACAGTATTATTATTTACAACAATTGGTACAGATAACATTGCCTTTATACGTTTAACCTGACCCGCCTTACACAAAATATCACGTCTTTCTTTATCGAGGCGATTATTTATATTAAAGTTCTTGATGATCTTAATCTTTTTTGTAACTCCCTGAACAAGCTCATTACTCTCAAAGGTAACTTTTTTCAGTTCATTTAAGTCGTATTTCACACTCGCTGCGAAACCAAAACTATCGCCATTTTCTTTAAGCAGCATACTTCCCTTTTCAGCACCAGGGATTATTTCTACAGCTCTTTCAAGAAGACGTTGATAAGAACGTTCAGTTGAATCCTGCTGTAAAACTTCACTTGTAATATCAATGATTACTTTTTGTAAGCTGATAAATTGCTTTTGTCTTAATTCAGCCAGCTTGCGATCTGTTATATCCCTGGCGATTACAAGCACATTTCTGTCGCCATCTAAAAATCTTCCATTAGCTTCTATCCAAACATATTCATTGTTAGCTTTCTTAATCCTGGCTTCAATCCTACCTTCGCCATTATTAATAACATCCCTGAAAAGATTAGTAACGTTCTCTTTATCTTCGGGGTGCATGAGAGACAAAGGGTTTATTTTCTTTGCTTCGTCTGGAGAATATCCCAGAATTCTTTGGGTTGCATAATTGGTATAAACAATATTTCCATCTGTATCTAAAAGCAAGATCATATCATAAATATTCTCTATCAATAAACGATGTTCTTCTTCGCTTTTTTTAAGTGTACTTTCAATAACTTTTCTTTCTGTAATATCTATTGCTGCTATCAAAATAGTAGGTTTCCCCTGAAAGGTTATCTTTTGTGCCTTGAGGTCTATCCACTTTGTATTTCCTTTTTTAGTAATAATTTTTAGTTCATATCTATCAGTTGGCCATTTTCCCTGCTGCCTGAGTTTTGCTCTTTCTCTTACCAGATCTGCATATTCCGGATGAACAAAATCCCAAAAATTCATATTTACTAACTCTTCTTTAGAGTAACCTGTGATTTCTTCTGCCATAGAGTTGGCAAATATCCATTTGTCTTCCTGGTAGATTAAAATAGCAACAGGAGTTGACTCAGCAAAAGTTCTGAATTTTTCTTCGCTTTTTTTCAGGGCTTCTTCAGCTGATTTTTGTTCTGAGATATCTCTATAAATGGCGAAGATTCCGGCTAATCCATTCTTGTCATAAACAGGCGAACTTATTATGGACACAGGGAAAGAGGACCCATCACTTTTAAGTCGTACTCCTTCGGCTTTGACTTTTTCTCCGGACATGGCTCTTTTTGTGAGCGATTTTGTTTCAAACTGAACTTCACTGGGTGAAATTAAATCATCAATATTATGTCCGCAAACTTCCTGTTCACCATAGCCAAACATTTTGCAAAAGGCGTTATTTGCTCTGATAATATTTTGATTTTTATCACAAAACACTATTCCTTCTGGAACATTTGAAAATAACTCTTCAAAATACTGTTCTTTTTGAAGCTTCTCCATTTATTGTTGCCTCCACAAAGTCTGTTTCAAATTGTATTCGTATCGAAAATCTATAATTACTCTATCAAATTATTATGGTTTAGTATTTATCGGGGGTTTAACAAATCTTTTCATTGTAACACTAAATGTATAATTTTGCTTTAATTATTGTAACTGCGTTCCCAGTGATATATATTCTATTTTCATCAGGAAGTGAAATGAATAAATCACCTGTTCTTGTAGAAAGCTGCCTGGCAACCATTTCTTTTTTTTCAAGAACATTACTCCAGAATGGGCCAAGTACTGTATGTGCTGACCCTGTTACTGGATCTTCATCGATACCTTCCCAGGGATCGAAAAATCTTGATACGAAATCTATTCCCTTTTCACTTTTAGAAGTAACAATCAGTCCCCTTAATTTTTTATGGAAAGAGAAGTTCTCCAGTGAATGGAAGTCAGGTTTAAGTTCACCTACATCATCTTCACTCTCAAATTGCAGTAACAAATATCCTGTATTATTACCATAAAAAGCACTGCATTTTTTGCTGTAATTCAGTAGTTTTAAAAGTTTATTTGATATGTTTATTTTTTCGGGTGGATCTTGAGGAAAATCCATCCTTACACCATTAGCTGTTAACTCCGATTTCAGCAAACCACTTTTTGTTATGAAAGTAATTTTTCCTTCGCAATTATATTCATTGAAGAGGATCCAAGAAGTAGCAAGTGTAGCATGTCCGCACATGGGAACTTCTGTTTTTGGAGTAAACCATCTCAAATTAAATAATTTACTGTTACTTAAATCTTTTCCTTTTTCTGGTAAAACAAATGCAGTTTCAGAAAGATTCATTTCTTTTGCTATGTTTTGATACACACTATCATCTAAAGGATATTCTAAGACACATACTGCAGCGGGATTGCCCTTAAAAGGTTGATCTGCAAAGGCATCAACCTGATAAATATCAACAGAATTCATTTCTACTCCTCCTTAGGATTATTATATATTAAAGATACTAATCTTTATGGATCAATTGTTTTAATCTTATTTTAATCTCTAATTTTTTATAATGATAATAGTAGAAAAATATAAGGGAGGGATTATTATGAAAAAAATTACATTGCTTACAATAATTATCATTGCATTTATATTTGTATTATCTGGTTGTATTGGGGAGTTAATTCCTGATGACGACCCAGAAGAAGAGATGGGCAAACTAAACGTATACATGACAGATGCTATATTGCCCATGGAAGATGTAAAGAGTGTAGAAGTAACCATAGACAGCATATCGTTATATGGAGGAGAAGCATCCCCCGTTGTGATAACAGAAGAACCCACCACTGTTGATCTCATGACCCTGATAGGAGAAGAGATAAGTTTTGGAACAGTGGAAGGAACAGCTACCTACACCCAGTTAAGGATGGAGATAAGTGATGCCACCCTCACCACAACGGATCAGGAAGTATTCGAAGTAATGGTAGCATCCGGATCGTTGAAGATAGGGAACTTGAATATAGACTTTGGTGAAGAAGAAGAAACGACATTACTACTTGATTTTGATCTATCCAAATCACTAATAGTAACTGGACCATGGCCACCGAAAGATCTCCCTACAGAACCGGAGATAATAATGACGCCATACATAGGAGTAAGGTATGGTGAACTATATGATGTCACCGGAGTGGCGACACCGACACCTGAAGCGACACCTTACCTGGTAGCACTTATACCGGAAGGAACAGAAGATGCAACGGATGTATTGACAACGTTCACTCACAAAGAAAACCCGAAATGGGAACAGGGAGAATTCCGATTCTGCAAGGTAGAACCTGGAGAATACACATTGAAGATATATGACAACTACACAGAAGAAGGATTTAATCCACTCACCAGTACTCCGTTATATACATATCCAGATGAAATAGAAGTAGAAAACAGTGATGTTGATCTTGGAACGATAGTGATCGAATAATGTCTGGCGAAAAGAGTATTATTATGTCACTATTTGATAGACTGAAGTTATGAAAAACCTTAATGTTTTATTGGTAATTGTTTTACTGTTATCAATAAATGCTGTTTCGCAAATATCTATTATTAGTACAGAAGAGGAGTTATTGAAATCACTGGTTGATACTGACAATAAAGAATTGCAGGGATTTTCATTTGAAACTATCGAGAAAATTCAGGGACTGTCAGAAGAATTGCTTCTGGCAGTTTCTTACTTTCCTGAAGAGAATACTATTTTATTCATTACCCCTACAACAGCAGTTGCTGCTTCTGAGGAGTTTGATCAATTCTCATCAAAAGACATTACTAATAATTTCGATTTTGCTGAAATAAAGATTTCTATACTTGATGCATACTCGCTTATAAAATTACAGACTAAAGATGAGATATTTGGCATATTTTTGGAACAGGAAGAAGAAATTTTGGTATGGAATGTAGTAACAAGATCAGAAGTTTTTTCAGTTAGTGCGATGTTTGCATCAACAATAAGGGTGTCGAATAATAAAGAGGTTTTAAAATTCATCAGTGATAAATTGCAAAAAATGAGAAATGACAAAACCGAGCAAGGAGAAAGACCGTTTACACCGCCTGGGTTGGATAACAAACCTGATGACCCCGGGATACCAGATGTTCCGGGAAAACCTGATGATCCTGGTAAACCTGAGGAACCTGGAAAACCCGATAATGTCCCATAAAAAGCTAAAGGAATGTGAACTCTATGAAAATACTTCTCATAGAAGATGAGGAGAGACTTGCAAAAAATATTGTTCGTTTTTTTGAAGGAGAGAATTATTCTGTGAATATGGCTTTGGATGGAGAGGAAGGTCTTGATCTTGCCCTTTCATACAATTATGATTGTATAATATTGGATATACTTCTTCCGGGAATGAATGGATTTGAAATCTGCAATTTTCTCAGGAATGAAATTCAATCTGATGTCCCAGTTATTCTTTTAACTGCTTTAGGTGAAGTTGAAAATAAAATAGAAGGATTCAATCTTGGCGCTGATGATTATCTTTCAAAACCATTTGACTTAAGAGAGCTTCACGCGCGTGTTGAAGCGCTAATTAGAAGAAATCAACTAAAAAGAGGATTAAATATTTCCTGTGGAGATTTACATATCAATACTAAAAGCCAAAAGGCTTTCTGCGGTGATAGAATTATAGAATTGAGTAAAAAGGAGTATCTGATACTTGAGTTCTTTATGAGGAATCCTGGAACAGTTTTTACAAGGGAAGAAATTATTGACAAATTATGGGGAGTTGGCAATGAGCCAAAAAGCAATATAGTGGATGTTTATATACGTTATTTACGAAAAAAGCTGGAACCTTGTAAGATGGATGATTGTATAGAGACGGTGAAGGGCAAAGGTTATAGACTAAATGACGAAAAGGTGCAGGATGAAAGTAAGAAGTAAGATCACATTTCTTTATTTATTTACATATGGGCCAGTAATAGTTGGTTTAAGCCTTTTTCTATTTTTTGTTTTTAAAACGCTGGAATTTCGAAGAATTGATAATATTTTACTTACATTCCACAATGATATTGTTAAAACTTATACTTATTCTGAAAAAAATGAAAATACGTTACTAAGCCTGGTTGGGGACGAAAATTTGGGTTTTGCTGTATACGAAAACAACAGAACGGTAGCTTCATTTAGAATTAATCCCTCTGTATTTAAGGGTATTATAAATGAAGGTGAAGGAACAATTGATAACTACAGATATAGAATCACTTTTGAAAAAGAGAACGATAGTATGCTTAGATTTGTTTCTTTTTACCAGCTTGAAAAAACCTACGCTTCATTAAGCAATATTCTTTTTCTTTTACTGGGTTCTTCCGGAGCAGCGTTGGCAATAATAAGTATATTTGGATCTTTTTTCACAAAAAAACTACTAAAACCCATTGAGGATGTAGGTAATCAGTTAGAAAAAATAAGCAGAACTGAAATCAGTGGTGTACGAGTTCAGGTAGATCATTCCGGTGAGGAGGTACTGAAATTACAGCAGGAGATAAATAAAGCGCTGGAAAGAATTGAAAAGTTGATAAAAGAGACAAAACAAATGTCATCAAAAATAGCACATGAGTTAAGAACCCCACTCTCAATTATTAGAACCAGTTTACAGCTCTTACATCAAAAGATTATTTCTAAAGATGCAAAGAATGAAATAAAAGATACACTGGATGAAATCGATAATCTCATTAATATGTCAGAGGATTTCTTGTTGTTAGCTAATGTTGAAAACTCGCTACCTAAAAAATTTGAAGAGTTTGATTTATCCAGTTTGTTGCTCGAAGTAATTGAAAAGATAATGGTACTACATCCTAAAAAAGACTTTGATCTGGATATCTCACCTGGAATAAAAATAAATGGTATCGAGTATATGATTGAACGCGCAATAATCAATTTGCTTGATAACGCTGCAAAGTATTCCCAAACCGATAGAATAGAAGTGAAACTTTACAACAAAGATAGGGATACCCATATTGAGGTTATTAATGCAGGAGATAAGATTAATATAGATGAAAAACCACGGGATATGAAGAATTTATCATCAAAGGGTTTTGGTTTGGGATTACGGGTTATAAAATCAGTTGTAAATCTTCATGAAGCTCAGCTTGAATATGAGTACAGTAAAGGGAAAAACTATTTCAGCATTATATTCAAAAAATGACACTAATATAGAACAAATTATTTATCAATGCTGATTCTTTTCTTTTAATTTTGCTGTTAGCAGTTCAAGATCATATCCCGTAGGATTCTGAAATACTCGAAGCTCAAATTCTGGAACAATTGCCAGAATATGGTCGAAAATGTCAGACTGAATGCCTTCATAATAAGCCCATCTTATATCTTTAATAAAGGCATAGATCTCTAAAGGTATTCCATTTTCGGTAGGTGCCAGCTGTCTTACCATGAGAGTCATGTCTTTACGTGTCATGGGATGATTTTTGAGATACTCACCCAAATAAGCACGAAACGTTCCTATATTGGTTAGATGCCTTCCATTTACAAGTATTGAAGTGTCTACTTCAATCTCTTTGTTGTGTTTTTCGATTTCTTCTTTCTTTCTTTTAATATAATCCTTTATATATTGAATTTTGCTGAATTTTTCCAGCATTTCTTCTGTACAAAATTTTATACTCTTCATATCAATGTAAACTGCTCTTTTAATTCTTCTTCCGCCAGTTTGAGTCATGCCTTTCCAGTTTTGAAAGGAATCCGAAACCATAGCGTATATGGGAATGGTAACGATTGTTTTATCCCAGTTTTGCACTTTTACTGTATGAAGAGAAATATCTATGACACTACCATCAGCATTATATTGAGGCATTGATATCCAGTCACCTATATTGACCATGTTTTCATTTGTTATTAGATAACTTGCCACAAGACCAAGTAAGGTATCTCTGAAAACCAGTATAAGCACAGCCGACATAGCTCCGATTGCTCCCAGTAAACCAAGAGGAGATACGTCAGATAAAATTGAAATGATCATTATCGTTGCAATGATATAGACTACAATCTTAACTATTTGCATGTAACCTTTTATAGGCCTTTGTCTTGATACTTCAAATGTTCTGTAAATATCTACTCCAGCATCGATAATGGAACTAACTACCAGAGCTCCAATTATCCACATGATGCAAATCGTGGTTTTTTCAAGTAGTACTTCTATCTCGGGGAACAATCCTGAAAATGAATATATTATTATTATAGGTACAAAAAACGAGAGCCTATCAAGAACCTTTCTTTCAACAAATGCATTGTCCCAAACATTTTTGGTTTTCTTTACAATCTTTGAGGTTGGTACCATGATTAATTTCCTAAAAATGATTTTGGAAGCGTATCCAATAGTAAGAATAATTAGAAATCCAATTATATTTGCAAAAACATATGAGATTTTCTCAGAGAGCCCAGTTGAAATGAAAAAATCAACGAAAAAACCTATCATATTCAACCTCCTCGTTAGTTCTTTTCTACCTTTTAAGTATACATGTATTTTCAAATTGTCCAAAAAACTATCATACGCTCACATAATAATAGTATGTCTGCTAAAAAGCCATAAGCTATTTATATTTGTAAAAATTTTCATTAAATCACAAATAACCGCGCGAAAATGTATATTGCATGTAACAAGTTACACTGTATCATATAATTGTAACCCTTCGGGGAAAACTACTTTAAAGGGGTGATTATATGCGCCGTACGTTTATATTGGCGATCCTTGCTTTTGTTCTGATCGTAGGTATGACCTTCGGACAAACCTTCGAAAGGAATGAAACACTTTTCGCTGGCGGCGGACTTTGGGGACCGCCAACGAATTGGAATCCTATTACACCATGGAGTGCTATGACAGGAGTAGTAGGAATTGTTTATGAAACACTGTTTATGTACGATCCACTTACCAACGAAATGCAGCCCTGGCTTGCTGTAAATGGGGAATGGTTGGATGAAAACACTTACCAGCTCGAATTGAGAGAAGGTATAAAGTGGTCAGATGGAGAAGACTTCAATGCTGAGGACGTTAAATTTACATACGACATAGCCAATAAATATTCTGGAGTTCATTACAGCACTTTGTGGGAATGGTTGAAAGAAGTCGAAAAAGTTGACGATTATACATTGAAATTTCATTTTGAGGAGCCTTTATACCACGAATGGTCAAACAATCTATATCAGTTACCAATGATTCCTGAGCACATTTGGGCAAAGAAAACAGAAGAAGAAATTCTGTCAGGTGCCAATGAAAATCCTGTTGGTACAGGGGCCTATATGACAGAATCACATGGTCAGGACAGGCAAGTTTTCATAAGAAATGAGGACTGGTGGGCTACAGAACTACTAGGTCTAAAACCAGCACCAAAGAGAATAGTATACATCGCTGTATTTAATAACAGTGTTGCTCTTGGAATGATACTTAAGGGAGAGCTTGACATTAGTAATTTCTTCCTGCCGGGTGTTCCAAGACTTGTACAAACTTATCCAAGTATTCATACCTATTATGATGAGCCACCATACATGTTGTCAGATAACACTGCTTTCTTATTTGTTAATACTACTAAGAAACCGATGGATGATCCAGAATTTAGAAAAGCTCTTGCCTTTGCAATTAACTCTGATGACATAGCTAACAGAGTATTCGAAAATCAGGTATTAACAACCAATCCTCTTGGATATTTGCCCATTGATGCATGGATGCAGTATTATGATGAGGAAGTTGTGAAAAAATATGGATTCAGGTATGATCCACCAGAAGCAAGGAGAATCCTTGCAAAAGCTGGTTATAAAGATGTAAACGGAGACGGTTATCTTGAGGCTCCTGATGGTTCAGAGATAAAAGTTTCAATAATTGTTCCTTTTGGCTGGACAGACTGGATGGAATCAATAAAGATTATTGCAAGGAATTTCAGAAGTATCGGAATAGATGCAGAAGCAGAATTTCCTGATTTTGGAAGATATCAGGATGAGCTATACGGTGGAGATTTTGATATGGCTATAAACAACTTCAATTCAAATCTTAGTAACACTGTGTGGACGTTGTATCACTGGTTGTTCTATCCATTGCGCGAAAGAATGACTTCAGGAAACTTTGGAAGATATGATAATCCTGAGGTTTCAAATTTACTGAATCAGTTTAACAAAACACCAATGGACAATCAAGAAGATTCTCAAGAAATAATGTCTCAAATTCAAGAAATATTCCTCAAAGAAATGCCTGCGATACCTCTTTGGTTCAATGGCATGTGGTTCCAGGCCAGTACGCAAGTATGGACAAACTGGCCATCAGAAGAAGGTCCTAACCATTATCCTGCTACCTGGGCTGGTAGATGGCAGCTTGGTGGACTTCTTATGCTCTGTGATTTAGAAGCAAAGTAGTAAATAAAACAAAAAACCGCCCCTCCAAGCGGGGGGGCGTTTTTCTAAGTTATGGTTTTAGGAGGAAATATTGTGAATCGATACTTTAAGAGAAAACTATTCATATATATTTTAACGTTCGTTTTTGCTGTAAGTATTGATTGGTTGATACCTCGTTTCATGCCTGGAAATCCCATTCAAAATCTATTGTCAAGGGTCTCGGTGCGATCTGAAGCGGCTGAAGTCATGTATGGATATTTAACAAAAGCATTTGGCTTAGATCAACCGCTATGGAAGCAATACTTGAATTTCTGGAATGCACTATTCCATGGTGATTTGGGTACAAGTGTTTATTTATTTCCACAACCTGTTATGAAAGTAATTATGAAAGCTGTTCCATATGATGTTCTTCTATTGGTACCAGCAATTATGCTTAGCTGGTTTGCCGGTAATAAGTTTGGAGCCTTTGCAGCTCGAACCAAGAAACTTGACAACACGGTACTACCTGTATGGTATGTTTTGACTGCTACACCATATATGTGGCTTGGTATGTTACTTGCATGGTCTTTTGGTGTTTTGCTTGACGTTTTTCCGATTTCTGGAGCTTACAGCTATGCTATGACACCCTCCTTTTCCTGGGCATTTATCTGGGATTTTATTAAGCACTGGTTTTTACCTTTTGCTTCTTTGTTTCTGGTTCAATTTGGAGGTTGGGCTATTGGAATGAGGAATATGATTATTTATGAACTGGAAGCTGATTATTCTCATTATATGGAAGCTTTAGGTGCTCCAAGAAAATTGGTAAGAAAATATGCTTTTAGAAATGCGATGCTTCCGCAGATTACAGGTTTAGCTCTGCAGCTTGGTGTAATAGTTGCTGGGGCTCTAGCCACTGAGATTGTTTTTTCATATCCTGGAATTGGTTATCTATTGCTTCAGGCAATACAGTATCAGGACTACTTTTTGATACAGGGTTGTTTCCTTTTCATAATTATTGGAGTATTACTTGCTAACTTCGTAATTGATGTTATTTATGTTCTTGTAGATCCCAGAACACGTAAAGGTATGGAAGGTGGAGCGCAATGAAAGAAAAAATCAAGAAAAAGACAAAAAAAATTGAGAAACCAAAGAAGAAAAATGAAATATTATATTTCGCTCTGAGAAATAATCGATTACGTGTTGGTCTGGCAATACTAATATTTTTTATAGTGCTGACTTTTGTGGGGCCCATGTTGACAGAATATGATCCACAAGAAAACGTAGGTCCGGGTTATGTGCCCCCGTCAAGTGATCACTGGCTGGGTACCACTACCTTTGGTCAGGATGTTTTCACTCAGGTTATGTATGGTTTGAAAGCTACATTCATAGTTGGTCTGGTTGGAGGTGGTTTGGGAACTTTCATTGGTGTTTTGGTAGGTTTTGTTGCAGGTTATCGAGGAGGAATAATTGATGAAATACTCAATATGCTGACAAACATTGTCACAGTAATACCTACTTTAGCATTACTTTTAATATTGGCTGCCTATCTTCCTTATAGAGGTGTACTCACTGAGAGTATTTTTATTGGATTAACAGCGTGGCCCTGGGCAGCAAGGGCTATTAGAGCTCAAACTTTTTCATTAAGATCCAGGGAATTTGTTGATCTGGCCAGAATGAGCGGGAAAAACCCTTTAAAGATAATATTTACTGAAATTGCCCCAAATATGATGTCATATCTATTTATGACTTTCATACTGCAATTTGGAGGGGCAATTCTTGCAGCTGTGACACTTGATTTTATCGGACTGGGACCGACAAAAGGGATATCTCTTGGTTTAATAATGCAAAATGCGGTTCTATGGAACGCTATCCAGCTAGGTATGTGGTGGTGGGCTATACCCCCTGGAGTAGTCATTACAGCTATCGTAGCTTCACTTTATATTATGAATGTTGGACTTGATGAAGTTTTTAATCCAAAACTCAGGGAGATGTGAGAATATGGCCCTTGATATAAAAAATCTAAGAGCGTATTACCAGACATTAAAAGGTGATGTAAAAGCGCTTGATGGAGCTACTTTTACCGTTGAAGACGGAGAAATAATGGGACTCGCAGGAGAATCAGGTTGTGGTAAATCAACACTTAGTAATACCATGATATTACTTAAGCCTCCCCTTCGTTATGTTGAAGGCGAAATATTGCTTGATGAAGAAACACTCCCCGTTTGGGATATGAAAAAAATGAATAAGTTCAGATTCAGGAAAATTTCTATAATTCCACAGTACGCAATGAATGCAATGAATCCAACAAGAAAGATTGGCAAAATGACCTCTGAACTTCTTGCTTCTAGAGGAGTTAGTTACAGCAAGACTAAAAAGGAATTAAAGAGAAGATTGGATTTAGTTGAGCTGAAGCATAATGTTCTGGATATGTATCCAATAGAGCTTTCAGGTGGAATGAAGCAGAGAATGGTTATGGTTCTTTCAACGCTTATGAATCCTTCATTGCTTATTGCTGATGAAATAACATCTGCTCTTGATGTATCGACACAAAAAGCGGTAGCTGAAATGCTAGTGGAATTCAGAAATCGTGAAATTGTAAAGAGTCTGATTTTTGTCACTCATGATATTTCGATACTTTATCAGATTGCTGACAGTATAATGATAATGTATGCGGGTAAATTAGTTGAAAAAGCTTCTACGGATATTATTATAAAAAATGCAAAGCATCCTTATACCAAATTACTTATCTCATCTTTACCGGATGTTGGCGTAAAATACACTGAAAAAAAGCTTACCGGTATCCCGGGGAAACCCCCGCATCTTCTAAATCCTCCGACAGGTTGTCGATTTAGAGAACGTTGTCCGGTGTCATATGAAAAATGTCTTGAAGAACCTCCTTTTCTTGAAGTAGAAAAAGGACATTTTGTTTCCTGCTGGAAGGAGTTTGAAAATAATGCTTGAACTCGATAAGGTTTCAAAAATATATAAAACAGGGGCCTTTGGAGGAGAAAAACTTGTAGCTGTAAATAATGTAAGTTTTTCGTTGAAAGATGGTGAAGTGGCATCCCTTATTGGAGAAAGCGGTAGTGGAAAGAGCACCATCGGTAAGATGATCTTGAAATTAATTTCTATTGAATCAGGAACGATTAAATACAACGGTAAAGATATTAATAATTTGAAAGGGAAAGACCTTAAAGAATACTACAGAGATGTTCAGGGAGTTTTTCAGGACCCTTTCAGTACATATAATCCTATTTTTAAAGCCGACAGGATTTTTAGGATAATCAGGGAAGAGTTCTTTCCTGAAATCAGTTTAAGGGAATGGCATAAAAAAATCGAAAAGTCACTTTATGATGTAGGTTTGAATCCCGGAGATGTGCTAAACAAATTTCCTCATCAGCTTAGCGGTGGCCAGCTTCAGCGTTTTCTAATAGCTCGCGCTTTGTTACTGGATGTAAACTTCCTTGTGGCTGATGAAATTATTAGTATGCTCGATGCATCGACAAGGATTGATGTACTCAATCTCCTGGCTGAACTCAAGAAGAAAGGTTTGTCTGTCCTTTTTATAACGCATGACCTTTCACTTGGTTATTACATAAGCGAAAAAGCCATTATTTTATATAGAGGATGTGTTCTTGAATCAGGGATAACAGAAAAGATTTTTGATAATCCGCTTCATCCCTATACCAGAATGTTGATGGCTTCTGTCCCCCGACTCGATAAAAAATGGAAGAAAGTTGAGATGGAATTAAAAGCAAAACAGATAGAAACAACAAACAAGTGTGTGTATTACGATCGCTGTCCCTATGCAAAAAAGGACGAGAGATGTTCAAATCCTGAAATGGTTGAAGCTGAAGAAGGTCATTTCGTGGCGTGCTGTCAATTTGGGGAGGTATGATTATGTTTAAAGATGATTTTTTACTTGGAGCATCATTGTCTGGTTTTCAGTTTGAAATGGGTGGAAAGAAAATTGATAAAAATACAGATTGGTATGTCTGGAGTACAGATCATTTTAATGCTATGAGTGGCTTGGTAAGTGGAGACAAACCAGAGAATGGTCCAAACTACTGGGAAAATTATGAAACGTTCCACAATTTTGCTGCTGATTGTAATATGAATGCTTTCAGGATAGGTCTAGAGTGGTCCAGAATTTTTCCAGAAAATACGACTGGAAAAAGCGTTGATGAAATATCATCTTTGGCTGATATGCATGCGGTTGACCATTATAAAAAAATAATGAGAGATATTAAAGAAAAAGGTATGAAGTTGATTGTAAATCTCAATCACTTCACTCTTCCCTTATGGGCACATGATCCACTGGCTGTAAATAGAAAAATGGATCTAACCTATCCAGGTTGGGTTAATGACGAATTGGTTGAAGAGTTTTCAAAATATTCAGCATTTGTTGTTGAACAGTTTGATGATTTCGTAGATTACTGGTCTACTATGAATGAACCAAATGTTGTTGCCAATATGGGTTACTTAAATTGCACTTCCGGTTTTCCTCCTTCAATAATGGCTCCTGATTTATGGTTGAAAGCTATTAACAATCAGGCAAATGCACATATAAAGGCTTATGAAGCAATGAAAAATAAAACCAACAAACCTGTCGGACTAATATATGCAACCATCTGGTTTGATGGAGATGATTCAGCAAGTGAAGCATTCGAATTCAATAACTACTATTTTTTGGATAGAGTTACAGAATATTGTGATTTTCTGGGAATAAACTATTACACCAGAACAGTTGTTAAAAGAAGGAGAGACCCGGTAAGAATTGAAGATCTCGAAATGAGCTGGGAAAGTCTACCGGGTTACGGTTATTCATGTAAACCTAACGATCATTCAAAGGAAAATAGATTCTCAACAGATATGGGATGGGAATATTATCCAGAAGGATTAGAAAAGATCATAAAAGCTTTTAGCGAACGATACAATACAAAGCTCTTTATTACAGAAAATGGAGTAGCAGATACTTTAGACAAATATAGAACATACTACTTACTTGCGCATCTGGATATTGTAGAAAAACTTGCAGAAGAATGTAATATTGCAGGTTACTTCCACTGGTCATTAACAGATAATTTTGAATGGGCTCAGGGTTATTCGAAACGTTTTGGCCTTATTTACGTGGATTTTGATAAAAAGCACTATATTCCCAGACCGAGTTACTTTATTTTTAAAGAAATTGCAAAGGATAAGAGTATAATACAGTTTAAGGATCTTCTTGAGTTATTAAAAAAGAATAGTCCAAATGGGTGAAGAATTAAGGTGATTTAATGGTAACCGTAAGAGATATTGCAGAAAAAACAGGGGTTTCTATTGCAACAGTTTCCAGGGTCATAAATGGAAGTCAAAATGTTGCTGAGGAAACAAGAAAAAAGGTACTTAAAGCAATTAGAGAGCTTGAGTATAAACCCAGGCCGCGCTTTGGTGAGAATGGGACCCTGCTAAAAACACTAGGTGTCATAGTACCAAATATTAGGGCATATCATTATCCACAGATAATAACAGGAATATATGAAGCTGCTTTTCAGAATGAATTTGATGTGATGATAGCACTTGCCAAGGATAAACCAATAAGAGAAAGAGAGATCCTTGATGAGTATTTCAATAGAAAGGTTGATGGAATACTGGTTTGCACACTGAAGTGTGAGGAGCATTACATTGATCGGTTTATTGAAAGTGGAATACCTGTTGTTGCAGTAGATTATCCCCTTGAAGAAGTTAGGATTGATTCTGTGAACATTGATAATGTTATGGGTGCATACAGCGCATTGAGATATTTATACAACAAAGGGCATAGAAATGTTTATTTCATTAGAGGCGCATTGAATGTATATGCTTCAAGAGATAGGGAATACGGAATTAAGAAATTTCTTCGTCGTCACAAAGATATGGAAGTTACAATGAGTCACGCTTCTGGATTTGAGGCAGAACATGGTTATGCTGCAATACTTGAAAATAAAAGAAAACTAAGGGATTTCTCAGTCGTTTTTTGCAGTAATGATTATGTTGCAATGGGTGCTATCAGAGGACTTAATGAACTTAAACTGACAGTACCTGATGAAATGTCTGTAATGGGATTTGATGATGCACCTTTCGCGCCATATACGGTTCCACCTCTGACAACAGTATTTCAGCCAAGAACAGAAATGGGAACCATTGCCACACAATTGCTTATCGATAGACTGAACTCCGGTAAAAAAAGTGTGTTTAAAAATGTTGTTTTGCCAACCAGAGTTGTAGAAAGGAAAACAGTTAAAAGACTTTCAAAAAGCAGCAAAAATCTTAATCAAAAAAAGGGAATGGTGACAACCGATGAGCAACAGTAAGATGATAGGAGGACCATTGCCCAATATTCCCTGGGAAGACAGGTCAAAAGATTCAACAGAGATTGTATGGCGTTACTCAAAAAATCCGATAATAACAAGAGAAGCTGCAAAAAATGCCAACAGTATTTTTAACAGTGCTGTTGTTCTGTTCAATGAAGGTTTTGCTGGAGTTTTTAGATGTGACAATACATCCAGAGACATGCAACTTCATTCAGGTAGAAGCAAAAACGGTATTGATTGGGAAATTGAAGGGAAACGAATCCATTTTAGTTCTGAGAGTGAAGAGATTGGAGATTTTGTTTATGGGTACGATCCACGCGTTTGCTGGCTTGAAGATAGATATTATGTAACATGGTGTAATGGTTACCATGGACCAACAATCGGAGTTGGTTATACAAAAGACTTTAAACAGTTCTATCAGAAAGAAAATGCTTTTTTGCCATATAACAGAAATGGAGTTCTTTTTCCAAGAAAAATTAATAACAAGTATGCAATGCTTAGCAGACCAAGTGACACCGGTCATACACCATTTGGAGATATCTTTTATAGTGAGAGTTATGATATGGTTCATTGGGGACGTCATAGACATGTAATGTCTCCAGTAAATGGATGGCAATCAACAAAAATTGGCGCAGGTCCTACCCCTATTGAGTCTTCAGAAGGCTGGCTGATTTTCTATCATGGTGTACTTACCTCTTGTAATGGGTTTGTATATAGCTTCGGTGCATCTTTATTAGATCTCGAGAAACCATGGAAGGTTATATATAGAACGAAGCCTTATTTGTTAAATCCAAGAGAATACTATGAATGTATTGGGGATGTACCAAACGTTGTGTTCCCCTGCGCAGCACTTTATGATCCCCCATCGGGAAAGATAGCTATTTATTATGGGGGAGCGGATACGGTAACATGTATTGCTTTTACAAAATTTGATGAACTGATGGATTTCATTGAAAAAAACAGCTATTAACTGGCTATTTCACAAAATTCCTCCTTTTTTATTATCATTTAAGTGACGAGAAATCGTCACTTTTTCTTTGAAAGGTTATAATTATGCAGAGAGAAAGGAGTAAAAAAAACATGGATATTGGAAATTGTTTTGAAACACGAATAAATAAACTAAAAGAAATAATTCTGAAGAACAGATCAAAGGCTCTTTTATTGAGTCGAACAGATAATTTCTCATGGGTAACCTTTGGAGCAAGAGGAAACATTACTATGGATATGAGTGAGAGTGTTGCCTCCATTCTTATTACTCCAAAAAGTCAATATTTGCTGGTAGATAACATTGAAAAAGAACGATTATTTAAAGAAGAAATACCAAAGGAACTGCACGATTATTTTGAAGTTTGTATATATGATTGGTGGGAAGGCGAATATACAGCTTTGAGCAAAATCGCATCCAGCGATCATCTGATTTCAGATACCGGTCGTTATGTAACAAAAAATGTCTATGAAGAAATTTCTTCACTAAGATACGTTCTTTCAGAAATCGAAATAGATAGTTACAAAAAATTGGGAACAATATGTGACAGAATCTTATACGAAGAGATGCAAATGTTAACACCTGAAATGACCGAATTGAAAATACAGGGTAAAATCTATTCGCGATTGGCTGACGTAGGCATTGAACCTCTTCTAACAATAGTTTTTGGTGAAGAAAGCTCAACACTTTATAGGCATAACCTGTCGAGAGATGTTCCCGTTGGAAAGAAAGTGTTTTTAAGCATTTGTGCCAGAAAGAAAGGTCTCGTTCTTTCAACTACAAGAAGTGTTTTATTCGAAAAGGATGAGAAAATAATCAACCAGCACAGAGATAATTGTTATATCGATGCTGTGGCTATCGCAAATTCAAGGCCGGGAAGAAAGATAAAGGAAATTTTCACTGATATTATCTCTGCTTATAATAAAGTAGAAAGAAAAAATGAATGGAAATTTCATCACCAGGGAGGTTTGGCAGGTTATAACCCCAGAGAAATTAAAGCCACTCCAGATGAAGAGTATGAACTCGAAATAAATAATGCCATAGCCTGGAATCCAACGATAACAGGAACAAAATCAGAAGATACCGCTATCATTGAAGAAAACACTTCCGACATCATTTCATATCCCGATGAAAGTCAGTGGCCTGGTATTGATTTCAATGTAAATGGCCAGACAATAACACGACCGGATGTTTTAATTATAGAAAAATAATTGCTTTTTTTATTTTATTCTAAATCTACGGAAATTACTCCAGATATTTCCGTTAAACCTGAAAGATTCTCCTGCAATTTTTCTGCATCTTCATGACTCATAATGAGAACTACTGACATCTCATCTTCTTCTGATTCAACCTCCAGTGTATAAATAGAAATATCCATTTTATCCAGCCACTTTGATATTTTCCCAACCATTTTGCGGTTATTCTCTGTAGAAATTACAATTTTTTCCTTCTTTGAAGACAGGGCAACAAATTCAAGTTTTCTGAATATAACCACGATTGTTAAGACAAATGCTGTAACAACTCCAGCTAATAAGTATTGACCTGCTCCAAACCCTATACCTACTGAAGCAGTTACCCAGAGTGTTGCAGCTGTTGTTAGCCCTTTTACGGAAAAGCCTTTTTTTAGAATGGTTCCCGCGCCCAGAAAACCAATGCCTGAAACAATTTGAGCTGTTACCCTTCCAGGGTCTCCAACTTCTCCGGTGAAAAATACGCCCATAGACAACTGTGTAAGAAAAGCAGATCCCACAGAAATTAATGCATGGGTTCTCAAACCTGCGGGTTTCTGTATCCTTTCTCTTGTGTAACCTATTAAAGCACCAGCAAAGATTGCTGCTACCAGACGAAGAACAAGTTCTAAGGTTTCCATAAGGCTCAACCTCCTAGAATATCGTTGTTTAGCAATATGAGATAATATACTTTAGATTATACCCTTATAGTGTTTTAAAATATAAAGTAAATAAAGGATGTATTATATGCTTGAAAATATTGCAGTTAGAATTTATAGATCAGCAAATGTTGAATATAATTGCGCTGAAACCATGTTACTGGCAGGCAGTGAAAGGTACGGTATTGATCTATGTCCTCAAACATTGAAGGCTTTAGGACCTTTTGGCGGAGGAATGCAGATAGAAAGTGTTTGCGGTGCTCTATCTGGATCTTTATCAGTAATTGGACTTTTATTTATTTATGAGTATCAACATGAAAGTGATAGGGTTGAAATTGTAGTGAACAGCTTTTTAAAAAGTTTTGAAGAAGAAATGAGCACAATTATCTGTTCGGAGTTGAGAGAAAGATATCGAGATGAAATCACTGGTTATGAAAGGATAATCAAAAAAGTTGCTACAAATCTTGAGAAAACGATAGATCAGTACAAACATCTTTAAAGAATAAACACATGTTCTATTAATATTCTGACGCCTATTATCATAAGAATTATCCCACCTATAATTTCTGCACTTTTTCTTATAGATCTCCCAAAGAAGTCTCCTCCCTTTATTCCAGCAACTGAAAAGGCAAACGCAACTACTCCGATAACAAAAGCAGGGAAAAATACACTTTGTTTTAATATGGCAAAAGCAACTCCTATTGCGAGGGCATCAATGGATGTGGCAATTGAAAGCATAATTATTTTTAAAGAATTAATTTGAGTTTTTTCAATCTTTTTCCTTTGATTGTCGAATGATTCATAAATCATCTTTATTCCAATAAAAGTAAGCAACCCGAAGGCTATCCAGTGATCTATGGCTTCAATATATCTTCCAAAAGAAGAAGACAGGTACCAGCCAATAATGGGCATAAATGCCTGAAAAAATCCAAAACTGGAAGAAACTTTTAATAGGTTTCTTCCAGTAATTTTTTTATTTGTTATTCCTATGCAAATTGAAACTGCGAATGCATCCATGGCCAAAGCTACAGCGATTGCAATAATTCTCATAAAATATAATTTGACTATTACTTAAAGAATTGAAATCTGCCTTCTATCCCCGCAAGAATAAAAATACTCTGGAGATCTTCAAAAGGAAATTGTGAACCCAGTCCACCATATATATATATGTTTCTGAAAATCCACCAGTTCCAGTCAAAATAACTGCCAACATCGAGACTGATAAAACCTGAATCTTCGGAATTGCTCATATCTATTCCATAACCACCAGTTAAGGCAATATTCCCTCTTTTTTCAATGTTTTTTACTTTTATTGTTCCAGTAAAAGACATGGATTTTACAGTTTCAGTACTTTCCCAGGTTTCATTTTCAGAATAAGAGCCACTTACACTTACCGAAAACCTTTCATGATAGTAACCTGCACCGGTAAAGATTGTATTACTTTCATAAAAATTGGCGAAATTGGGAAAATAACCATATCCTGCTGATACCCAAAAATCACTAAAATTCATTCCAAACTTAATATATGGTAATGGGGAAAGTCCAACTTCAACTAAATCTAAAACGCCGTATCTCAAAAAGCTGTCAGAACCAATTGAAAATTTACCGACTCCATTAGGGAGTACATCCGGTTCAAGAAATTTGAATTGAGCAGTTCCTATAACTGAAAATAACACCAATAAAACAACGATTATTATTTTTTTCATGTCCTCACTCTCCTGCAATTGAGATAGTTAGTTACATTATACTTTATATGTAAGTGATTTAGCTAATAATTAATCATATGCATAAACAGTGTTCAACCAATTTTTTGTCAAATCAAAATGCAACACTACAAAAAGCTGAGGTGATATCAGTGAAGCACCTGGCAATGACCGGAAAGAACAGGAAAAGATAATAGACTGAAAATAGAGTTAATAGCGCAATGAGTAATCTCTTAATTTAAAGGAATAAGTAAGTTTTTCTGTGTTACATGGAATAACGAAAATTTCATTAAAAATGCAATTGATTTTAGAGTTTCAGAGGGTATTTGAAGAGCTTCATATTGCTAATAGTTGAAATGAATTAGTTTTCTTGAACATCGTTTTAGGTCAAAGCGTTGGATTTTCTTTATTAATGATTTTTAAAATTATATAATAATAACTAAAGGAGGTTTATTCATGAAAAAGCTAAAACTTGGTGTTTTGGGCATTTCAAGCCATTTCGTTAAGAGAGTCCTGTTTCCACTAAAACATTCGTCTTCAATAGAGATATATGCAATTGCAAGTAGAAATTATGAAAAAGCTAAGAATTTTGCTCTCAAACATGATATTAGTAAATACTATGGTTCATATGAAGAATTACTCGATGATAAAGACGTTGATTTTGTTTATATACCCCTTCCGAATCATCTTCACGTTGAGTACATTAAGAAATCGGCAGATGCTGGAAAACATGTTATATGTGAAAAACCCCTCGCGTTGTCCTATAAAGAAAGTAAAGAAGCCTTTGAATATGCAAAAACAAAAGACATTCTGTTAATGGAAGCTTTTATGTACAAACTCCACCCTCAATGGAGATGGGCGTGGGAAATTGTACAATCAGGAGAAATCGGAAAGATCCACTCTATATACTGTCAATTTTCCTACGACAATGAAGATCCCTCAAACATAAGGAACATCAAAGAATACGGAGGTGGGGGACTCTACGATATTGGCGTTTATGCAGTTTCGTCAGCACGTTTTATAATGGATGAAGAGCCCAGTAAAGTCTTATGTGAGTTAAACAAACATCCTGAATGGAAGATAGATATGCTTAGTTCGGGCATTTTAGATTTCGGAACAAAGAGATCATTGTTCACTATTTCAACACAGGCCTTTCCATATCAAAATGTGAGTGTATTTGGTACTGGAGGAGTTCTTTCGATAAAAGTGCCATTTAATATGTATCCGGATGTTCCTGGTGAAATTAGTGTAGAAACAGGTATAGGAAAAAGAACGATATTGACCAATCCTGAAGATCAATACAAACTTGAATTTGAGGAATTTGTTAAAGCAATATCTGAGAACAAGCCTTTGCCAATTTCAGAAAAAGATTCACTTGGTAACGCCATGGTAATAGACGCTTTATTTGAATCAGCTAAAAGAAAAAACTGGATTGAACTTTAACCGAAATATTTGCTTACGATTCAAAAATCTAAATTCAGGGAGTGAGTAAAATGAAAAAGAGCATTATTTTAATATTACTGGCAATGTTTATATTTGTATCAGCTTTTGGTGCACAAAAAGGTTCGGTAACAGTGGCATCCAAAATTGACACTGAAGGAGCCCTTCTCGGACAGATGATTGTTTTAATGCTTAGAGATAATGGTTTTGAAGTAATTGATAAAACTGAATTTGGAACAACACCTATAATCAGACAGTCGATAATGGCTGGTGAAATCGATATTTATCCTGAATATACTGGGAATGGAGGCTTTTTCTTTGATAATATCGATCCAATTATCTGGAAAAATGGCGAACTTGGTTATGAAGTGGTTAAATATCTGGATAGAGAGAAAAATGGACTTGTATGGTTAAAGCCCGCATCTGCAAACAATACCTGGGCAATTGCAACAAGGAAAGAGCTTGCTGATAAAGAAAATATCTACTCACTGGAAGATTTTGCTGATTATATAAATAAAGGCGGAAGGGTTAAACTTGCTTGTTCTGAAGAGTTTGTAAATCGTGAAGATGCCCTACCAGCTTTTCAGAATGCATATGGTTTTACTTTAAAAGACAATCAACTACTAACCTTCTCTGGAGGTAATACAGCGCAAACAGAAAGAGCTGCTGCTCTGGGTACAGATGGTGTTAATTTTGCCATGGCTTATGGAACTGATGGTGCACTATCAAGTCTTGGTTTGATTGTACTCGAAGACACAAAAAACGTACAACCTGTTTATCGACCCGCTCCACTAGTAAGAGAAGAAATATATCTAAATTATCCAGAGATAGAAGAAATATTGAATCCTGTTTTTGAAAGCCTTTCACTGGAAGCATTACAAACACTCAATGCGAAAATTGCAATTCAGGGTTTACCTGCATCGAATGTTGCATCCGATTATTTAGAAGAGAATGGCTTTTTAAAGTAACATTCCATGCTTAAAAAGCCCGGTGTGATAAAGCGGGAACAGGTTTTAGTACTTGGTGCAATAATTGGAATATTAACGGTTATTTTTTTACCGCTGGTTACAGTAAAACCGAATAGACTGCTTCCTGGTGAACCGGTAAATATATTTGTAGTGTACCCTGTTGTAGGTACTGTAGTTTTGTCATGCTGGGCAATTATTCTTCTATTATCAATTTTCTCGCGAAAGACTAAAAATTTAGTTTTAAAGGATTTTGTTTCTCTTATTCTTGCAGATTTTGCATTTTTTCTTCTTGTTTTCTTTACGGGTTTGGCTTCAAAAAACCTCCTTTCACAGGATATGCAATTTGGCAGAGTATCAATAGGTGCAGCTATTTGGGTTAGCATTTTAAGTCTTTATACAGTGCATTTTTCAGTTTTAAGGAAGATAAAAGATAAAGCCTTTATCAGAGGTGTTTTATCACTCATTATTCCTGTTGTAATACTTACTATGCTTTTCAGTGGCTTTTTATCCGAGATCTCTGTTGTAAAAGAATATTATGGAAGAAGTGATAGATTTTTATTGGCAATGAATCAGCATTTATTTATTGCTTTTCTTGCTGCGGGTTTGGGAACATTAATTGGAATACCATTAGGTATTTTGTCCTATAGAAGGAAGTTTTTAGAGAAACCAATTTTTGCAGTTACTAACTTTATGCAAACATTGCCAGCATTGGCTTTATTCGGTTTGCTCATATTGCCTTTAGCGTTATTGTCCACGCGTTTTCCTGTACTTAAATCTATGGGTATCAGTGGAACAGGTTATGCTCCTGCTTTGATTGCCCTCACGCTTTATGCTCTATTACCTGTTATTAGAAATACATATACAAGTCTGGATATAATCTCGGAGGATATCATCGAAGCTGGTAAAGGTATGGGAATGAGTAAAAGACAGTTATTGACTAAAATAGAACTTCCCCTTGCCGTTCCCATTGTTTTAGCAGGAATCAGGTTGGCTACTGTCCAGGCTATAGGAAATACAACACTTGCAGCGTTGATTGGTGGAGGTGGTTTTGGTAAATTCATTTTTCAAGGAATTGGTCAGGGAGCCATGGATCTAATAATATTGGGAACTCTTCCAGTACTTTTCTTGGCAATAATTACGGATATTTGTTTTAAAGGCTTGATAAGTTTTTTAACGCCTGAAGGTTTAAAAATCGAAGGTGAAATCTAATGAAGAATATGAAAGGCTGGATTTTCACCTTCATATTAATAGGATTGTTCATTGCTCTTATTTCAAATATGGAATTATGGCGAGTTTTTCTTGAAAAGATTTTTCCTGAATCGAAGAATGTTATTTATCCCAGAGCTTCACTATTAAAACTGGTTGCTGAACATTTGTTTCTTGTTAGTATTTCAAGTGTTTTATCAATAATAATCGGGGTAGGTCTGGGTATTATTGTAACCAGGAAATTTGGACAACAATTTTCAGGACTTGTAAACAACCTTGCTACACTTGGTCAAACATTCCCCCCGGTAGCTGTTTTAATGCTTGCTGTACCAATGCTGGGGTTCGGTGCTGAACCAACCATATTTGCTCTATTTCTTTATGGTCTTCTCCCTATTCTTAGGAACACAATTTCTGGGCTTGAAGGAGTTTCGCAGCAGTTATTGCAGGCAGCAACTGGGATGGGAATGAACGGTATGCAATGCCTTGTAAGAATTGAATTACCGCTTGCTATGAGGGTTATAATAGCTGGAATACGAACCTCAGTAGTTATCAATGTAGGAACCGCTGCAGTAGGAGCAACCATAGGAGCTGGAGGGCTGGGTTCTCCAATCGTATCAGGTCTGGTTAATCAAAATACTGCTTTTATCCTTGAAGGGGCTATTCCAGCTGCTTTATTGGCATTCATTTTAGACAGAATTTTTGGTCAGATTGAACGTTCATTTTACAAAAAACAATGAATTAAAAACTTGAGTTTGAATATAAAGTGATTCTGCTATCATTCTGTACTATCTCTGAAAGATCTCTTTTCTTTCCCTTTAAATTCTCATCAAAAAAGCCAAGTATTAGTTCTTTTATAATCTCTTCGCCGCCACGACTCATGAAAGTATCAGTCTTGTTAAGCATTAACGCTAGCGGTGATAGGTAATGTATCATTGCATAATCAGCGTGCAAAGCGTTCTCTATTTCAAAGGCATACCAGTTTGATCGATTGGTTTCAAGTAATATTTTTACCTTATTATACCTTTTAAGATTCAGCCATTCTTCACTCATTGTAATCATAAAAGGAATGTCCAGTCCAGCACTTAACTCTTCTTCGGTAAATAGATATACAGCAGGATCAAGGCACAAGATTGCATTGATATTGTCATTGTTAAGTGCATAATCAAGAACGACTCCTCCACCACCTGAATGGCCCATTAGTCCTATGTTATCAAGGTCCAGCATACCTTTGAATTCTCCCTGATTTAGTTCTTTAAGATATTTTAGTGTTGAATCAATATCATAGGATAAATAGTTCAATACTTTTCTCAATGTTTCATCCGTTTCTTTATCTGAAGCAGCAATATTCTTAATTTTCTCTCTTTCGTAAAAAATTGTTTCACCATCGGGAAAAACCACAACAATATCCGCATATGGTTGCTCCATTCCAATAACAACGTACCCGTGACTGGCAAGCTTTTCGGTGAAATGATAATATAACGATGAAAGTGCTGGTGTACCAGGAGATAATATTATTATCGGATATGGTCCTTCTTCAATAAGTGGTGCATCTATATAGGAATTTGTCTTAACCAGATTTGTATGTTGCAGCAAAAATTCATATATGCCATGACTTCTGTAGATACCTTCATAGTAAGTTTCCCCTTCTCTTAACCAGGTGATGGGTTCGTATCCTTCTACAGTTGAAGCTGGATACCAGATATCTAAGAGTAGCCTCCTGTTATCTTTTTCATCAGTTGCAAGCTCTTCTCTTGATAAATCAGTGTATTCGTTTATAGTTATCCCGATATCATATTGTCCATTGGGTTTTGGAATAGGTCTAACAGGGAAGATATATAATGAAAATAAGCCCAGTGAAAGAACAATTGAGATTACTGTTAAAGGAATAATGAATTCTTTGTTCATATTTACCTCCCAATAAAAAACGCACTACATGATTGACTTATTTATCCCATAATAAAGCTAATTATATAATAAAAAACCCAAACGAACCAAGCTAGTATGCCATACAAGCGCAAATTTTGTGAATAGTTATTCTTGATGTAATAAATAGTTGAAAGAACTGTTTTTAATAACATAAGTAAAGTCAAAAGAATACCAATAGGAATAACCAGTTCCTTGTAGTGAGGTTTTATGAAAAGAGAGGTAATAATAAAAAGAGTATCACTCAATATTCCTAACCAGAGTAATATAATGATATACTTTTTTAATGCATTGGACAGGAGTTCTGCCCATGTTGAAATTGAGTAAATTACCGCTGCAGATATTATGAAGAATTGACAAATAGATGACAAATCCCCACCCCCCTCATGTTAAGAATTTTAACATCTATGCTTTGGAACTAAAAACATTATTGACACAGTTAGCAAGAGATTAGAAAAAATTTCGTTAACTATATTAGTGGAGGTGTAACAATGAGGAAGATATTTATTCTCTTATTGGTATTGGCTACAGTAACTTTTGTGTTCTCAGAAAACATCGTTTTAAATGATATTCTAAACACTGTTAGTCTTTCACAAATTCCAGTAGTTAAACTGGAAGAAAACGGTTCAACAGGTTACACTTGGCATTTCGAGATAACAGATTCAGATATTTTAAAACTAGATAATGTAACTCGAGCAGACACTAAAGAAGATGAAGAAATTGTAGGAGCACCTCAGATTGTTAAATGGGTATTTGAACCATTAAAGGAAGGGAAAACCACAATAATATTTAGGAATTACCGTGAATGGGAAGGCTCATCCAGTACAGTGGACATTAGAGTATTTAATGTAAAGGTTGTAAAAGAAATCAAAGGTGCAGAGAAAGAGGAAAGATTATTGCAGTCTCTTACCATAGACGCAGAGGTAGGAGATAATCTATTTGTTGTACTGGGAGAAAATCCTTCTACCGGTTACACGTGGGAATACGAGATTTTTAATACCAACGTTATTTCCCTTAAGAATGAGAAAACCCTGCACAAAGCAGAAAGACCAGGCGCATCTGCAACAAAGCAGTGGACTTTTCATACAATTGGTGAAGGTAGTGCATTAGTTGAATTCAAATTGCATAGAAGCTGGGAGGATGCACAGCCTGTTGAAGAACATTACTATGCAGTAAATGTGAAATCGAAAAGTGAAAAAGTAACATTACCAAATATTGTTGGAACATGGGAAAGAATAAAATCTGAAGGTTTTGGTTATTTCGCTCCCGTGAATGGTGATGAACATACTCCGTTACCTGAAGGTTTTACTTTCAAATTAATTGTTAAGGAACAGAATGGCAGAGCGTTCCATGGAACGAAGAAAGTATGGGATACTGACGGAAATCCTGTCATTGATGAATACTTCTCAGGCTTAATTACAAGTAATGGGAGAGATCTTTATATCGTCGAACATGATGATGGAATAATGGTTGGTACACTACTTTCAAATAACAATATGGAACTACATTATCTTGAATCTTCTGATGAACCAAAAACGATCTATTACTTCTTAACCAGACAATAAATTAATAAAAAGCATGCTTCTTATGAAGCATGCTTTTTTATTGTATTTTAAACATTTCTCTCATTTCTTCTTTTTTATCAAAATTTTCAAATATTCCTAACCAGTCAGCTATTTCTATAGCAAAATCAATAAATGATTCTCCTTTAGCAGTTATAAGGTTTCTATCACGCACTACAGCTTCATCAATGAATTTGTCTCGTGGAAAAGGATCCTCTTCATTATTATTGACGTATTCTTCATGCGGAAGAGATGATGTATAATTGTGGCTTTTTAAGATGTTTGTACCAGTTAAAAATTCGGGACCTGCACAAATAGCAGCAATTAACTTTTCTTCCTTATTTAATTTTTCAAGAATAGCAGTTAAACGTTCGTCCTTTTTTCTTTTCCAGCCTCCTGTTATAACAATACCGTCAATGTTATCCATTTCTAAAACCTCATCCAGACAATAAGTTGGCTGATATACTATTTCCGCTTTACTTTTTACGGGTGCTTTGTCATAAGATATTGTAAATACTTCGAATTCTTCTGAAAAACCGATTAAATTTGCTGCCAGTGAAAATTCGTAATCAACCATTTCGTTGTAGATAAAAAACATAATTTTTTTCATTAATATTCCTCCTCTTTACATAGTCTATTATAACGCCTTGCTTTTGGCTATCTGACGAAGTTTCTTTGAAATGGTAAAATTCATTGAGGTGATTATATGTTTTTATATATGTTTGACATGGGAGGAGTAGTAGTAAAAGACTTTGACGTTGCACCTCTTATAGGTAAAGAATTTAACATGACAAGAGAAGAAATGCTAAAAGAAGTTGGTGAAGAATTGCTAAAAGCTTTGAGTAGTGGACAGATTAGTGAAAAGCAATTCTGGGATATTTTTTATAAAAAAACTGGTATCAACTCTGATAGTTATGATTGGTGGATAAGATTTTTTAAACCCAAAAGATATCCTGAAGTAGAAAAGCTTATTAATAAACTGAGAAAAAATCACAGAGTCATTTGTGCTACAAACACCTTTGATTCTCATTATAAGTATTTTCAAGAAAGAGGGGACTATGATTTATTTGATTATGTATATGCGTCAAATATAATTGGTTATGCAAAACCGGATCCTCAGTTCTATTTATACATATTGGAACAAGAGAGAATTGAACCACATAAGGTGATTTTTATGGATGATAAGACTGATAATGTGAATGCTGCTAAAGAAATTGGAATTAATGCTTTACAGGTTACTGAACCCGAAAAATTACCGGAACAACTTAAAGATTTTGAGAATTCATTAAATCTTGCAAGGAGTAACTTAGATGATAATCGCTGAAAATTTGAAGAAATATTATGGTAAATTTCGTGGCGTTGAAGATGTTAGTTTCAAAATAGAAAAGAATGAAATATATGGATTGATAGGTCCTAATGGTGCTGGAAAAACCACAACCATAAGAATAATTTTGGGGCTATTGAACAAAGACAGAGGTTTTGTGAAAATTGGTGACTATATAATTCCAAATGATCTATATCAAGCAAAACATAGGATTGGATATTTACCGGGAGAGGTCAATTTTTATGGAAATATGGAAGTTAACGAATTTTTACGATTCAATAGAAGGTTCTACAAAGATATAAACCTGGAATATGAAAATGAACTTTGTGATTATCTGAATATAGAAAGAAACAAAAAAATAAAAGAACTATCTCAAGGAAATAGAAAAAAGATTGGTATTGTACAGGCTGTTGTTCATCGACCTGATTATCTAATTCTGGACGAACCAACCAATGGTCTTGATCCTCTTCTTCAGAATAAATTGTATGATCTTCTTGAAGAAGAGCGTAAAAGAGGTACAGCTATTCTGTTTTCTTCTCATAACCTGTCTGAGGTAGAAAGACTGTGTCAAAGGGTTGGAATTATTAAAGGTGGAAAACTTATAGAGGATATGAATATTGATGACCTAAGTAAATATGCCAGAAAAATAATTACTATTAGAGGGTTAAAAAATCCAGAGATTTTAAAGGATTTTGAATTAAAGAGTAAAAGTAGTCAAACACATGTTTTTAGGATAAAAAAGAATAGAATTAAGGAATTCATAAAACTGCTTACTGAAGATGATTTCGAAGATATTCAGATACGTAATCCCACTTTAGAAGAATCGTTTATGGAATTTTATCAGGAGGAAAAATAATAATGGTATTTGCCAATGTATATAAAAAGGAATTGAAGTGGAATTTTATAAGTGTAATAATCTGGACATCCGTTTTTGTTGGTTTTTGTTTTATGTATATACCTTTGAGTGATGAATTATTGAAAGAAGCAGATCAATTAATGAATTTCCTTGAAAAAATGCCAGAGTTTCTCCTGCAGATGTTCAACTTTGAAGCAGAAGTTATTTCTAAACCCGAAGGACTATTCGGCTCAGAAGGTATGAGCTTTGTATATATACTTTCTGCAATATATGCTGCAATGCTTGCTGGTTCGCTTTTCTCCAAGGAATTTGAAAATAAAACTATTGAGTACTTGCTAACTAAACCAGGAAAACGTCTTACATTCTTTTTTTCCAAGGCATTTGCAATGTACACATATATATTATTCTTGAGTTCTGTTTTCACGTTTTCTATGATACAGCTTTTTGCAATCTTTGTAAGTGGAGACTATAGTAATAAAGTGCTTTTAGGATTTGGGATCTATGCACTTGCCGTTCAGGTATTCTTTGGGAGTATAGCAATCTTAATTTCGGTATTAACAAAAAAGGGCTCATTAAACACTGCAATGTCAATTGGTTTAACAATATTTATGTATTTTGGAGATTCATTGGGAAGAAGCTTTGATCATCTAAAATGGATGGCAAGAGTAAGTATATTTCACTACATTCCTCTTTCAGATACCATAATAGATGAAAAAATCTTTCTGGGGAATTCATTAATAATAATGGCAATTGGTGGCGCAATCCTTCTCCTATCTTCATGGGTGTTCAACAAAACCGATGTGAACGTATAGCATTATTTTAGGAATCACCTTATATCCTGACAAAATCGCGCAGATTCGTGCTTTTCCAACACGCATATCCGCCTATCCCCCAATGCGCATATCAAATGTTTTAAGAACTTTCTCGGCTTCTCATCTTTTAGGTCCTTCTCGTCACCTAGGTTTTTCTCGTGTTTTGAATTTGTCGGTTCACGGACAACCGTTCACGGTTCACGTGTTTTATTATTTATGGTTTTTTCTCGAACTCTCGTCTTTTAGGTCCTTCTCGGAATCTCGTTATTCTATTCTCCCCTTGAGGGAAGTACCGCAAAGCGGTGAGGGGTGTTCATTTGAATTTTATATTTTTGTTTTACCAAACCCTATACCCCAGACCCTACACCCGTTTTTTTAGTTCTTGCACTCTCAGATCGTCATTGAACGAGCGAAGCGAGTGGCTCCAAGCGTCTTGAGTGGCCGATGGCCACGCCTTCAAGCGTCTCTCTTCGAGCGTCAG
>CAYTVB010000002.1:0-90928 GCA_964441735.1 uncultured Thermotogaceae bacterium
CTTCTAGCCATTTCTGCCATTTTAGGATATAAACAAAGAGCAGCCCTAACATTTTTATACTTGTTTGCTACCATTGAAACTCCAATGCCCGTTCCACAAATAACTATTCCGCGATCGACTTCGCCATTTTGTACAGCCCTGGCAACCTTTTTACCAAAATCCGGATAATCAACGGACTGATCGCTGTCTGTGCCATAATCTATAACAACCAGATCTTTTTTCTTCAGATAATTTTTTACATGTTCTTTTAATCTAAATCCTGCATGATCGGAACCAACTGCAATTTTCATAATTCCCTCCATTTTACTATTTATACCATCTTAGTAAGCCAACCATTTTCCCTTGAACCTTTAATCTATCTGCCTCAACAAGTATAGGAAGCATATCAGGATTAGAAGGTATTAATCTGATTTTTGGTCCCTGATTCTCAAACTTCTTTAATGTAGCATTCTCATTATCAATTAATGCAGCTACGATATCTCCGTTGTTAGCCCATTCCTGCTTCCTCAAAACAACAAGATCACCATTAATAATGTGGGAATCTACCATACTGTTTCCTTTAACTTTTAGTACAAAATAATCAAAACCTTTTCTTATCATACTTGCGGGTACAGGTACATTTTCTTCATGATTTTCAATTGCCTGTATTGCTTCTCCCGCTGCAATAACACCTGCTAGAGGTACCATTATTACATCCTGCGCAGGATCATATTCTGTTCCATCAGAGTTTTTTATTATCCTGATTCCACGAGACACTCCGGTTCTTTCAATATATCCTTTCTTCTCAAGTGCTTCAAGATGTTTTGCAACTCCCCGGGGTGACGAAATATTAAAATATTCTCCGATATCACGTATGCTGGGAGGATAAGCGTTTAATTTAATATAATTCTCCACATGGTTAAGAATTTGCTTCTGTCTCTCTGTTAATTTCATGGGTCACCTCCATGGGAATTTTATTAATAATCAATCCTCTTCCACCCTGGCCACACTGGTGACCACATCTTCTTTTGACAAATTAACTACTTTAACTCCTTTTGTTATCCTTCCAGTAATTCTGATGCTTTTAACAGGTATTCTTATCGATTGTGATGAATGTGTCATTAAAATTACTTCATCATCGTCATCCACAACCAGGGCTCTTACAACTTCACCAATACTATCAGTACCGTATAAATTCTTTAAGCCATAACCTGATCTATTTTGAATTCTGTATTCTCTTAAATAGGTTCGTTTTCCGACACCATTTTCTGTTGCTGTAAGTAGTGTTCTTTCGTCATCAGGTGAAACAAAGCTTGCAGCTACAACTTCGTCTCCTTCTCTCAATTTTATGCCAATCACACCCATGGCAGTTCTTCCCATGGATCTGATCTGAGACATTGGAAATCTAATTACCATTCCTTTTTTTGTAGAAATAATAACCGTATCATCTTCAGAAGAAGAAATCTCTGAATCAACAACCCGATCACCCTCCTGTAATTCGATAGCTTTAATTCCAGAGATTCTAGAATTGACAAACTGTCCGAAAGGAGTTCTTTTAATCTTTCCAAATCGGGTGGTGATTACGAGAAATTTTTCCTCAATCTCTTCAGTTCTTGCGGAAAGAACTGCCTGGACTTCCTCATCTGCTTCCATTTTCACATGGTTATAAAGCAATTTTCCCTTTGAATCCCTCGAAGTATAACTAATCTCATAATTATTAATCTGATAGGCTTTACCTTTGGAAGTAATAATTATTGTTTTGCTTAACCTTGTGGAACTTAAAATATTTGTGACAAAGTCGTCTTGAGACGTTTTTATACCCCTGACGCCTTTACCACCCCTGTTTTGCATTTTGTAGCCATTAAGAGGTGTAGCTTTTATATAACCTTTATTGGTAACAGCCACAAGGATTTCATCATCAGGAATCACATCTGCAACATTAAAGTCAGTATAATCTTCATCACTTATTCTGGTAAGCCTTTCATCACCGTACTTTTTCTCAATTTCCTTTAGTTCTTCCTTGATAACCCTGTAAATCTCTTTTGGATCTGAAAGTATCTTTCTATATTCGTTAATTTTACTTACCAATTCTTTGTATTCAGCAATTAATTTTTCGACTTCAAGAGATGTCAGTCTACCTAGCCTCATGTCAAGTATAGCCTTTGCCTGCTCTTCAGATACTTCAAGCGTTTCAATTAAATTTTTAGCGGCTTCTTTTGTATCTTTTGCATTCCTTATTATATCCACAACTGTATCAATTGAGCGATTGGCGCGTGTTAATCCTTCAACGATATGTGCTCTCTTAGAGGCTTCTTCAAGATAGGTTTCTGTCCTCTTCGTTACTATTTCATATCTATGATTTATAAAAGACTTCAAAACCTCTTTCAATGTCATCATTCGTGGACGTTTTTGTTCATCTATTACAAGCATCTGAACGCCAAAAACATTCTGAAGATAGGTATGTTTGTAAAGCAGATTTAGCACTACGTTTGGATTCGCATCTCTCTTTAATTCTAAAACCACTCTCAGTCCTTTTTTGTCTGATTCATCTCTAATATTTCTTATCTGCATGTCCCTAACGTTCTGAGCTGCATGAGCAAACTGCTGTATCAAATCAGTCTTAGAAACAGCATATGGTATCTCTGTGATGACGATTTTTGCTTGGCCTTTCTCTTCTTTAATCTCCGCTTCTCCACGAACTGTAATTCTTCCCTTTCCGGTTGTATAAGCATCTCTTATTCCATCTCTGCCAACAATAGTTCCACCTGTGGGGAAGTCAGGACCCTTTACATATTTCATCAATTCTTTGTTATCTGCTTCTGGATTATCAATTAAAGTGATGGTAGCTTTCAACAATTCTTTTAGATTGTGGGGTGGAATACTCGTCATCATTCCAACAGCAATACCGGAGGCACCATTCATCAATAAATTTGGTATTTTAGATGGTAGAACTTCAGGTTCATCCAGTGACCCATCAAAATTAGGTGTAAAACCAACCGTGTTTTTATCAATATCCTCAAGCATCTCTTCGGCAAGACTATGCATCCTGGCCTCTGTATAACGCATTGCAGCTGGAGGATCCCTATCAATGGAGCCAAAATTACCCTGTCCCTGAACCAGTGGATATCTCATGGTAAAGGGTTGAGCCATTCTTACAAGCGTGTCATAAATCGCAAGATCTCCATGTGGATGATACTTACCCATTACCTCTCCAACAATTCTTGCGCTTTTCTTGTATGCTGTATTGTGCCTCAAGCCCAGTTGAAGCATCCCGTAAAGGATCCTTCTTTGCACAGGTTTCAAACCATCTCTAACATCTGGTATTGCTCTACCAACAATAACACTCATTGAATAAAGCATATAAGAATCTATCATTTCATCATTAATTGATCTTGATATTATTTCTTCAGGCAAAACTTAACCTCCTCACTCCAGAAAAGCTATCTGCTAAGAAATTTTTGAACCCGGTGATGCATCTTTATCAAGAGTTAAGAGTGAAAGCTTTGAATCATCACTTGCTGCAAGAATCATTCCTCTTGACTCTTCGCCCATTAATTTAACAGGTTTCAGATTGGAGACCACGATAACCTTTTTTCCTTTTAATTCATTCTCATCATAGTGTTTTGCTATACCGGCCACTACCTGTCTTTTCCCTTTTTCACCAAGGTCTACAACAATCTTTAAAAGTTTATTTGATTTTTCTATCTTTTCTGCTTCAAGAATTTCTCCTACAACGAGTTCTACCTTAGAAAAATCTTCAATATTTATTTCGCTGTTTGATTTGCTTCCATTTTCTTCTTTCCTTTCTGAACTCATTTCTATCTCCTCCTCAGTTATTGTTGGTCCTACCCATTTGTGTTTTAAAATATCTATCCTTGGGAACAACGGTTCTCCGCTTCTTACTTTTATACCTGTTTCAAGCTCATCAACTGTTAAATAATCAAAATTCTCTACAAAATCTAGACCCAGTCTTTCAAAGATATTTTTAGCTGTGTCTGGCATTACTGGCGCAATCATAATAGCTACTAGTCTTAACGTATCTGAAAGTCTATACAAAACGGTGCTTAATCGGTTTTTCTTTGCTGTGTCTTTCCCAAGTTTCCATGGTTCTGTAAGATCAATGTATTTATTACCAAACCTTATCAGTTCCCATATTCTCTCCAGAGATCCCGTAAAAACAAGATTGTCCATATGTTCCTTATAGTTTCTGATTGTTTTTTCAGTTAGGTCAATAAGCTTTTTATCAGGTTCGAACAGCTGATTATCCGGTTCAGGAATTACTCCATCGTTAAACTTAAAGATCATTGCCACAGTTCTGTGCAAGAGATTTCCCAGATCATTCGCAAGATCGGCATTTATTCTGTCAACAAGCTTTTTCTCTGAAAAATCGCCATCTCTACCAAACTGGATATCTTTTAGAAGATAATATCTAATCGCATCATTACCATAGGCTTTTACAAAAGTGCGGGGATCAACTGCATTTCCAAGAGATTTAGAAATTTTTTGACCATTTACTGTTAACCATCCATGTGCATAAACCTGCTTTGGCAAAGGCAGTCCCACTGACATAAGCATTGCAGGCCAAATAAGAGAATGAAATCTATTAATTTCTTTGCCAATTAAATGTAGGTCAGCTGGCCAATAACGATCAAATTTTTCAGTATTCTTAGGATAATTTAGTGCGCTAATATAGTTAATCAATGCGTCTACCCACACGTATATAACGTGCTCGGAATCATCAGGCATTTCTACGCCCCAGTTGAATGAAGTTCTTGTAATGCTCAAATCTCTTAACCCCTCTTCAAGTATTCTCAACATTTCATTTTTTCGAAAATCTGGTTGAACAAATTCAGGGTGTTTTTTAAAGTGCTTCAAGAGTCTTTCATTATATTTTGAAAGTCTAAAAAAATAGTTCTCTTCACTTATCCATTTAACTTCTCTTCCGCATTCTGGACATCTTTTGTTATCATCAAGATCTTCTTCCGACCAGAAGGTTTCACATGGGACACAATACCAACCTTCATATTTACCTTTATATAAATCTCCATTTTCCTTCATTTTCGAAATAAAGTACTTTACGGTTTCCATGTGTCTTTCATCTGTTGTTCTTATAAATCCATCATTTGTTAGCTTAAGATCTTTCCATAGTTCTTCAAACTTTTTTGCCAATCTGTTTGTGAAAACGATAGGATCTTCATTGTTCTCCCTGGCTGCATGAAGAACTTTCTGTCCGTGTTCGTCAGTTCCCGTCAGAAAAAAAACATCGTAACCCGCCATTCTTTTATATCTGGCTATAACATCTGCCACAATTGTTGTGTAAGCAGAACCAATGTGGGGTTCTGAATTTATATAGTATATTGGGGTGGTAACGTAATAGGTATCCATGCTATAACCTCCATAGTAAAAACTGAACAAATTCTTTTTGCCTTTTTACCTCAAATATAAAAAAACTATTTAAAACAGATATATTAACCGAGCGAATCATATCTTTCAATGATTCGCTAATTATCCAGCTAATATTATACCATTTTTTGACAATTGGTTATACAGAAGTATTCCGAAGTAATTGACCTTATTCTTTCAATTCTGTTTCAATTTTTTCATATTTAGATATAAAGGATTTCATTTCGTCCTCTATGTCTCTACCTTTATACACTGAAAGCTTTTCATTCATCAATAAATAAGCAGGACGGTAAATGTCAACTACCTGTTCAAGGAATTCCTTTTTCCGGGTTGTATCTTCAGAGAAGCTGGAATTTGCAAAATCGTAACAATATGTCAGGGTATCTATCGGTACACCTATGTTGTTCCCTTCTGACATTCCATTAACTGCCCAAACATGCCTTTCTGCTACATCAAGAATTAGTTCTGCTTTTTCTTGCGTCTGTTTCACTACCTGCGCTATCGATTGCATATATTCCTTATAGATATCTTCCCAGTCATTATACCTATTCCAGGTTCCTGGCAATAATGTAATTCCAAGATCATACCAGTACAAAGCCTGTTCTTTGCAGTAGTCTCTATAGTTGTTTGTTATCTCCATGAATTGTTCAACACCATCGAACTGCTTTTCTATAACACTCTTTCTCTGATTTAAGTAGCTAATATACTGATCGAGTTTTGGTGTTATCGAACTGAAAATTCTTCCTATAAGTCTTGGTGTTTGCCTTTCACTAAAATAAATTATGGATGTTTCATAATAATCGACTGCATTCTGTAACATCTGAATCTGCGATATGTAATGTAAATAAAGAAGACTAATCACCTGGTCATTCATTGAGTCTTTATTCTCATTAATAAATTCTTTATATGGAGATGTTCTTATCGAATTTTCAGGTAATGGAACAATGTCAAGATTCCCATCGAATTCTTTTTGAATGAATGAAGTGAAACTACCCTGTTTATCTTCAGCAGTCAGCAAAGATATGGTCTCATCAGAAGTTAGATTTCTGTCTAAAATCTGCGGCTTGGTTCCCAGGCCACCAAGATACCATAGTGGTTTTCCAAAAACGGGATACACTGCTGTGGAAGTTTTGAAAAGATTAACAGCTTCGTTGAAATATTCATCCGATTTTTCCAGTAAATAATTGTGTTGGTTTATGTTTTTTTCCAGGTTTTCTGAGATTTCTTGTATTTCCTTCTGACGATCTTCTTCCGCAGCAGCAAGAAAATCACGTTCTGAAAGATTGGAATATTTTTGTTTTAATGTTGAGCCTTTAGCTGCCATGTAGTTATTTAGGTTCTTTAAATACTCGAACTGACCTTCAAATTTTTTCAAATTGGATTTAATTTGTTCTATTTGATCAATATCTAACTTCATGCTTTCCTGATAGTATGCGTAATAATACTGCTGGGCCTGCTGGGCTTTTCTAAAATAACCTTCTCCAAGATATGCTGTGAATTTAAGGAAAATAGATGGGATGAAAAGAATTAGAAATACAATCAATAAGAGAGAGCGTTTAATATTTATAGGTTTCAGTTCTTTATTAAAATAAGATCCGGATGCAATGCCAACGATAAATACTCCAGCCATTAGATTGGGTTGCATATGAAGGGGAAATTCAAACATTGTATGTACTGCAAGCGAGAATATCGCAGCTCCCAGTGCGCCATACATCAACAGATCTGTACGGTTATTTAATTTGAACAGTACTCTGAAGTATCTCACTACAAGAAATACCATAAAAAGTACGATAAATATAAAACCAATTAAACCTGTTTCTCCTAAAACCTGTAAAAAATCATTATGGGTCCTCTTAAAATTGTTCCAGACAGTCATATAACTTGGATTTGATTGTATTACATCAGGTGAATACAATAAATGATAGAGCTGGAATGTTCCTATTCCTGTTCCAAAGACAAGGTGCGTCCTGTTAGAATCGTCGACCCACTGATACACAGAATTTTTCCATGCAGAAAATCTTTCACTCCATGATCTGGTTGAGGTTATCGCTGAACCTATTCTTTTCGTAACGCTTATCTTCCCACCTCCAGAAACCGGTGTGGGTGTTAAATACAAATAGGATGTAACTACAACCAGAATCAACAACAAAACTACAAATACTCTGCTTATTTTTGCAAAACTATCTTTCTTGAAGGACTCCAATTTCCTTGAAAGAATAAGATATACAACTATGAATATTAGATTGCCAACAAGGATTCCAACCATGACTGTTCTTGTTTCCGCGACAAAAATCGCTGCAATCATAGGAACCAAAAATGCAAGTAAAATCGTTTTAAAAATGGTAATTGAAAGCTTGCTTTTAAACAGTTCCTTAAGTGGCTTTGGATTAATCAGAAAATATAGCACCATGGGTAGGGTAAGTCCCATATAATCTGAAACGAAATTTGGATTACCGATTGTTGATCTCATCGCTGCTCGGGTCAGGCTGTCGCCAGTCTTACCCATAAACAGATCGTAACCAATGTAATAATTTAACAGACCATTAAAGGATATTACCGCTGCAGTTATTATGAAAAAAAGCATTGCAAGTTCAATCTTCGATCTGGTTTTAAATGTGTTGGATATGTAAATACCTGTAATTACAACAATCAAAGCATATATGGCAATATCGAGTGTATATCGAAAATAGTGAGGATTATCCTGTAACAAAGGAAATATTGATAGAATAGCAGCTACACCAAATCCCAGAGCAGCAATATGCACGCTGTTATAGTAAATTCTCAGTGAATCCTCTCGCCTTCTTAATAAACCAATAATTAAAATTATGGCGAATCCAAGCGAGTAAATAAAATGTTTTCCTGTTGAAGGTTCGTGAGTAAATCCCTTAACGATAAACAGTGGGATAACCAGTATCAATGCAAGGTAAATAATAGTCTCGATATCAAGATTAAATTTCTTCTCTTTAACCATAATTTATCTCTCCTTAACCCAATAAAACATCGAATAGAGTCATCAAAACAAATCCTGCAATAATAGAATAGGTTGACAGTCTTTCAAAACCTCCGCTGTGGGTTTCTGGAATGACCTCATCGCTTATTACATACAACATTGCGCCTCCAGCAAAAGCCATTGCGTAAGGAAGTAATGGTCTGGAAATTGTAATAAGCACTGCCCCTATGATACCACCAACAAGCTCTACCATTCCAGTACCAAAAGATACCAAAAATGATTTTCCAGGTTTATATCCCGCACCTATTAGGCTTGCTGTTACTGCAGCTCCCTCTGGAATATTCTGCAATCCAATCGCTACAGCTATGGCGATTGCCTGGGGTGTAAATGCACCCACACCGACAGCCATCCCTTCAGGAAAATTATGTAAGGTAATGGCTATTACAAAGAGCCATATTTTGCTTATTTTGCCTCTTTCTAAAGGACCTTCATAACCTTTAATCAGATGTTCATGAGGTGAAAATTTATCCATAAGGTCTATAAAAATACCACCAAGTATAAACCCTATAACAAATTTAAGCGGACCACCAATTTCTATAGATGGTATCACAAGACTAAAGGCTGTAGCCGCAAGCATTACACCCGCAGCAAATCCAAGAAAGATATCAAGTGTCTTTCTACTAACACCTTTCTTGAAGAATAAAAAAGGCAATGCACCAATTGATGTCGCAGCCCCGGCAATAGCACTATATATTATTCCCGTTAAAGCTTCATCAGCAAACACTATTTATTTCTCCTGAAATAATCAAGGATATTTTTTGATTTCTTTCTATGCTTCTTTTTACCTTTATTATCGTAATAGTAGTAATAATAATAATAATTGGAAGTATGTTTTTCTACACCATTAACAATGAATCCATAGACCTTAACTCCTGCGTTAGAAAGGTTTTTAACAGAAATTTGCAAACCATCTCTAGGCGCAAATCCCGGTCTTACAACCATAGCTATACCATCAAGTCTGTTTCCCATGAGTGAGACATCAGATGTTACTAAAGCAGGAGGAGTATCAACAATAATTACATCATACAATTCTTTAAACTTACCTAACACTTCATCTAATTTCTTTGAAGAGAGCAATATTGTGGGATTAGGTGGTATATTCCCATGTGTAACAACATCTATGTTTTGGTCATAATGTCTTACTGCCTTATCAAGTGAAATATCTTCAGTAAGAATATCTGCAATACCAGGCATTTCTTTATATTCTTTTTTGGTTTCCAAACCTAATATTTTCTCAATACGTGGTCTTCGCATATCAAAATCAAGAAGTAACACATTATTTCCCTTAGAAGCAAATGCGTAAGCAAGATTGACACTTATAAATGTTTTACCTTCTAGAGGAGTTACCGATGTAATACCAAGCACTTTGTCATCCTGCATCATAAACTCAATATTACTTGCAGTTAGTTTTAGTGCTTCCGATTGTGGTGAAACTGGTTTGTTCTTTACAAATAGTTCATTTTCAGTTTCTTCTTCAGAAATAAGAGGAACCCTTCCAATAATATTCTTTCTTCCATAACGTTCTATCTCTTCTTCTGTTTTTAATGTCTTGTCAAGATATTCCATCAAGAATATAATAAGCATCCCCAGAAAAATTCCAAGCACTCCGCCAATGGCCAATGATAGTTTTTTATTTGGCTTCACAGGAGAATTAGGTGTTATTGCTGAATCAACAACCGCTGCATTTCCAATAACAGCAGCTTCTTCTATTTTTGCTTCTTCAAGCTTTTCAAGTAATAATGTATATAAATTTTCTTTTACCGTGATTTTTCGTTCCAGTTCCAGTAACCTTTGTTCAATCTTAGGTAAAGTAGATAGCTGCCCTTCATATTCTTTTCTCAGTTCATTTACTGCATCTATCCTTGCTTCAAAAACATGAACCTTAGATTCGCTACTAATAATACCTGTTAAGATTTCCTGGTAAACGGGATTCAGTGTTTGATTCTCTGCAGTCAGAATAAATTCTTCCGTTTGTTCCCTTATCAACTTTTCTGTCTCTGTTATTTCCGTTTTTTTGGCAACAACTTTTGGGTCAGTTTCAGAATACTGCTGTCTCAAAGAAGCTAGTTCGACCTTCAAATCAACTAATTTGCTTTTCAATTGTGATAAAATGGGATTTCTGCTCAAGGTTTCCGATGTTTTTACCCATTTTTGTTTGATTCTTTCAGCCTCAGGAGAATCAAATTCATCAAGCAACTTTTCATATGATTCTTTTTCAGCGATGGTTTCTTCTAACTGCACCTGTAAAGAGTTAAATTGTTCATCATATTGTGACAACATCTCTAAAATCCAGCGTGCTTGCTCCTGAAGTACATATATTCCGGTTTCTTCTTTATATTCTCTAAGCTCATTTGTGGCCTCTTTCAAATCTTCTTCTAAATTGGGTACTTGATCTTCTATAAAGCCTTTTCTCAATGAAACATCTCTCTTTGCGAGCTCAGCGAGTTTATTGTTATATACAATTGCCAATTTGTTTGCAATATCTTTGGCAAGTACAGGATTCTTTTGTTGAACAGAAATACGAACTATTGTTGTATCTTTTACAGGGGAAACAGTGATAATACTATTAAGAGATCTCACAAGAGATAAACGAATATCTTCCATTGTTTTTCCCTGATGGAGCATTTCGTCTATTCTTTGCTGTTCTATCATTCTTTCAATCAAATCTAGTTCTTCAACTACTTTTTCAAGATTGCTTCTGCTTTTTATAAGCTCTACTTCTGTAGATATATCCTGAGAAGAATAGCCACCAGAAACACTGTCCATAAAAATAGTATTTAATGACGCTTTCGAGCTCCCTTCTACCTTCATGGTAACCGATGCTTCGTAAATAGGTGTGGCAAAGAACAAATAAACCCCCGTAATAACTACAACAGTAATTACTACCAGAAGAAAAATTTTCCACCGTTTTCTAAACATTCGGATAATGTCTTCCAGTGTTAATTCTCTGTAATCCTGTGAGTTTTCATCCATCACTATACCCCCAAACTTTTCATAATGCTAATTCCTCATTCATTAAGTTAGCATATTTCTGATTATTTGTGTTGATCAGTTCCCTCTTATCTCTCAGTGAATGCTTATCGCTACCAGTAAAGTCAAGCCAGTAGTAAAGTTCGAGCATATTTATAATTTTCTTATCTTTAGCTGATGGTTTTATTATAGTACTCCAATTTACCTGAAACAAAACCCCCATATTCTTTAGCTGTTTCAAAAAATCTGTTGGTTCGAATATTATCTTAAACAACCCTGATTTCTTTTTCTTAAAAAGATAATCATATCTTTCTACATGAGCCAGTATAATTTTATAATCTTTTTTCTGAAGCTCGGTTAACTCTTTTTCAGCAGCCACAGGAAATGTATTGGATGGAAATTCAACAAGTAAATACCCACTGTTCCCCAGCGGGATTACGTCTTTTTTCGAAACCCCCGGGATTATATGCACCTCTGAGCCCATTTCGAGTTTCATATCTTCATTTACATTTCTTTTTAGTTTTTCAAACTGCTCTTGAAATAACTCTGGCTTTGATTCAACAGCAGATGAATACATATGAGGAGTAAGATAGATTTGATGTATTCCATTTTTCCTCATTGCTTCTATTATTTCCAGACTTTCATCCAAACTGTCACTACCGTCATCCACTCCAGGTATAAGATGACAGTGCATATCAACACCAATCACTTTCTTCTTCACCGATTAATCACTCACCATTTATAATCCCGGTATTTACTCCAATGTTAATGCCTGTACTCACAACGCCAAGTACATCACCTATAAAGCTCACGATTTCCTTGATGTTAATGTACAAAGTTTGTGGTACATAAACAACATAATTTGGTTTTAGATAAATATTTGTATCTACTTTTGACTTTAGTAAAGGTTTTACTGAAAGATCTACAGTGATAAAATCGGGTTTATTTTCTGTATAGTCTCCTTTAAATATTAGTGTGTTTGAACTCTTTGCATTTGGTGAAAATCCGCCTGCACTTAAAATAGCTTCAATAACCGTCATATCTGGCGTAAAATCTATAGCGCCCGGATTTTTTACAGCACCAAAAACATACACTTTTAAAGGGGCGGATCTTACATAAACTGTTGAACCAGGCTCTATCTCACGGGACAAGATTTCCGTATTTTCCGTCGAAAAACTTGTACTTATCACTTCATTATTCACATTAATTATTGAAATTCTGGCTCCTGAAGTTGTTTTTAATCCTCCAGCTTCAGATAACAATTCCGAAAGTGTTTTAGTTCTTCCGAAGGTGATTGATTCATAAAGCCCTGGATTGTTAACATCCCCGAGTATAGCCACTCTTTTTTCGTCAGATGAAACAACATAAATGAAACTATCTTTATCCAGTTTTATTTGATCTTTTGATTGTAAAATATTTGGGGAATATTCTTCCAAGACATTGTCTTCACTAAATATCTTAATTGTCTTTGCTGTTTCCAATAGTCCACCCGCTCTTGAAATTATATTTCCAAGCGTGGGTTTAGCTTTTGACTGATAAACATACGAACCGGGATTTTTCACTTCTCCAAGCACAGAGAAAATGATCTCTTTTACTGGTTTTACATATACAATATCACCATCATTTAATGGTTTATCCATCGACAGGAATTTATCCACATCATAACTCTCAGAAGACCCATCACTTCGTTTTACAATAACTTCACTTACTCTACTTTCATCAATTATTCCTCCAGCTTTACCCAGAACATGCATGGGAGAAGTGTTCTCTTCAGAGGTAAATGTTAATAAACCAGGAGACTTAACCTCACCCAGAATAGTTATTTTTATTATACCTTTATTAACTATTACAGTTGTTCCGGGTTCTATTGCTATAATTCTTCCCTGAATAACTTCCGATAGTTCATATTCATTGATGACCCCATCAGGCCCCACAGTTTTCACAATATTCCCGGCTGTTTCAAGAGGATCTCCAGCTTTGGCCAAAGCAGTGGATAGGGTTAGCCTTTCAAATCTATCAAAGTTTATTATTCCAGGTCTGCTGACCTCACCTGTTACATAAACAAAACTTTCTTCTTCTCGTGGTATATATAAAACCATTCCATTCTTCAGATCCACATCTTTAACAGAAACAAGATTTAGCCAGTTGTATTCCGACTCTGTTCCTGAAATCTTTACAAGTTCACCAGCTTTATCACTCAAACCACCACATTTGGCAATTGCATTTAAAATGGTTGGTTCTTCTTCCTTTTCAAATGTAACCACTCTGGGACTATTTACTTCTCCCAGTACACTAACTCTTATAGGCTCGTATTCAGGAACATAAACCATTGTTTCATCTTTTAGCAATGGATTTACTTCAAGCCCGTTGTATATTCTTTCAAGGTTAACTTCTTTCATCATCCCTTCTGAAGTTATTACTTTTACTTTATTTTCAAGCGCTTTAGGCAATGTGCCCTGACTTTCCGAAATCGCTTCAAGTAATGTTGGTTCACTAGCTGCAGGAAAAAACTTTGCTCCTGGTGAGACTACAGCCCCAAGTACAAATATCTTGGATTTTGTATCCGGACAGATAATAACAGTTCCAGGTTCGAGTTCACGATCCTTCTCTTTTAATGAACTAAATTTGACCGAGCTTCTTTTTCCATTTGGCAATAATAACTCAATTATTTTATCAGAAGAAAAAGTTAACAAATCAACTTTGGATAAAGCATTTCTAAGCGTAAGCTGCTCATCAGGGCCAAAGTTAATCCTTCCACCACTTTCAGGTGCAATCATGTAAACATATCTACCTTCAGAACTTTGAGCATAGATTAACATATCATCACTTATCGAAACATCTATTTTCTCATTAATGATATCAATCAGCTGAACTGTCGTCTTTTCTCCATTTTTAACAAGCTCAAGAGTTCCACTCGAATTATCTAATAGACCTCCAGCCTTACTTAAAGCTTTTACAACCGAAAGCTTTTCGCCCTGTTCAAAATAAACTGTACCAGGCCTTTGAACAGCGCCAAGTACGTTTACCTTTGTTCTTAATTCCGGAACTACCACAATTGAACCTGAAACCAATTTTTCATCTTTATTTTGAAGTTCTTTGACGGTTATTTCTTTCTTTTCTCCATCAGGTTGCTGAACAGTCACACTCTTGTCAGAATTAAGATTTAACAGGTTATGGCGGGCCATCATATTTTTTAAAGTCATTTTTTCATCAGGCTCAAAGGTCACTTTCCCACCCATTCTTGGAGAGATTAGATAAACATATTTCTCTCCTTCCCTGGGTACATATATTGTAGTTCCATCAAGTAATTCAATATCTTTTTCTACATTTATAAGCGCGCTTAAATTAACGATCGATGAATCTCCTGTAAGACTGTTTATTAACAATACTTCTGTATCATCTGCCTCAATTTTTAATCCCCCAGCTCGAGATATTGCAGTTAACAAAGTAGGAATTCTATTTGAAAATGCAACTGTTCCCGGTTGATTCACCTGACCCAGAACATGTAATTCTGAAAAACCATCAGGATACTTAATAATCGAACCATTTGCTACTTCAATATCTTCTTCTTTTAGCTTATTACCTGAAATTACTTGTTTTTCACCATTTGAATCTATTATCGTTATTATTGAAGAATCCCTAACATCAAGAAGATTTAACTTGGCAAGAGTTGTTCGTAATGTTAGTCTTTCTTCTTTGCTAAAAGTTATTTTGCCACCTTCATTACCAGTTATTAAATAAACAAAACGTTCTGGTACTTCGGGTACATAAATGACGCTTCTATCGCTAAATCCTAGTTCTTTAATAATGTCTTTTTCAGGAAGGTTATTTATCTCAAAATTATCTGTTTTTCTCTGACCGGTTATGTGCAATACTTTATCAGCATTTTCCTGTAACCCGCCAGCCAAACTCAATACTTTCGAAAGGGTGATATCCTGATTGGAATTAATTTCTATTAATCCTGGAGACTTAACTGCTCCTGTTACGTAAAACGTCTTAAAAACTTCAGGATAAATAATTACTGAACCAGGTTTAAGTAAGATATCATTTTCCAATATCTCACCCAATTCTTTCTTAACCCTTGAATCATCTGGCATCAATACCTCAACAATCTCAGTTGACCCAGGAACCAGAAAATTACGTTTTGAAAGTGCATTTCTCAAGGAGAGTTTCTCATCCTTTGTAAACTCTATTCTACCTCCCTCATTCTTAGAGATCAGATAGACAAACTTTTCTTCCATTTGCGACACAAAAATAACATCGCCCGGTTTTAATATATATTTGGAATTTACCGCTTCACTGGAAGATAAACTGTGAGTTTCTCCATCGGACACAACCTTAACTTCTCCTGCTGTATCCTTTAACCCACCTGCCTTTGCAAGAGCTATACCCAGTGTAGCTGATTCGAAATTCTCGAAATTTATCGTTCCTGGGTTCTGAACCTCACCAAGCATGTAAATGAACTTACTGGTTAAAGGCAATTGTACAATGACTCCAGAACTCAATGAAATATCTTCTTCAACCAAATTCTGAGAATTTATAGCACGCTTACTTGTAGCGTCTCTGACGATTATCTCAAAATTCATTTCAGGGTCATATTTCTCAGCTTTTATCAATACATTTTTTAATGTTAGTTTCTCATCAAGGCTAAAATCCATTCTCGCCGTTTCTTCGGGAGAAACTAAATATATGTATTTCTCTTCTTGCCTTGGTATGATAACTGTATCGCCAGTTCTTAATTCTGGATCTTTAATTCCTCCAGAAAACAATTTATCTAAATTTATTGTGTATTGAGAATTATCTTCGTTTATTACTATTGCTTCTCCGGAGTGATTTTGAGTTAAGCCATCACAATTACCAATGGCTTTCATGAGCGTTAACCCTTTTTTATATAAAACTATACCAGGATTGACAAGCTCACCCAGCACACGAACAGATTTGTTTGAGAGATCTCCCGCTATCACACTTGAACCTTTTTCAAGAACTGGATCAGGTATCATGCCCTCAAATATCCTGTTTAAGTCGTAATTACGTCTTTGAACTGAACCGTCCTTTCGTGTCAGTACAGCTATTTCTTCAAGGTCGGCTGTTTCCTTCAGCCCACCTGCTTCAGCAATTACCTGGGTAAGGGTTATACCTTCGTAATACCTAATAACCCTTGGATTATTGAACTCACCTATAGCTCTAATTGACTTTTCATAGGCACTTGGTATGAAAAGAGTCGAACCTGTTTTTAAAATATAATCAGCATTTTCTCCAGTACTCTCTACCCCGGAAAGATCTATGGAAATTCTTTCATTATTTTCATTTACAATAAATGCATTAGCAGTATCTGCATAATTAGTAAGACCACCTGCTTCAGATAGCAACCTTGATACGGTTACATCTTCCCGTTCTAATTTGTATGAACCAGGACGATTTACCTCTCCCAATAACGAAAATATAAACGGTGCATATTCTGAAATGGAGACAGTCAATTGCGGTTTACTCGCCAGCACTTCTGAATATCTCTCAGCCAGCATTTGTTCCAGCTCAGAAAGGGTTTTACCTTTAGCATAAACCTGACCTATTGGTGATACTGATATATAACCATCAGGTCCTACAAACGTTTCACTGCTTAACTCATTACGACCATAAATACTAATGATCAGAGTATCTCCACTTCTTATTGAGTATGATGAGAATACCATAATAGAGCAGATCAGTAAAACAAAAACCATTAGTAACACTTTAAAGCGCATAAAACCCCTCCTAACCCAAATTTATAAATTGGTTATGCAATCAGAAATATTCTCTTAATACCCTTGCACATCTTCCACAGATATCTTTATATTGATCGTCTTCTCCTACGTCAGTTGAGTATTTCCAGCACCGTTCACATTTTTCTCCTTCAGCTTTTTTCACCATAACATCTACTAACTGACCCTTATGTATATTATCTCCTTCAATTGTACTATCAATTTTTATCTGAGAAACGATGAATAAATCTTCTAAAAAACTGTTTGAATAATTCTTGATCAGTCTTCCTACATCTTTCTTCACAGGATTTAAAATAACCTTTGCGTCAAGAGAATTCCCTATGTTCTTTTGATTTCGTTCAGTTTCCAAAGCCTTCGAAACATCTTCTCTGACAGTTCTCAACTTTTTCCATTTCTCATCTAACTCCACATCAAAATAATTTTCGTTATATTCAGGCCAATCTTCTACCTGAATTGATTTGTATCTTCTAAAATCTTCAGGTAAGAAACTATAAACTTCTTCCGTGGTAAAAGTGAGAACCGGTGATAATAACCTGGTTAGATTCAGCAATATTTGCATCATCACTGTTTGAACAGATCTTCTTGTCACTGAATCTTTCCCTTCTACATACAATCTATCCTTTACAATATCAAGATAAAATGAACTCATATCATTTATCAAGAATCTCATGATTAAATGGTTAGCCTTATAAAATTCGTGCTCTTCATAACTTCTCGTGACATCTCTGATAAGCATATGTAACTTCATAAGAGCCCATTTATCGAGTTCGGTTAGCTCTTCATAGGGTAACTCATCAGTTCGATCAAAATCTGACAGGTTGCCGATCAAATAACGAATGGTATTCCTAATTTTTCTGTAATTCTCAACCTGCTGTCTAACTATCTTGTTGGAAATCCTAATATCTTCCTGATAATTCGAGCTGGCTGTCCACATTCTAAGTATTTCTGCGCCATATTTTTCATTAATCTCCTGGGTATCCACTACATTACCCGCAGATTTACTCATCTTTCTTCCCTGTTCATCGTTTATAAAACCATGGGTAACCACTGTATCAAATGGTGCTTTACCCTCTACCACTAATGACAGTAAAAGTGAAGAGTTAAACCAGCCACGATGTTGATCACTACCTTCCAGATACTCGTCTGAAGGAAACCTTAATTCTGGTCTGCTTTTAACTACTGCTTCAAAAGATGATCCAGAATCTATCCATACATCAAGAATATCTTCTTGCTTTTTAAACGTATTTGAACCACATTCAGTACACTTAAATCCTTCAGGAATTAGATCCTTCTCTCCCCACTCAAACCATATATCTGTTCCATGCTTTCCTACCAGTGAAGCAAAATGGCTTACAATTTTCTCTGTTAATATTACCTCCCCGCATTTTTCACATTTGAATGCAGGAATTGGAATACCCCAGGATCTCTGTCTTGATATACACCAATCCGGTCTATCTAAAATCATAGAAGAAATCCGTCGTTCTCCCCAGTAGGGATACCATTTAGTTTTTTTGATTTCTCCAAGGGCTTTATCTCTTAATTTATTATGATCAATGCTAATAAACCATTGCTCTGTTGCCCTGAAAATTACCGGACTCTTGCATCGCCAGCAATGAGGATAAGAGTGTTCTAATTTATCTTCTGCTATAAGATATCCCTGTTCCTTTAAATCGGAAACTATCCTGTCATTGGCATCAAATACAAACAAGCCTTCATACTTTCCTGCCTCGCTGGTGAAAACACCCGAATCATCGACTGGAGAAATTGTTGGCAGATCATATTTGTTTCCCGTTTGATAATCCTCTTCACCATGACCGGGAGCGGTGTGAATGCAACCAGTACCTGCATCAAGCTCAACATAATTTGCCAGTACTACCTCTGATAATCTATCCATGAAGGGATGTTTTACCTTAAGGCCTTCATAATAGCTGCCCTTTTTCTCATCAATTATCCTGTAATCTTCAATATCCATTTCATTTAAAGCCTGTTCCAAAAGCTGTTTTGCCAGCACCCAACGTTCGTTGCCGACCTTTATTTCAACGTATTCATAATCAGGATGTAGTGCTACAGCTACATTTGCAGGTAAAGTCCATGGCGTAGTTGTCCATATTATGAAGAATCTGTCAGGATCATTGTTGTCCTGGAATTTTACATAAATGGAGTGAGAAGTATGTTCATGATATTCTACTTCAGCTTCAGCAAGAGCTGTTTCACAATGAGTACACCAGTAAATAGGTTTTCTCTTCCTGTATACATAACCCTGTTTAACAAGTTCAGAAAAAACCTTCATTACACTCGATTCATACTCATAATCATATGTTAGATAAGGATTTTCCCAATCTCCTCTTACTCCCAATCGTTTAAACTGTTCTCTTTGTATTTTGAAGTATTTTTCAGCGTATTTTCTACATTTCTTTCGAATTTCCAATTTTGTTACATTTTCTTCGTTGTTAAGTTGTGAAGTAACTTTATGTTCTATTGGCAAACCATGCATATCCCATCCAGGAATATAGGGAGCGTTATATCCTCTCATGGTTTTATATTTCACAATTATATCCTTCAATATTTTGTTTAATGCTGTACCAACATGGATATTTCCATTTGCATAAGGTGGCCCATCATGCAATACGTAAAGAGGGGCATCCTCTCTTTGCTTTTGCACATATTTATAAAGGTCTTCTTCCTCCCATTTTTCTAATTGTTCAGGCTCTTTATTTACAAGATTGGCTTTCATGGGAAAAGACCTATCAGGTAAGTTTAGAGTATCTTTGTAATCCATTGTTACACCTCCGTTATTTCAACAACTGCTTGATTTTATTTTTAAGTTCATTGAGATCTGCAGATTTTACTATATATTCATCCGCTGCCCAGGAAGATAAATCATGCTTGTAGTGACTGTAGGCAGTTAAAAAAAGAATCTTTATTTCCGGTTTCTCCTTCCTTAATTTGCCAGCCAATTCTCTACCATCCATACCGGGCATCTCAATATCAACTGTCACAACATCAATTTCTTTATTATTATTAAATATCTCCAACGCTTCTTCACCTGAGGCAGCATCATAGATTTCATAACCTTCTTCTTCTAATTCTTCTTTCAACAAAAAACGCATATTTTTTTCATCGTCAACGATCAATATCTTTACGGATTTTTTCTTTTGCATTGTTTTTACCTCCCACTGGTAAATTAACTGTAAATCTTGTCCTTACATTATCGCTATCCACTTCAATATTTCCACCATGGTCTTCAACAATACTCTTGCATACAGAAAGACCAAGCCCGGTTCCAAAACTTTTCGTAGTAAAAAAAGGCTCAAAGATCCTCTTTGAGATCTCACCGGGAATCTTCTTTCCAGAATTTATAACTTCAATTTGAGCCGTTCCATTAGCTTTACTAACTAATATCTTAACCTCGCCTCCAGGTTCAGAGGCTTCAATACTATTCTGTACAAGATTTATTATAACCTGTTTCATTCTATCTTTGTTGCCATAGAAATAAATTTCTGAATTTCCTTGCAAATTAAGTAAAACATTCTTTTTTGCTGCCTGATCTCTATACTCCCCTAAAACTTCTTTACAGAGATCATAAACGTTAACGTTTTTGTATTCTTCTTTCTTCGGTTTTCTGGAATAACCCAGAATTTCATTGGCGATTCCTTCCAGCCTTCTTATTTCATTACGCAAAATTTCACTATACTTTTTAACCTTCGCAGTATCCTGAACCTTCGATAATCTATCTACAAGACCCCCGATTACTGCAATCGGGTTTCTAATTTCATGAGCGACCTTTGCTGACATTTCACCAAGTGCAGCCAGTTTCTCTCGTTTCTTTAAGTCTGTCTCAAGGTAGTATCTTCTTGTTACATCGTTAAGCGCTATTACTGCTCCATCAATTATGTTACTTCCATATCGTATCAAAGGGACCACTCTAATGTCAAAAACTCTTTCACCAAAATAATCCAGAAAATGATCCGAAAGCGTTATTCTCTCCCCTGAATTGATTACATCACTGGTAAGAGGAATAATATCACCCAGTTTATCGTTGTACTTCTTAATGTGTTTGCCTATTAAATCTTTTCTTTCCTCCTCTAAAAGTTGCTCGCATCTTCTGTTACACTCAGTTATATTCATCTCTTTGTCAACAACTGTAATCGCTGCATCTAAAGACTGAATTATGTTCTCTGCAAAGTATCTATAATAATTCGAAATATTTCTCTCCTTCTGAAGCGAACTTGAAATATCAAGTATTCGTTGATATCTTTCAGCTAATTCTAAAGAAATACCAACACTGTCAGACAACAGTTCTAATAATTGAAGCTCTGAACTCGAGAAATTACTTGCACTAGCTTTAGGTTCCAGGAGAAGTAAACCTTCTACTCCCCTCTCCCCTGAGAGGGGTAAAATAACATATTCATCGCCTTCAGTTATTCGTTCAACCTGAAATAATTCTTCATTTCTCATTTGCTTCAATCTTGAAGTTACATGGAGCATTTTCTTCCTGAGAACCACCCTTTCAAGAAGGGGATTTCCACTATAAAAAATCCTTTGATCAGCGTCTTCAAATTTTTCTAGCTGCCTTTCAGATACCTCAACAAGATACTGAGAAAAATCACCAAAAACTGGATATTCATCTTCTATTTCACGCTCATATTCAGAAGTAACAGAATATTCAGGGATAAAAGACATCGTTTTTTCATCAAGTTTTAGAAACACTGCTTTGTTAAAATCGAGCCCTGAGGGGCTTGCCATCGAAATAAGTATCATTCTTATAATTTTTTCTCTGTTAAGGCTGCGACGCAGTGCCTGACTAATTTTATGTAAAATATTCAATCTACGTAACTGATTTCTCTGAAAATTAATTAAATTTTCATTACTCTCTTTTAACTTGCTAAGCTTGTCTACCTCTTTCTCCAACTGCTTGGTTAACCTTATACGATTAACAGCTACAGAAAGTCTTGTAAGGACATCATCAAGAGTTTCAAAGTCTTTTTCATCAAGATGATTATGTATCCTGAACTCTTCTTCTACATCACTTCTTCTTTCTGCTGCAACAAAAAAACCTTCAAGATTGTCTTTTACATTAAAAGGCGCTACTACAAAAGACCGCACCTTTTCTTTGTCTTTAAATATATAGTTAACAAGCCTATAATTTGAAGACGAAAGAAAAAAGCCTCCATTACATAACCTATCTGGAAGCTGTTCAAATGGAAGATTTTCATTGAAAAGCTCTCCAGAATTAACAGTCTTATTCAGAGTAAATTTATTTTCCTTAAGTCCGTAAAATGCAAAGTACTTAACTCGCATTATTTTTTCGGTTAATTCCATTGTATTTTGAATAAGCTGGTCCATATTACTTTCCGTTTCAACTACTTCGGTTAACTTTTTCAACAAGTCCAGTTGCCTGATTGCTTCATATCCCGAAGAAAGGTTTTTTAGAAGTGCGATTTTTCTACTTATATCCTCAAGTTGGCCCCTGATGTCATCATTAATTTCTCTTATTCCCCAGTGTATACATATACCAACCAGATTATTTTTATAGATTAGCGGAAACACATACCCATCTTTGGTAAGTTCATTACTATCTACATTGATTTTTATTTCTTCTATATACCTACCTGATTTAAGACTAAGCAGCCTTTTTGTTTCTTTTTCTTTCATTTTAAAAGGTTTATCTCCAGCAGGTAGATATTCACTTAAGCGTTTTCTATATTCCTCCAACAGAAATATACTGCAATCAGGGTTGATTGCTCTAACATCATAGATTGCTTTTCTCAATTCTTCTCTCTGATTATTAATAAGAGATCTTGCAATATACATACACATTACCTCTTCTGTAATTATACGAATCTTTCAACACTGGCTATTCATATCAGGGAAATCTTTACCGAGTACTTCAACAAATTTATTCAAAATCTTCTTAACATGACTTCCTTTCCAGTATATTTGACCACATCCATAACATTTCAAGAATTGGTTATTGGTGTATAACACATATTCAGGAATTTCATGCTTAATTTCCCTGTATGAAACCCTCTCAAGCATATTGTTGCAATGAGAACAGCGTGTTAAAAAGTTGATTTGATCTGCCCGATTAATGAAACGATGAAAAACTGCTCTCAACTGTGATTCCCAGTAATTTGACTTAAGAAGAAAGCTGTCTATTCCTCTTTTCAAACATCTGGAATGCAATTCACCATTTCTTGTTAAAAGTATTCTTTTTTCTTTCTTCACTATTTCAATTATTTCACTTTCCTCTATTATATTGTAATACATTGTATCAATACCAAGCATACGTAACTTTTTTGCCAGTCGACCGAGCATTCTATCCGCAAGAAATTTCACCTGATCACCTTCAGAAAATTTAAAAATGCTCCCCCATATTTCCTTTGATCAAAGAGTTCTACATAGTCGATTTTCTTGTTCTTTAACATATTTGCCTCATTCTCTGAAGACTCAATAATTACCGTGGTATTTGTTAAAAAAAGCCCGTTATGCAAAGTTAAATATTTTAAAAAATCATCCAAATAGTTCCTGTCAAAAGGAGGGTCAGCAAAAACAACATCAAATCCTTCATACTTTTCCTCAACGCCTGCAAATGCCCTTCTAAAATCTTTACAAATAATCTCTATCTGTTTTTTCAATCCCATATCCAAAGCATTTTTTAGAATCGTTTTAGCAGAAATTCTTGAACTATCTACACAAACAGCATTCAAAGTACCTCTGCTTAATGCTTCAAAGGCAATTATTCCACTGCCCGAAAATACATCAAGTAATTTATCAGGCACTTGAATAATGTCGAAAAGCGCCTTCCTCGCTATATTGGGAGTGTATCTTGTAACCTTTCTTTTCGTTGTTTTTATTTTCCTTCCTTTATATGCTCCACCTGTTATAGTTAACATCAGCTAACCTCTATCAAAGAGATTTTTTCACCAAATCTTTCTGTAACATTATTTTTTAAATCACTGTTTTTTTCCAGTTTGGGATCCTCTGCTATTGTTTTTTCTGCTTCATATCGCGCTTCGTATAATATTTTTGCATCCTTAACAATATCCCCAATCCTAAATTCAGGCAGACCATGCTGCTTAATACCCATAAATTCACCCGGACCACGCAATGTTAAATCAAGTTCTGCTACTTTAAACCCATCATTTGTTGAAGCAAATTGTCTTAGTCTTTCAACTGTTTCATCAGAAAGATTTCTGTTTATTATCAAAAAACAATAAGAGGTTAGTGAGCTTCTTCCCACTCTTCCTCTTAACTGGTGCAACTGGGCTAATCCAAATCTTTCGGGATGCTCTATAATCATCAGTGTAGCTTTTGGCATATCTATTCCCACTTCAATTACAGAAGTTGAAACCAGAACTTTTATTTCTTTACGTTTAAACCGGGCCATTATTTCTTTCTTCTGTTCTTCAGACATACGCCCGTGAAGTAATTCGACAGAGATTTCAGGAAATACTTCATTCTTCAATTTCCTTGCCTCTTCAGTGGCGGCCTTCAAATCCATTACTTCCGATTCTTCAATCAATGGATAGATAAAGAATACCTGATTTCCTTTATCGACCTCTTCTCTTACAAAGCTATACACTTCATTCAGTTTGCTTTCAATGATAGGCATCGTTTTAACGGGTTTTCTTCCTGGCGGCATTTCCTTAATAGTGGAAACATCTAAATCACCATATGCAGTAAGTGATAGAGTTCTTGGAATTGGTGTAGCAGTCATTACAAGCAAATCTATAACGTTACCCTTGTTCATCAAAGCTTTCCTCTGCTCTACACCAAAACGATGCTGTTCATCTACAATAGCCAGTCCAAGTTCTTTAAATTCAACATTTTCCTGAATAAGCGCATGAGTGCCCACTATTACATCTATATCTCCTGTTGCCATTCGCTTTTTGATTTCATCCTGATCAGACTTTTTCATTGATCCTATAAGCAGTTCAACCTTTATACCAAAATTAGTAAGTTCACTGGTAAGTCTTTCATAATGCTGGGAAGCAAGTACAGATGTGGGAACCATAAATGCACTTTGATACCCAGCCTCAAAATTATCTATTATTGCCATCTCAGCAACTACTGTTTTTCCCGAGCCAACATCTCCCTGTAAAAGCCTATTCATAGGTTGTTCAGAAGTGAGATCGGTTCGTATCTCTTGAAAAGCCTTTCTTTGGTCTTTGGTTAACTCAAATGGCAGATTTTTGCAGAATGAAGAAACCAGCTTGCCATCAACATTCTTTTTTATTCCTCCCCGATCAATTTTTAGCCTTTCCCGGTTAAACAGTAGTGCAATTTCAAAAAGATAGAATTCCTCAAATATCAATCTTTCTCTGGCTTTTTGTACTTCGTAAAGACTTTTTGGATAGTGTATTCCCTGTATTGCATGTACAATATTCAGCAAATCTCTATTTTTCCTTATACCAATTGGCAGGGGATCATTGAAAAGATATGATGCTCCCAGATTATTTTTTAAAATCCTCCTCATCATTTTTTGCGAAATTCCAGAGGTTGTACTGTAAACAGGAACAATTTCTCTGGGTGGTGTTCCGCTTATCTCCTCAATTTCCGGCGAATTCATTTCATAAGGTCCAAAAGCATTCTTCTTGGCAGTACCCGTTACAATATATTCGCTTTCCTTTTTTAACTGGCCAAGAATGTAGTCTTGATTGAACCATTTAAGTAAGATCTGTCCAAAGCCATCAGAAACAACAGCTGTGATTATTGAATACCCCTTAACCTTTTTTTTAGAATAATTAAGCAGTTTTACCTGAACGGTACACTTTTTTTCAGGAACTATTGATGATAACGGTATTATTTTTCTTCGATCTTCATAATCTCTCGGTAGCCACCACAAAAGATCTCTAATTGTATAAATCCCCATTTTGTTGAGGATTTTTGCGCGTCTTTCACCAACATTCTTTGCAAATTTGACCTTTGACTCAAGCGTAATATTTTTTGTTTTCAATTTTATTAGCTCGTTCTCAGATTTGAGAAGAAATTGCTTCCTCAATTTGTTAATCATTCTCTTTCCATTCTCAACACGCACTTTTTGTCTTTGAGGGGCGAGCTCATGTATAATCACAAGGTAATTCAAGAAGCTTCTAAGATATTTATGGAGATCATTAAAAGTTTTAAGCTCTTCTTTATCAAGCAAGTTAGTATACCTTTTAATTTCTCCTGTTAGTCTTAACGAGTCAATATCTCCATTTTCATAATCACTTAGTAATGCTTCGCAACTATTGATAAAATCCTCAAAGATCATTAATTATTGCCTCCTGGTAATCTTTTCATGGATCCCATGACCTTCCAGTGAAACATACCAGTTTCCATTTTCTTTAAATGTTTTTAGTTGGTAACCATTAAGTTCAGTTTCAATAATAATCTCATTCTCTATGGAGAATTCCAGCATTTTCTTTGCTGAAACTATTGTGGCTCTTTTAATGGCAGCATTTAAGAATGATTCAGCAATTCTATTTGTCTGTGAAATCACCGAAATCATGTGAAAGGACATTACAGCAGAAACAGCGATTACTAAAGTTACAGTCACCAGTAAAACACCGGTTCCTTTATTTCTCTTCAGTTTCGACATATCCTACATAAGGCAGATTTCTATACAACTCATCATAATCAAGACCATAACCAATTATGAATTTATCTCCAATTTTGTCGCCTACAAAATCAATATTCACTCCATGGTCATGAATTGTCTTTTCAAACAAAGAAACCAGTTTCACAGTTGCCGGTTTTTGCTTCCAGATATAATTCATGATGTATCGTAATGTATTTCCCGTATCAATAATATCTTCGACCAAAAGAACATGTCTCCCTGTAAGCGATTCATCTACCCAGGTCTTCACCCTTATCTTTCCTGTACTTTTCTCTCCGGCATAGCTTGAAACATGAACAAAATTATATCTGACATTCATGTCAAGTCTTTTCAATATATCACTGTAAAAATGAATTGAGCCCTTCAAAATACATATAGCCATAATTTCATTAGTTATGGGTTTATAAAAGTTTGTAATTTCATTTGCGAGATTGTTCACTATTCTTTCAATCTCTTCTTCTGAATATAGTATTTTGAGTTTGGATAACTCTATCACTCTTTCACACCTCTTTTTCTCAAAACTTATATAAATTTATCAATTTTTTACTAATGCAAATGAATGAGCTGAAGTTCTTGAAACAAAGTGAATTTACCAGTATTATAACACTTGTAACACATATATAAACTACAAAAATCCCATATAAATAACTACCTTATAATTGATTTTGTCATTTTTTAAGAAGGTGAAAAATCATTGATGTAAGAAAAATGAACATGAATTATTTTGTTGATCCAAGATATGAGAAGATTCCATTGGATTTGAAAAAAATCTTTCCAAATCGGAATCAGTTTTTCGTGGAAATTGGTTTTGGTAATGGGGACTTTTTAACAGAAAAAGCACTCTCAAATCCAGCATCTGCATTTATAGGTATAGAGGTTTCACTAACTTCAATAACAAAGTTGCTTAAGCAAATAAAGGAACTTAAAATCGACAATATTGCTGTTATTATGTGTGATGCCAAATTTGCTACCAGAGAGTTATTTCTTGAAAATCTTGATGGCATTTTCATGAACTTTCCCTGCCCCTGGCCAAAGAAAAAACATCAGCAAAGAAGACTTAATAATATTGGCTTCGTCAAAGCGATTACATCAGCTCTGAAGAAAAACGGATTTGTCAGCGTGTATTCCGATCATTATGTTTTTATTAACGAACTTAAGAACAGCATAAAAGTTATTGATTGTTTTTCATGTATAGATCTTAAATCAAATCCACCAATGATAAACACAAAATACGAGAAGAAGTGGAAAAAACAGAAGAAAAATATCTTTCATCTGTATGCAATTAAGAGCTCAAATATAACTATTTCAAAGATAGCTGGAGGTGAAGAAATGCCACATGTTCATCTGGATAGTTTCAACAGTGATCGATTAAAAGGTGTTTTGGGTAAAAGCTTCAAAGAAGATAATATCTTCTTTAAATATAATGGGTTATTTTCCAACATTAATAAAGACACATATTTACTTCAAACTATAGCGGTTGACGATGATTTTGAACAACGATATTTTATAGAAATAAGAAAAAAGAACGGTAATAACTGGTTAATATCGCTCAACAGCAACGGTTTGCCCTTCAGAACTCCCTCGGTTAAAAAATCTGTATTTTACCTTGGGGAGCTGCAAAAGTGATTGCAGTTATAGGGGCAGGAAGTTGGGGAAGTGCAATATCTAAAGTTCTTTCTGATAGTAATAATGAAGTTTTGTTATGGGTTAGAAGAGAAAAGGTAAAAAATTTATTTAAACGGACCCACGAAAGTAATTATATCGAAGGTTTGTATTTTCCAGAAAAAATCCAGTTTAGTTCAAATATCGAGGACGTTATTGATCAGTGTGAATTAATTTTCAATGCTGTGCCCACTCAATATATTAGTGATGTATACAAAGGTATAGATTTATCCGGCAAAACAATCGTAAATCTATCAAAGGGAATAGAAATATCAACGCTAAAACGCCCTTCTCAAATCTTTATGGAAAAACACACTCAAAACTTCGCAATCTTATCAGGCCCCAGTTACGCTGAAGAAGTATCGAAATGTTTCCCAACAAGTGTTGTTGTAGCTTCTAACAATATTGAAGTTGCCAGAATGATCAGAGATATTTTCAGAGTTGATTATTTTCGCGTTTACAGTTCTTCAGATGTTACTGGTACCGAACTGGCTGGAGCACAAAAAAATGTGTTTGCTATTGCAGCCGGAATTATTGATGGACTGGGTGGATGGTTTAATACCAAAGCAGCATTGATAACCAGAGCAATAGCAGAAATGACAAAATTGGGAATGGAATTCAATGCAGAAAAATTAACTTTTATGGGACTTGCTGGAATTGGCGATCTGGTTGTAACATGTACCGGTAAATACAGCAGAAATCGTTATGTTGGTCAAAAACTTGCTGAAGGATATAAAATCAATGAAATATTGGAAAACATGAAGTGTGTTGCTGAGGGAATACCTACATCTAAAGCAATACACAAGATCTCTTTAAAAGATCAAATAGAACTCCCCATCTCCAGCGAAGTTTACAAAGTAATATATGAAAACAAATCTCCTGAAGAGGGACTAAACAATTTAATGAAAAGAAGTCAGAAAGATGAGAGTCCCTTTTGATTCCTATGAAGCGGCAGATGCAGCCATAACTTTCGTAACGATACTATTAACAATGTCAGCAACATTTGAATCATCATTTGAAGAAATGGATTTTTCTATCTTTTTTAGTGAATGAATAACAGTAGAATGAGTTCTATTTATTAACTTGCCTATCTCTGTTATTGATCTTCCGAATTCGTTTTTAAGAATATATATCAATACCTGTCTCGCCAGTACAACATCCTTCATTCGGCTTTTTCCGAAAATCATTTTTCTTTCAACATTAAGTAATTTTTCAATGGTAGTGATTATCATTTCAAGCTCGTCTTTTCTTTTCGAAGAACTCTCCTGAGGTACATATGAAGCCAGTACCTGACGTGCCAGTGAGATGTCCGAATTATTACCATATATACTGCTGTACAAAATTAGCTTTATTATTGCTCCCCTTAATCGCCTAATATTTCCTCTAATATTTTCAGCAAGCATAGTTGTTATTTCATCAGATAAATCGTAGGATTCTCTTTTCGCCAGTCGTTTGGCTATCTGGTACCTTGTATCGCTTTCTGGAGCAGCAATTTCCATGACCATTCCCATCTGAAATCTAGAAATCATCCTCTCATGAAAACCATCAAGTTCATTCGGATTCCTATCTGAACAAATAACTATTTGTTTTCCTGCATCGTGTAACTCATTAAAGGTGTGGAAAAGCTCTGTTTGTACACCCTCTTTACCAATGAGAAACTGGATATCATCAATTAACAGCATATCCGCCTTTTTTCGGTAAAGCTCCCGGAAATCCTTTACAGAACCTTTCTTAATTGATTCGATCATGTCATTCAGAAAGTGTTCACTCGTTATATAAAGTACTCTGCATTCTGGATTAACCTCCATTGCCTTGTGTGCTATAGCCTGTAAAATATGTGTCTTTCCAAGACCAACCCCACCGAAGATAAAGAATGGATTATAGCGTCCTGGCATTTCTGCTATCTGTCTCGAAACAGCACATAATGCTCTGTTTTCCGAACCAGAAATGAAGCTATCAAAGGTATATTCCGGATTCAATTTTGAAATCATTAAAGGTTTGCGCTTTACAAGAGGACCTTTTTGATGAGTATCAGGTTCAATTGACGGATCGCTATTTTCTTTTTCATAGCGTATTTCAAAATCAAGAGGTTTTCCGGTTACTTCTTTTATTGATTTGGTAATTAATCCACCATATTTTGTTTGTAGCCAATCTTTAATGAAGAGGTTCTCTACTGTGAAAATTATTTTCTCTTCATTAATTTCTTTTATACTAAAAGTGGTAAACCAATTATTCCAAATTTTTTTTGAAACTTTATTTTTCAAATTATTTATTATCTTATGTGACACATTTACCTCCAGGAAGAATTGCTCTATAATTTAGTTCTCCCTAACTAAAAACAAGGTTTTATTGTTTTGCGCATTTTTTACGTTTCCCATCAATAAACGTCTTTAGAAAAGTAAACAACCCTTCGAAGACCGCCAGAAAAATAAGAAGTAAATGAAGCTGCTTATAATAATAGCAAATTTTTTCGTTCTATCAAATAGACAAATTCTGTGTGCCACTATAAAAAGGGGTGAACCTTTCGGCTCACCCCTAAATACCAGTGTGAAAATCTTGTTACTATTCTACTTTAATTGCTTGTGTAGGACAGGAATCCGCAGCATCTTGTGCACATGCAGCTTCTGTTTCTGGAACCTTTGCCTGTGCTTTTCCATCATCTGTCATTTCGAAAACTTCTGGACATAATCCTTCACAAACACCACAGCCTATACATGCGTCCTTATCAACATAAACCTTCATTTCTACACCTCCATACGAAATTATAATTGTTAAAGTTTTTTACCAACTTCTATAAGTTTTTTTGCCATTTCTACTCCAACACGAACCTGACCTTCTACTGTACTTGCGCCTATATGAGGTGTTGCAATAACATTATCCAGACCGAGGAGCTTTCTTCGAAGCTCGTCATTGGGTGGTTCCACTTCAAATACATCCAGCGCTGCAGCTCTTACTTTTTCAGAGATAATTGCATCATATAACGCCTGTTCATCAAGAACACCGCCTCTTGAAGCATTAACTATAAGAGCTCCATCCTTAATTAAATCCATTTCTTTCTTGCTTATCATATGCTTCGTCTGATTATTAAGGGGCACATGCAAACTAAGCACATCAACTTCAGGTAACATAGATTCTTTTTCATCATACAACTGAACATCCATATCGGTACTCTCTACAAATGGATCATAAGCTATTACTCTCATTCCAAAAGCCAGTGCCCTTTTCGCCATTTCTTTTCCAATTGCTCCAAAACCTATTAAACCAAGCGTTTTTCCATATATTTCGTTACCCTTTAACTTTTTCTTTTCCCATAAATTCTCTTTCAAACTGTAAGTTCCTCTGGGAATATGCCTTACCAGTGATAAGAGCAGGCCCATGGTTAGTTCTGCTACCGAGATTGCATTTGCTCCAGGTGTATTATATACCTGTATTCCAAGCTTTTTCGCTGTTTCAACATCTACGTTATCAAGTCCAACTCCTGCACGTCCTACTACTTTTAAATCATTCCCCGCAGACAATACATCGGCTGTAACCTTTGTTGCACTTCTTACAACAAGAAATTCAATGCCTTCAAGGTTTTCTTTTAATTCTTCTTTATCGTAATGTCCTGTTGTTATTTCAAAAATTCCTGAATCTCTTAGCAGTTTCATGGCATCTTCTGCGAGTGGATCATTTGCGTGAAGCCTATACATAATCAGACTCCCTCCCTGTCAAAAACCTCTTCTGCTGTTTTTACAGCCTTACCGTACTCTACATCGTATCCAAGCTTTTTAAGTACCATTTCTATTCCTGATAATGCTACTATCACATCAAATTTAGACAGATAACCAAGATGGGAAACTCTAAATATTTTTCCCTTCATTTCAGCCTGTCCACCAGCAATTGTAACACCATACTCGTCTCTTAGCATGGAAACCAGCTTTCGACCATCTACATTTTCAGGAACTTTTACCGAAGTCAAAACATTTCCAGGATTTTTGGAGAACAATTCCAGACCAATAGCTTTAACACCTTCTTTAATTGCTTCACCAAGAATTCTGTGTCTTTCCCATACGTTTTCCATGCCTTCTTCTTTTAGCATTTGAAGTGCTTTTCTTAATTGATATATCAAATTGACCGCCGGTGTATAGGGTGCTGCCTTTTTCTTGTAAGCTCTGGCATCAAAGTAAAACCTTGATGATTCACATTTTTCAACCTTATTCCATGCATCTGAGCTGAACGATATAAATGCCAGTCCAGGGGGTATCATAAAACCTTTCTGTGCACCTGAAACCACAACATCAAGGTTCCATTCATCCATTTTCAATGGTTGCGCTACCAGACCACTTATTGCATCTACTGCAATTAATTTTCCGTGTTTTTTTACTACCTTTGCAAATCCTTCAATGTCCATTACTGTTCCTGTCGATGTTTCGCTTAATGTAGTAAATACGGCTGCAACATCAGGATTAGCATTTAGTTTTTCATCGAGTTCTTCGGGCGTTACATATTCCCCATAATCAATATCAATTGAGACAACATCTGCTTTATATGCCTTACATATTTTAACCCATCGTTCGCCGAACTTACCTCCGTTAATTACTATTACTTTATCACCGGGAGATACAATATTTGCAACAGCCATTTCCATAGCACCAGTACCCGAAGACGCCAGTATAAAGACATCGTTTTGCGTCTGAAATACATACTTAGACAAATCAATAGCTTCTTCCATAATTTTTTCGAATTGAGGAGTCCTGTGATGTATGGTGTCCCTTGCTCCCTCCAATAACAAATCTATTGGAACGGGTGTTGGTCCTGGTGCTAATAGATAATTCTTCTTTACCAGTTTAGCCAATTCAAACACCTCCTGTTAGTAATATTGAAATAAACATAGTATGTAATTTTTTTAACAAAGACTAGATAAAAAAGTCCCAATTAATCATTTACCCACTCATTTTGCTTCTCAAGTATATTAATGTATTTATAAAGATATATTCCCTACCATAGTAAATAAGTTATAACAAATCTAATTTACTTTCAATACCAGTTTAAATTAATCTCTGTACTTCTACAAGTGTTGAACAACTCCAGCAAAAACTCAATAAACATTTTTATAAACAAATATCATGCTTAAATACATTAATACTCTTTTCTTTTTATAAATGATGTTTTATTTTCCAGTAGAAACTATTAGTTTAGCCATTGAATATGTGCAATTCCTTTCATTGCATGAAATATATTGCATGCAATATTTTTCATACTATTTCAAAGCAATTTCACTCCCTTATCGTGCAAACACCTTATAATGGACATCGCAGTTATTTATTTGCTATTTCATTTTTTCTGGCATAATCTTGCTACTTATTATTGATACAACATGAAAAACAATACCAGCTTTTTATCTAAGAAGAAAAACATATGTTTTGTTTTTCTCGCGATTTAACGTTCCCTCACCATAATTTCTAGAAAAGAGTAATTCCTTTATCTACATAAAATATATAACTAAATCACTAGGGGGTGTATACATGAAACTGAATTTTTCTGAAACTGGTAAAAACTTGAAGTCATCGATTATCCGAGAACTACTAAAGGATGCCATGAATGAAGATGTAATATCCTTTGGAGGTGGAGTGCCAGATCCTGAAACATTCCCGAAACAGAAACTTGCTGAAATAGCAAATGATGTTATATTAAATGAGTATTCCCAATCATTACAATATGGTCCTACCGAGGGCGATCCTTCAATGAGGAAAACATTCTTAGAATTCCTTGAAAAAACTGAAGGTATTTCCGGACTGAATGAGGACAATATATTAATAACTGTAGGTTCGCAAAGTGCCCTTTCATTAATTTCAACGGTCTTTCTCGATAAGCAAAGTATTTATTTCGTATCAAAACCTGTTTATTTGGGAGCAGCGAGTGCTTTTTCTATGAACTCTAAACGTTATGAGTACCTTGCTCTCCATGAAGATGGAATAGATATAAATCAACTAAGTGAAAGGTTAGCAGATCTTGATAAAAACGGGGAAATAGAGAACGTGAAATTTATTTACGTTGTTCCTAACTTCCATAATCCAGCTGGTGTAACACTGTCCCTTGAAAAGAGAAAAGCTCTTATTGAATTGGCAGAAAAATATGATCTTCCAATTATTGAAGATGATCCCTACGGTGAACTCAGATATGAGGGTGAAAGCATTCCTTCGCTATTCAAGCTTGCTGGAAAGGACAGAGTATTAATGTTAAGAACCTTTAGCAAAATTCTATCACCTGGAATGAGATTGGGAATTGTAATTGGAAATAAAGAACTGGTTAGAAAAATGGTAATGGCCAAACAAGCTGCAGATCTATGCACACCAAGTCTTACCCAAAGGATAGCAGCAAGATTCTTACAAAAACACAATCTACATGAACTGTTGCAACCAACAATAAATCTTTATAAAAAGAAGAAAGACCTTATGTTAGAAGAACTCGAAAAAGCCTTCAAAGATATGCCTGGAATAACCTGGACTAAACCCGAAGGGGGACTTTTCATATGGCTTACGTTACCTGAAGGTTTTGACACGCTTGAAATGATGGATGTAGCCAAAGAAATTGGAGTATTGTTCATACCTGGTAGTTCTTTCTCACTAGATGGAAGTTGTTCCAATTCAATGAGATTGTCCTTCTGTCTACCACCAGAAAAGGATATTATTGAAGGCGTCAGAAGATTGAAGGAAGCAGTTGTAAAATACGGAAAAAACAAAAATCTCCTATAAGGAGTGGTCTAATGAACACCATTCTTGTAATTAATCCAGGCTCAACATCTACAAAACTTGCAATATTTGAAAACGAAAAGCTTGTTTTTGAAAAAACACTGCAGCATTCTGATAACTACAATGAAGATGTTAAAGAAACAATCAGAATACGTGCAAATGATGTTAAAGAGCTTATTGAAACAAATGGTTATAAACTTAATGATCTTACAGCCATAGCCTGCAGAGGAGGCATTTTACCACCATTACCAGGCGGAACTTACACTGTCAACGAAGATATGGTCAGTTATTTAATGTATCAATCTCCCGTAGATCATCCGTCAAATTATGCTGCTCCAATGGGAATTAAGTTGTCTCAAGATAAATTACCTGTGTTTATAACTGATCCTATTTCCACCGATGAATTCATTGATGAAGCAAGATTGTCAGGCATACCTCAGATACAGAGATTAAGTTTGTTACATACCTTAAATATGCGTGCAGTATCACATAAAGTTGCAAAGGCTTTTGGAAAAGATATTAATGAGCTTAACATGGTGGTTGCCCATCTGGGCGGTGGTATTTCAATCGGGTTATTATTAAAAGGAAGGTTTGTTGATGTAAATAATGCAAATGGCGAAGGCCCTTTTAGTCCCAATAGAACAGGTGAGCTTCCTGTTGGTGATCTTGCCAAAATATGTTTCAGCAAGAAATACTCAAAAAAAGAATTGATAAGAAGATATACAAAAGAGGGAGGACTTAAAGCCTACCTTGGTACTGACAGTTTAAAGGATGCCATTCAAAGAAAAGATGATTATTCAAAACTTGTTGTAGAGTCAATGGCTTACCAGATAAGCAAAGAAATTGGCGGGATGTGCGCTGTTGCTGGTGGAAAAATCGATGCCATTGTTCTAACCGGAGGGATGGCGTATAGTTCTAACTTCGTTGAAAAAATTAAATGCTACATTGCAAAATTTGGACTTGTAGTCACTGAACCAGGAGAATATGAAATGCTCGCCCTTGCTCAGGGAGCCATCAGAGTACTAAACAAATCTGAAACTCCAAAGTCTTTTTCACTGGAGGAGTTAGTATGATAAAAACATTGAATGATATATTAAAAGAAGCCAGGAAATTTCATTCTAAGGTAGCTGTAGCGGTTGCGGAGGATAAAGAAGTATTGAAAGCCTGTAAGAACGCTATAAAAGAGAACATTGCTGAATTCATATTATTCGGAGATAAAAAAGCAATTGACGCTTTAACAACCGAACTTAATATGAAAGATGGTTATGAGGTGGTAAACACAAAAAGTCAGGAAGAAGCCATAAAAAAAGCTGTTGAATCAGTCGCTTCTGAAAAAACCCAATTATTAATGAAAGGAAAAGTCAGAACAGGCGATTTATTAAAAGAATTTCTAAATGAAAAATATGACCTAAGAACTAACAAGACAATGAATCTGGTGAGTGTTTTTCAAATTCCAGATTTCGACAGACTTCTAATTGTATCAGATGCTGGAATGGTAATCCAACCAACACTACAACAAAAAATGCATTGCATAACTAATTGCATAAGCGTGGCAAAAGCATTGAAAATTAAAAGGCCAAAAATAGCAATACTTGGAGCAGTTGAAACAGTAAATCCAAAAATGTCAGTTACAATGGAAGCTGCAGCTCTTTCTAAAATGGCAGACAGAGGACAACTGGGAAACGCTGAAATTGATGGTCCCTTCGCTCTGGATAACGCAGTTTCAATAACAGCTGCTAAACATAAAGGTATTTCAAGTAATGTTGCAGGAAAAGCAGATGTATTAATTATGCCAGATATTGAAGCGGGTAATATATTCTACAAAGCCATGGTTTTTCTCGCTGGTAGCATCGTAGCAAGCACTATCAAAGGTGGTAAAAAGCCGATAATATTAACTTCCAGAGCCGATTCTGAAAAATCAAAACTCTATTCAATAGCACTGAATGTTTTGCTGGCGGAGGGATATTATGAATAGAATTCTGGTTATAAATCCCGGATCAACATCAACCAAGCTAGCCATTTTTGAAGATGAAAAACTAACAGAAAGCACAACTATAAGACATGCACCAAAAGAGCTTTCTCAATATGAATCACTTTACAGTCAAAAAGACTTCAGAAAAAATTTGATAATGAAATTTCTTGAAAAAGATGGATATGAAATAGATGATTTTAATGCCTTCGTTGGAAGAGGGGGTTTATTAAAACCTATTCCAGGAGGAACATACAAGGTTACTGATAAAATGCTTGAAGACCTTAAAAAAGCTCGTTATGGAGAACATGCCTCCAATCTCGGGGCTGTTCTTGCCAGTGAACTCTCAGCAAAATCCAAAAATGTAATTCCTTCATTCATAGCTGATCCCGTGGTAGTTGATGAGATGGAGAGAATTGCTAGATTCTCAGGACATCTAGACTTTGAAAGAAAATCCATATTCCACGCCCTTAATCAGAAGGCTGTTGCAAGGGAAATTGCAGCTCGTTATGGAAAAAAATATGAAAACATGAACCTGGTAGTAGTTCATATGGGTGGTGGAATTTCAATAGGAGCACACGAAAATGGAAAAGTGATTGATGTCAATAACGCTTTAAATGGTGACGGACCCTATACACCGGAAAGGGCAGGAACACTTCCCATTTCACAGTTCATTGAGTTGTGCTATTCAGGAGAATATTCCTACAGAGAAATCAAAAGACTAATAAAAGGTAATGGAGGACTGGTTGCTTACACCGGGACCAACAATTGTGAAAAGATTCAGAATAAAATAGCTGTTGATGAAGACGATAAATGGGCGCTTTACTACAGAGGAATGGTTTATCAGATAACAAAGTGGATTGGAAAAATGTCAGCTGCTTTGAAAGGTAAGGTAGATGCGATAGTACTCACCGGTGGTCTGGCCCATGATGAACGTTTTCTCGTGAAATGGGTAAAAGAAAAGGTTTCTTTTATAGCGCCAGTTGAAGTTATCCCGGGCGGAGATGAAGAAAGAGCGCTTGCAAAGGCTGCCCTTCGTGTAATAAAAACTGAAGCCCAACCGAAAACATATGAGGAGATCATTAATGTTTGAAAAAAGGGTCAATATATTTATGGGAATGTTTGGCAGTGGTAAAACTGAGATTTCACTCAATGTTGCTCTTAAACTCAAAACAGAATTTAAAAACATAGCAATTGCTGATATAGATGTAATCAGTACATATTTTAGATCCCGTGACTTGAGAGACAAATTTGAATCAAAGGGTATCAAGATAATTGCTCCAAAAGGAAAATTAATGCACGCTGATTTACCTATTATTGTTCCTCAGGTTGCCGGTTATATAACAAGAGATGATTACAGAACAATCATTGATGTGGGCGGCAATGATGATGGAGCTGTGGTTCTTAGTTCCTTAAAACATTATATTGATTCACAGGAAAGCGTTACTCATTTTATAGTAAATCCCTATCGTCCTTTCACAGATACAGTTGAAAAAACTGTTGATCACATTGAACGATTATCAGAAAAGTCTCGAAGAAACATTGATTATCTTATTAACAACGCAAATCTTGGAGATGAAACAGAGATAAAACACATTGAATACGGTGAATCATTTATAAAAAAAGTATCAAAAATGACAAATATCCCGGTACTTGCAACGGTTGTCATGAATGGAATAAAACCCAAAAAAACATTTCATTCAGTTTTTAAAGTAAATAAATTTATAAAAAAGATATGGGAGGTTTAATTATGGCTAAAAACTATGTAGAAATTGATAAAGAACGTTGTAAGGGTTGCGGACTCTGTATAGAATACTGCCCCAAGAACGTACTTAGTTTTTCCAAAGAATTCAACAGCAAGGGATACCATCCAGCACATCAACATGATATGGAAAATTGCATCGGTTGTGGTTTTTGCTATATGATGTGTCCAGATACTGCAATTACAGTATTTAAAGAAAAAGTCGAAACAAAGTGAAGAGGAGGTTTACTATGTCTGAAAAAATGATGGTTAAGGGAAACGAAGCCATGGCTGAAGCTGCTATAAGAGCAGGTTGTCGCTTATATTTCGGTTACCCCATAACACCACAGTCAGAATTAACTGAATATATGTCACGAAGATTACCTGAGGTTAAAGGTTCATTCTTGCAATCTGAAAGCGAAATTGCAGCAGTAAACATGATCTACGGAGCTGCATGTACCGGAACAAGAGTTATGACATCTACTTCAAGTCCTGGTTTCAGTTTGATGCAGGAAGGTGTTTCTTATATCGCTGGGGCTCAACTTCCCTGCGTATTTATCAATGTTGTTAGAGGCGGTCCCGGGCTTGGCGACATTCAACCCGCCCAGAGTGATTATTTTCAGGGCACAAAAGGCGGAGGACATGGTGATTACAGACTAATAACACTCGCTCCCAGTTCAATTCAGGAAGCAGTTGACCTCATTCCGCTGGCTTTCGATTTAGCAGATAAATATCGTAATCCAAGTTTGATTCTTGCAGATGGTATGCTCGGACAAATGATGGAACCGGTTACCTTTAGCAAATTTAAAGACCTTTCCGAACTTCCAAATCATTCCGAATGGGCCATGCAGGGAAATGAAGGTAGAGAACCTCATAAAATCACATCTTTTGATATTGATCCAAATAAACTCGAGGAAATGAATATGGTTTATCATAAAAAATATAAAGAGATTATGGAGAGGGAAGTACGTTATGAAACGGCACAAATAGAAGACGCAGAATATATCATGGTTGCATACGGTACGATGGGCAGAATATTGAGCAACGTACTTAAAATGGCAAGAAATGAAGGTATCAAAGTAGGTTTATTCAGACCAATTACTCTGTGGCCATTCCCTTATAAAGAAATAAACAACACCATAAAAGGTAAAAAAGGTGTTTTGACTGTTGAAATGTCGACCGGTCAGATGGTTGAAGATGTAAAACTGGGAGTAAACGGAGAGGTTCCCGTTCATTTCTATGGTAGAACCGGCGGAGTAGTTCCAACACCTAACGAAGTACTTAATCAATTGAAAGAAATAATCAGGAGAGGTGAGTAATATGGCAGCAATAAAAAGTTTTGAAAAACCTCAAGCACTTTCTTCAAAAGAGTTCACATATTGTCCTGGTTGTCATCATGGTATTGTCCACAGATTGATAGCTGAGGTTATTGATGAATTTGGAATACAGGGCAAAACTCTTATGGTCGCTCCGGTGGGTTGTTCTGTTTTCGCATATACCTTCTTCGATGTTGATGGAACAGTTGCAGCACATGGAAGAGCTCCAGCTGTTGCAACAGGTATGAAAAGAGCAAAACCCGACAATATTGTTTTTACATATCAGGGAGATGGCGACCTTGCGGCTATTGGGACTGCAGAAATAATTCATGCAGCAAATAGAGGAGAAAAAATAACCACTATTTTTATCAATAATGCCATTTATGGTATGACCGGCGGTCAGATGGCACCCACAACATTACTCGGGATGAAAACAACAACATCCCCCTACGGAAGAAAAGCTGAAACCGAAGGTTATCCCATTCATGTATGTGAACTCTTGAAAGAAACAGCAGGAGTTGCATATCTTGAAAGGGTTACTGTAAACTCGCCCAACGAAGTTAGAAAAACAAAAAAGGCTCTTAAGAAAGCCTTTACAGCTCAAGTAAAGGGACTCGGTTTTTCCATGGTTGAAGTTTTATCAACATGCCCAACAAACTGGGGTATGAGTCCCAAAGAGGCTATGAAATGGCTCGATGATAATATGAAAAAAGAGTTTCCCGTTGGTGTATTTGTCGACAAGGTCGGTGATGAGAAGTGAAAGAAAATGTACTTATCATTTCAGGTTTTGGCGGACAGGGTGTAATGTTGATGGGACAGGTACTCGCTACTGCAGCTATGATTGAAAATAAGCACAGTACATGGCTTCCCTCTTATGGTCCTGAAATGCGTGGTGGAACGGCTAATTGCACAGTTGTTATCAGCGAAGAAATGATAGGTTCTCCTATTGCAGATACACCCTCATCCGTTATTGCCATGAATATCCCATCATTGATTAAATTTGAAGAAAAGCTTTCTCAAGAGGGTTTGTTGATAATAAACAGTTCTGTGGTTGATAGAGAACCATCACGAAATGATATTAAGGTTGCAAAAATTGATGCAAACAAAATTGCTGAAGAAATTGGAAACCTCAGAGTTGCAAATATGGTTGTACTGGGAGCGTATATTGAAAAAACAAACCTCGTTTCTCTTGAGAGTGTTGAAAAAGCTTTTGAGAGAAAGCTCACCGGCAGAAAGGCAAAACTAATTGAAATGAATTTAGAGGCTGTAAAAGCTGGAATGGAAGCGGTAAGAAATTAGCCCTTATTTATGTTAAATTGTTGAGAAAACAAAGTGATTTTGATAAGCATTTAGTAACCCGGGTTGGTTGCCCGGGTTATTCTATTTAACAGCTGGCAAGAGACTGTAAAGTTTTCTGAAATTTAAGGATTACTCCTGCTTCTTCATAAAAGGTATATGTATTATTATTAGTTTTTAAGATCATGAAATAGTCCCTTATTTCTGGTTTTCCAATGTTTCTTACATTCCTGAGTGGGATAAACAAATCTCGCATTCTTGGAAAATAGAGTTTATTGGTGGTAACAGACTCTTTTATATAGACATCCTGAATATCGTCATAGGATACATCGATGATCACCCTATCTTTGTTGCGTGGTATGTCAACTGAAAAATACATTTTTTCATCGGTTAAGAGCACCTGACTTTCACTCATCTTAACCTTTTCAACGTACTCTACCTCTCCAAATGTATATTGAAGCGTTTGAACATTCTTTCTAGTCATTTTGTCACTATGACCAAGTTCTTCGATAAACAACTGTTTTTTTCGCTCTTCTCCCATTCCTAAAAGAAGTGTTATTATACATATTACTGTTCCAAAAAAGAAACCTCCACTTCCCATTCCTAAAAATATAGCAATTGCTTCAACTGCAATGAACATAATTGGTGCTATTCTAAGAAGATTGTATGGAGAATTTTTTCTGTATACAACAAACAGAATGCATAATCCAACTGCTATAAAGAAATAAAATAATGGACTCAAAAAAAATCGTGTTAATAACGCTATGAGGAGAATTATTAATGTCATTTTATCTACTTCCCAACGCAAAAATTACTGAAAATTGCTTTCATTATATCATCCTGAACAACAGCACCGGTAAGCTCATCAACTATTCTGATGGATTGGTTTATATGTGAGGAAATAACATCGATTGTTATCCCCTCATCAAGAGCTCTCTTTGTTTCCATTAAAAGATCCAGAGCTTTTTCTACTGTACCCCTCTGTCTTTCCGTTACGAATAATTCACCCTGGTATCTATTTCTAAAACCTTCTGTCCTCTTTAACATGATTTTTTCGAGCTTTTCTAAACCATTTCCTTTAAGAGCGCTTACAGAAACATCTACAATATCAGGTTCTTTTTTTACCTTGTCACTTTTGTTTCCCACAATTATTGCATTGTTTAACACATCTTTATAATCTTTATAAAGCTTTAAGTCCTCTTTTGGTGATGTCAAATCAACCATAAACAAAATAAGATCTGCCTGTTCTAATTCTTTTAAGCTTCTTTCAATACCAATTTTTTCAACCTTATCTGAAGAATGACGAATACCAGCTGTATCAACTATTTTGAAATACACCCCTGAAATACTCAATGCTTCTTCTATAGTATCTCTCGTTGTACCTGGTACATCGGTAACAATTGCCCTATCTCTACGCAACAGAGAATTAAGAAGTGTAGACTTTCCAACATTAGTCCTACCAGCTATAACAGTCTTAAATCCATGGGTCAAAATAATCCCATTGCTACCACGCTTTAAAAGATCGTCCATAGTCTCAATTATCTTCATGAGTTCTTCAGAAATTCTTTCCCTCGAAACATCCATTTCATCAGGATAATTTAGAACTACTTCTACTTCTGCCAGTAAATCAACCATTCTTTCTCTGATTCGATGTATTGCCCTGCTCAAACCACCTTTATATGATGAAACAGCAGCTTTAAGTGCTTCTTTTGTATGTGCATTGACTATTGATTCTATAGATTCAGCCTTAACCAGATCCATTTTCCTATTCATGACAGCCCTTTTTGTAAATTCTCCTGGCTGGGCTTGTCTGAATCCAGCACTTATTAGCTTCTCAAGTGCCAATTTTAAAACTACCGGACTTCCATGAAAAAAAAGCTCAACCATATCTTCTCCAGTGTAAGATCGGGGAGACCTGTAGAACACGCAATTTATTTCATCTATTGTTTCATCGTTATCTAAGAACTCTTTCAAGTACATGTGTCTTGGTGCAGGCGTTTTGTTAAAAGTAACAAAATTCCTTACCAGTTCCCAGCTTTCCTTACCACTGCACCTAATAATTCCTATTGCCGATATGGCAGGATATGTGGCTATTGCACAAATTGGCTCATATATCATTTGGCTTCACCTACAAAGATCCGTTCCAAAATATTCATAACCCTACTCCTGTTCACAGAATACACAAAAACTCTCGATTCATTTTCATTAACGATAGCTTTAAACCTTCTGAAAAGCCTTCTATCTATCTTGCCTTCTTTGAAATAAATATTCAATAACTGTGAATCTGAATCGTAATCGATAGTGCTTACTCCTTTATTATATGCCCCTATTCTGATTCTTGAAGCTCTAAGAAGTGATTTGGTTTGTTCGGGGAGTGAACCAAATCTATCTCTCAACTCATTCTCAATATTTTCAATATCATCCACGTTTTCAGCGGTTGCTATTCTCCTGTATATCTTAAGTCGCTCAATGGAATTGGCAATATAATCTTTCGGTATTACCATATGATAGGGTATATTACGTAATTCTGTATCAATAACCCTTTCTTCTTCTCTTTCCTTTTCCTCTTTACCTTTCATCTCAGCTACTGCTCTTTGTAACATTTCGTTATACATATACAGTCCAACTGTCGAGATATTTCCGTGTTGTTCATCACCTAGTAAAGCACCAAAGCCTCTTATCTCCATATCCTTCATTGATAATTTCATACCACTTCCGGCTCCTGTAAATTCATTAATTGCCTTTAAACGCTCACGTGCCTGCGGTGTCATACTTTTTTTGTCGTACATAAAGTAGGAGAATGCTCTTCTATCACTTCTTCCCACTCTGCCTCGTAGTTGATAAAGTTGTGCAAGACCATATCGATGAGAATCATCAACGATCAATGTGTTGGCATTAGGAATATCTACACCACTTTCAATTATCGTTGTGCAAAGTAATAGATCGATATCTCCTTTATAAAAAGCTTTCACATTACTTTCAAACAGTAACTTTTGCATCTTTCCGTGCGCTACCCCAATTTTAGCTTCAGGAACAAGTTCCTTCAGCATCCTTTCACGTTCATCAAGCTCTTCCACCCTGTTGTGCACATAAATAATCTGCCCGCCCCTATTTATTTCTCTAAGTACAGCTGTTCTTACCATCTTGCTCTTAAACTGGCCTACATAGGTTTCTACTTCTCGCCTTCCATAAGGTGGAGTTGAAACGACTGATAATTCTCGCAGACCAGATAATGCCATATACAAGGTTCTCGGAATGGGCGTTGCACTCATTGACTGAACATTAACTGACAATCTGAGTTTCTTAAAATATTCCTTTTGCATAACCCCAAACAATTGCTCTTCGTCAATAATAGCAAGGCCAAGATCAGCAAAAGACAGTTTTGGAGAAAGAAGGCTGTGAGTTCCGATCAGTATATCAATATCACCTTTTTTAACATTATCAATTATACGATCTTTCTCCCTTAAAGTTCTATAGCGATCAAGAATATCTACCTTGATGCCAAAGGGTTCCATGCGTTCTGTAAAAGTATCATAGTGCTGAGAAGCCAGAACTGTTGTCGGTACCAATACAGCAACCTGTTTACCTGAAATAACGGATCTAAAAGCAGCTCTTAATGCAATTTCTGTTTTACCAAAACCTGCATCCCCACTAATTAATCTATCCATAGGCATTTCATTAGACAGATCTTCCAGTACATCATTTATTGCATTTATCTGATCTTCTGTTTCAACATGAGGAAAACTGTTCTCAAAAGCCTTTTCAAGTTCTGAATCGCCATTTAGTTGACAGCCCTTTGTTCTTTCTCTATTTGCATAAAGTGTCGCCAGTTCTTTTATTCTCTTTTTTAAATCCTTTTCCACTCTTTTTTTCTGTCTTGCCCAAACATTACCTCGTAAAGAATTTAGCTGGACCCCTTCTTCAGGTCCAACATATTTGTGAACTCTATCTACCCTTTCAACGGGCACATAAATTTTCGTGTTGTTCTTATATTCGAGGGTTAAGTACTCTCTGGTTCCAAGAAGGTTGGTTATGCTTTTAACTCCCAAAAATCTACCGATACCATATTCTCTATGAACAACATAGTCGTTGATATCAAGCTCTGTCCAATCAACAATGGGTACCCTTGGCAATTGTTCTTTTTCTTTTATTTTTTTCGTTTTTCCAGCCCTTACGGATTCTTCTTCTTTCTTATCCCATGTCATGTATTCTGGTTCTTTTGTTGAAACAATATGGTAGTCCTTTTGTGTAAGTAAGTTTTCTGGCGATACACCACTATATCGTTTGTAAATGACCAGGGCTGCTCTATTTTCCTGAAGGTATTCATGAATTTCCCTCTCCACTCTCTGGAATTCATCGAGGGCTTCATCGGGTTTTATCAAATACAAAAAGGGGTTTTCTAAATAATCAAGAAGAAAAGATTGTTTTTCGTAAAACACACCTGAAACAGTTTCAAATAATTTTTGATCGTCGAGTTCATGGGAAAGTTTTGCAGTTGTCTTCTCTTCTATCCTTTGTACTCTATCCTTAAGTTTAGTCCTGTTGTCTCCGGTAAAAATAGCTTCAGATGAAGGAGTAATAATTGCTTCATTTATTGATTCTACACTTCTCTGATTCTGAGGGTTAAAAACCTTTATGCTTTCAATATTGTTATCAAAGACATCCACCCTGAATGGATATTTATTGCCAGGTACATATATATCGAATATCTCTCCTTTGATAGAAAACATACCAGGCTCATTAACCGTAAATACCCTTTCATATCCAATCTCAGAAAAACGTTCAGGCTTTAAGTCAACAGTACTCGATTTATTTAAAATAATGCTACTTTTCTCAAAAACGCTTCTTGGTACTGTTTTTCTCAACAAACCGTGAAGACTTGTATAAACAACCCTGGCTTTTTTCCTTACAATATTATTTAGTGTTCCCATTCTGTACTGTCTTATCCTTTCAGATATTCCAATTTCCTCAAAGGGAAAGACATCATGGGATGGAAAAACAAACTCATCATTGCCCAAACTTTTTGATTTGATAAAACGGTTGAGAGATCGTTCATCAGGAAATATAATTACACTAGTTTTCTCGAAATTATCTGAATGCTTGGCCACCCAGGCTGTTTCATCATTTGTTAATGTTAATTGCTTCACAAAAAATCAGTACTCCCTCTAATATTTACTATTTGAATTTTATCATTGTTTGAATATCTTTTCCTGTGCTATAATATAAATACCAGGGGAGCTTTAGAAGGCTGAGAGTGCGTGCGGCGCAGACCCTAAGAACCTGATTCGGGTAATACCGACGAAGGAAGGTTTGAGTGATGCCGTTCTTCTGGACGGCATTTTTTGTTGGGAGGTGATATTACGAAATTAAAAGTGGTTTTAATAGTAGTTTTAGCGGTGATTGCAACAATGTCAATAGCAAATGAAAAATTAGTGGTTTACACCTATGATAGTTTATTACCCTTAGCCAATGAAGCATTCCAGTCTTTTGAAGAAAAAGAGGGAATTGAAATTGAGCTTCATGCCATTGGCGATGCTGGCACAATGCTATCAAGGATCATATCACAAAAGGGAGAACTCGATGTTGATGTGGTAATAGGAATTGACAATATCCTTGCTCAAAGAGCGTTTGAAGAAGATCTTTTTTTAGGTTATTTGCCTGAAAATGCTGAAAGAATTACTGATACTTCGTTGATTTTCGACCCTTTCTGGAGATTAATTCCATATGACTACGGAGCAATAGCATTAATTTATGATCCTAAAGCCCTTGATGATATTTCCATAAAAACCTTTGATGACCTTACCGGAAAAGAATTGAATCGTTCCATTATCATTCAAGATCCAAGAACGTCAAGTACTGGCCTGGCATTTCTCGTCTGGACCTATCTTCTACATGAAGATGATTTTGGCTCCTTCTGGAAAGAATTTAACGATTCTATACTTACTGTCACCCTGGGCTGGGGTGATGCCTTTGAAAAATTTGAAGCCCGAGAAGCACCTATGATGGTAAGCTATGCTACAGACAAAGCCTATTCCATGTACAACTACAACGAAGCAAGATATGAAGTTTTAATACCAGATGGAAAGGGTTACGTTCAAATCGAAGGGGCAGGAATAATAAAATGGAGTAATCGTAAGGATAAAGCAAAAAAATTCATAGAATTCATGTTATCAGATGATTTTCAGAAACACATTCCTCTTACCCAGTGGATGTTCCCTGTTACCGATGTGAAATTGCCCGATGTATTTGATTACGCAGTTAAACCAGATGAAATTTTAAAAGCGCCGACTAATCTTAATATCGAACAGTTAATCAATGAATGGGAAAAAGCGATTTATTAACCGGGCCATTGCATTTGCTTTTGCAGGGCTTTTCATTGTCATTCTAATTGTTTTTCCACTTGCAAAGGCTTTTGGATCGTTTTCTGGCGATGAACTTGTAAGTGCTCTTAGTAAACCTTCCATCGTAAAAATTCTTAGATTTACGTTAATACAATCATTGCTTAGTACAACCCTGGCCTTTTTGTTTGGTCTGCCCGCTGCCTATTTTTTTGCCAGAAGCAAAGGGATTCTTTCTCGAATGCTAAATTATATTACCTTCATACCTTTTTTCTTACCAAGTATCTCTATGGTAGTTGGTTTTCTCGTATTATATGGAAAACAGGGAATAATAAACAACATAGCACGCATATTTGGTTTTTCTGAAATTAGCATACTTTATTCATTTGGGGCAATTATTCTGGGGCATGTTTTTTACAATTCACCCATAGTGGTAAGAGTTGTTGGAGATGCTTTAAGGAATGTACCCAGGGAATTTATTGAAGCCACAAAGATCGACGGAGCATCCAGGATTAAATCTTTTATTAGTCTTGAATTACCTTTGGTAATGCCATCCATAGTAACTTCTCTCATTTTAATTTTCTCCTATTGTTTTACTTCCTTTGCTGTCGTTCTTATTCTTGGAGGATCTCAATTTGCCACACTTGAAGTGGCAATATACATGTATTTTAGATTGCTTGCGCGTCCAAATATTGCACTGGCATTGGCTATAGTCCAATTTTTATTTATCTTTGTTTTCGGATTGGTTCTTTTCTTTTTGGAAAAAAGAACTAAATACAGCACCGGTGAAACCTATTTTTCTCATTCAGCTACTCTTGCTACATATTCTACTCTTTATCTTTTATTTGAAGCCCTTCCTCTATTCGCAGCAATTGCCGGATCTGTTTATAACTTTGCCACACATAGTTTCACCTTCGACCGCATTAAACAAGTGTTCAGTTTTTCACGCTGGGAAATGCTTAACACTTCACCAATAAATGCATTCGCGAGATCCATTGCAATTTCAGTCTTAACTGCTTTTATTGGTGTGATATTATTTTTCATCATAACGTGGAAGCTTCGTGATGATATATATTCAAACCTTATTACAAGGTTACTTTCATTGATAAGTATTTCAATAACACCGGCAATACTTGCCTTGAGTTACAGCATAATATATGGAACAATCCCCGTTGTTATTAAACTCATTTTTGCATATCTGGTAGTTTCATTTCCGGTAGCAGTTGGATTGTTGTATTCGAGAATAAGCTCATTTGATAAAACCCCGCTTGAAGCTTCAATGATTGATGGAGCTAACCACATACAACGTTTCTGGTACATAATATTGCCCATGATGAAACAGGCATTTTTATCTACATTCGCAATTATTTTTGCCATTTCCATGGGTGAATTTGCAGCATCCTTAATCATTGGTGGTGAAAAATTTCCAACAGCTACCGTTGCTATTTACAGACTAATTTCAGCGCGTTACGTGCCCGAAGCAAGGTTTCTAAGCGCACTTTTAATTATAACTGTATTTGCTTTTATTGGCTTAACAACAAAGATCTTCGTTTACCCTTCTAAAGTGAATGGTAATAATCGCAACAATATCTAACGAAACATTGTTCACACAGTGGTTTTTGAGGTTTACAAATATTCTTCCCAAACTCCACCAGCGAACCATTCAGTGGGCCCCAGAGCTCTTCAGGAATTATTTCTACAAGTTTCTTTTCAGTATCGTCAGGTTTTTTTGTATGCACCCAGCCTATTCTATTTGATATTCGATGTACATGTGTATCCACTGCCATTGCTGGAATTCCAAAACCTACAAAAAGGACAATATTTGCTGTTTTCCTTCCAACGCCTGGCAATAAAACAAGATCTTGGACGTTACTTGGTACTTTATCGTTGAATTCATGATGAATAGTTTTGGCTATTTCAACGATGCGAGCAGATTTTTGTCGATACATGCCTGACGCTTTTATCAATTCATGGAGGTCTTTGGGTTTCGCTTTAGATAGCTCTTTTGCATTTTTATATACACTGAATAACCTATTTGATGCCACTTCAGTATTCTCGTCTCTTGTTCGCTGACTTAAAATAGTGCTTATTAGAACCCTGAATGGATCGGTACTATTCCTATACCTTGGAAAAGAATCTACTATTTTTCTGGCAATACTTTCGGGATTACAATCAACAGAACTCATTGTTCAAGAAAAACCTTGTATGCTCTATAGGTTTCAAAAACATCTACTTTTGATGAAATCTCAAAAGGAGAGTGCATACCCAGCAGAGGTGTCCCTGCATCGAGTACATTCATTCCTCTTTCTGCAAAGAATTTGGCTACTGTTCCTCCACCACCTTGATCAACTTCACCGAGTAACGAAGTTTGCCAGTTAATATTGTTCTTATTAAGAAGGTTTCTTACTGAACCAATCATTTCTGCACTTGCATCATTGGTTCCTGCCTTTCCTTTATAACCTGTATATTTGACCAAAACAATACCATGCCCCAATCGTGAAGCATTTGTTAGATCGTGTACCTTTTCATGCATGGGATTAACTGCAGCACAAACATCTCCAGATAACATCTTAGAATTGTCCAGTGCATTAAGTGTATCTTCATAAGGCTGACTACTGCCTTTTAACTGAGCGAGTTTTGATATTGCATTAACCCAGAAGTAACTCTTAGCTCCTGTTGTGCCTGTACTGCCAATCTCTTCTTTGTCAAGCAAAAGCACACCAATATTTGCGTCTTCTTTTTCAGATTCAGTAAGGGCTCTAATTGCTGTATAGGAACATACTCGGTCATCCTGACCGTAAGCTCCTATCATTGAACGATCAAAACCAACTTCTCTTGGTTTATGTATGGGGACAAGCTGGAGTTCTGCGCTAATAAAATCTTCTTCAGTTATCCCGTATTTTTCATTCAACATCTTCAGAATATTCAACTTAACAAGGTCTTTTGCACTTTTTTCGTCTGATTTTATCGGTATAGTTGCACAAAGGGCATTCAAATCCTTACCTTTAAAAACTTCACTTACACTACCCTTTCTGTCATCAAGGTGTGGTAAGAGATCACTTATAGTGAATACCGGATCATCTTCCTTTTCTCCAATTGACACCTCAATGATCTTTCCATTTTTATCATAAATGACTCCAATCAACGCAAGTGGCACATTAAGCCAGTGGTATTTTTTTACTCCACCGTAATAATGGGTTTTCAACAAAAGATAACCACTTTTTTCCTGAAGAGGTAATGGTTTTAAATCAAGTCTTGGAGAATCAATATGCGCAGCCAGAAGATTCAAACCATTTTCCAATTTTGAGTTCAGTCTAAAGGCAACCAGTGCTTTTGATGATTTTACAAAATAAACACCTTCAGATGTTTCTAACTGCTCTTTAGAATCAATTTCATTCAGAGAAACGTAGTCCTTTGATTTTAAATAATTTTCAAAATAGACAACCGAGCTTCTTTCAGTTTTTGCCCCTTGAAGGAAATCCATATAATCCTGTGAGAATACTTCCACCTTTTCCTTTTCAACGTTGAACCATGCATTTTCAGATGAATGAATAAGTTGTTTTCTTAAATCTTTTAAATTATCCTTCAAAACTACACCTCCTTATTTTTTATAATTTTACCACCTTAACAAATTGGTGTCTTAAACGAATTAATTATTCTACATTTGTTTATAATGTATAATTGTAAAGAAAAAAATAAATTGAATAATATTAATCTATTTAAAGGTGATTCCTTTGAACGAAAAGAAGTTAATAGAAGGTCTAAAGAAGAAAAAGATATGGGCATATGAAGTCCTTTATGATGAATATGCTCCAAAACTGGGTAGTGTTATTAAATCGTATTTAAAGACTGACGATGTGGAAGATGTTTTGCAGGAGACATTCATCAAAGTTTTTAAAAGCATAAAAAGATTTCGAGGAGATTCTAAATTATCTACCTGGTTATATAGAATAACGGTGAATGTTTGCAAAGATATAATAGCAAAAAGAAAAAAGAGAAAGCAATTTTTAACCGATTTTCAGGACCGCGAAGAGAACTACAACCTTAATCCAAAATCAAGCACCAATGTCTTTAAAGAAGTTATGGATGAACTAAGTTATGAAGAGTTGTTGAAAATTGTAAATCAACTTTCAGAAGAAGATAGGTTATTGATAAAATTAAGAGATGTTGAAGGGCTTGCATACGCTGAAATAGCTGATATTATTGATAAACCGGTTGGTACAGTAAAAAGCAAACTTCATTACGCCCGCAAGCGTCTAAGAGATATGCTGGAGGAGGTAGATTATCATGTTCGATAACGAAAGCTTTGACAGATTACTAAATGACAAAAATAAACCTCAAAATATTGATCAACAAGAAAAGGAAGAATTTAAGAAATATCTTAAATTCATTGAGGCATACAAGCATAGAACATCTTATAATCCCGGGGAAAACACGAAGAATAAGGTTTTAAACCGTATCAAGAAGAAAAAATTTATCCCCTATAGAATTGTAGTGGCGGCTGCTGCATGCTTTTTAGTACTTTTTACAGGTGTTAACTTCATGTCATCCAATACGATAATAATCGCAAGTAAAAATGCAAGTGAACCAAACAATACAATTGAAAGAAATGCGAACTTATCAAATGTATCTACCTTTGAAGATATCGACGAAGAACTTGTAAGACGTTCTGCGGGATTTTTTAACGAAAGTAATAATACAGAGTCAGATTATATGGTACTTGGAACAGGTTTTTAATGAGGTATAACTTATGACCAGGAATATTATCTTAATAAGCATTTTTGTTGCAGCATTTTTCAATCTACTGTCAGCCAGTCAAGAAGAAGAGATTCTTCTTCTTGAGAAAACTGCTAGAGACTTGAGTAATGCAGTTTATGAAGTGGAGCGTTCTGTTAAGGAAGATGGAATTGCCCATATTGCACGCTATGAAAAGGTTTATAAAAGTGGTTCAAGTAAACTGGTTTTGGTGACAACACCATTTCGTAAATATGCGTGGTATAGAAATCCAAAAGGAGAGTACGTTATTCTTGGTGATACAGCATTAGAACCTATGATTCCAATAAGCGATGCCGAAGATGCATTTATAAGAACAATTGAAAATGGAAAATATAATATTGAATACTATATTGATCTTCCTGAAAGTAACAAATTTATTATTAGCGATGGAAATGTAAGATTTGAAGTAACTCTCAACGAAAACAATAGATTGTTGCGACTGGTCAAAAGATATCCATTTCATACAATTGAAGTATCATATAAAAATTACGGACAGCTTTCAGATGAAGGATCTTTGATGCTTTACAATATTTTAGATGAAAAAACAATTGTAGATTCTCCAATGAAATTTTCCGAGAGTTTTATAAGAAATAATTTTCACTGGAGTGCTATGGATTTTATTCCCTTAAGTAATGACATTAGAGAGTCGTCCATTTATGTATTATATTTATTTTCATCAACCATGGGAAGGGTTATAATTTACCTATTTTCAGGTATATCGACTGAAGAAATAATTGGTAAGATACAGACAATGTGCAATGAATATGGATTAGAATATTATGTCACCGAACTGGAAAATGGGAACAATATAGCCATTATGGGAAATATGAATAATAATGAATATGAGGATTTCTTATCTGAATTGATACCTGATAAGTGAAAAGTACTGTTTGGCAAATTCCTTTGAATACTCACTTAACGTATCGTTAATGAGCATCTTTAAAAGGATGCTTTGTTTTGTTGTATAATGAATAAAACACACGGGAGGCTATGAAAATATGTTGAGAACCAATGAAGCTGTTAAATACTTAAAAAATAAAGGGTATAGAATTACCCCACAGCGTGTTGCTGTTTTAAAAGCACTGGAAGGAAACACAGATCATCCTTCAGCTGAGGAAATTTTTAGAATTGTTTTGAAAACCCATCCAAATATTTCCATAGCTACAATATACAACGTTCTCGAATTGTTAGAAACGGAAGGTTTAATAAATGCTGTTGCACGGGTAAATGGGATGAAACGTTTTGATCCAAATACAAAAGTGCATCCCCATTTTATTTGTAGAAAATGCCATAAGGTATATGACATTCCAATAGATAGAGAAAAACTAATTGATTGTTTTAAAGAAATTCCACCAGAAGGATTCATTACTGAGAATGTAAAAATAACACTTGAAGGTATATGCAATAACTGCAATCAACAATAACTTCGTTATAACTCTACTGGAGGTGTCTCAATGTCCAACGACCAGAATTTTTCACTGGATGCAGCAATTAATGAAATAAAAAATACATCATCATTAAATGATCTTCAAAATATTAAATCAAAATATCTTGGAAAAAAAGGTATTATAACTGTAATGTTTAAACAAATCAAAGACATTCCAAAAGATGAGAGAAAAGCCTTTGGAAAAAAAGTAAATGAATACAAAGACGAAATAGAAAAACAACTTGAAATAAAAAGAAAACAGCTGGAAGAGGAAAAGCACAGACTAAAAGAACTCAGTCAAAAAAAAGATTTCACCATGCCAGGAGCAAAAAGAGAGATGGGTTCATTGCATCTAATCACCCAGACTCTCAACGAAATTCAGGATATTTGGGTGAGTATGGGCTTTGAAGTGGTAACAGGGCCTGAAATTGAAACTCCCTATTACAATTTTGAGGCGTTGAACACTCCTGAATGGCATCCTGCCAGAGATATGCATGATACCTTTTACGTTGATGACAACAAACTCTTACGAACGCATACTTCTCCTGTTCAGGTAAGAACAATGGAAGACAGAGAACCTCCCATAGCAATCTTTTCTCCGGGAAGATGTTTTAGAAAAGATACTCCAGATATGACACATATTCCTATGTTTACTCAATTTGAAGTGCTTTACGTTGACAGAGAGGTATCCGTTGCACATTTGAAAGGTGTGCTCGAAAACTTTGTTAAAAAAATACTTGGTGAAAAAAGGGAAGTTAGATTGAGACCAAGTTTTTTCCCTTTCACGGAACCAAGTTTTGAAGTTGATGTTTCTTGTGGGATCTGTATGGGAAAAGGTTGCAGAAGTTGTGGAGGTTCCGGATGGGTAGAAATACTGGGCGCTGGAATTGTTCACCCCAATGTACTGAGTAATGTTGGTTATGATCCGGAAAAGTGGTCAGGGTTCGCGTTGGGAACCGGAGTAGAAAGAATTGCCATGCTTAAATACAATCTTTCAGATATTCGTGATCTTTTACGCAATGACAAACGATTCCTGAAGTCATTCAGGGGGGTAGTAGGATGAGATATCCAATTGAATGGGTAAAAGATATCGTAAAACTTCCTGATATATCAGACAAAGAGTTATCAAAAAAGCTCTCACTAAGCGGTACTGAAGTGGAATCTATTGAATATCCATGGAGTTATATAGAAGGAGCTGTTTCAGCAAGAATAGAAAGTGTTGAAGATCATCCAGATGCTGACAACCTGGTAATCACAAAGGTCAACACAGGGAAGAAAAAGGCTGCAATAGTAACATCTGATAATACAGTAGAAGAAGGAGATTACGTAATAGTCATACTTAAAGGAGGAAAAATCTGGGACTTAGAAATTAGAGAAAGAGAATTTCAGGGTAAGGTCTCAGAAGGTATGTTCATCTCCCTTGAAGAAATGAAATTTGAAGAAAAATCGGAAAAGGTTTTTCGATTTGAAGAACCTGTGGAACCTGGCATTGATGCCAAAAAACTTCTCAAACTTAATTCTCCAGTAATCGAAGTAGAACTCACTGCGAATCGAGGAGATTGCCTCTCAGTACTTGGAATCTCAAGAGAATTCTCAGCAATATTTAATGAAGATTTCCATCTACCATCGACAAAATGTAATCCCAAGGGCAACGAGAAATTAAGTGTCAAGATCGATAATGATGGTTGTATTAGATATACAGCTTTAATGCTTGACAACATTGAGATAAAACCTTCACCTCTTTGGCTGAAAAGAAGACTTATTTCAGCAGGGCTCAGACCAATTAACAATGTTGTTGATATTACCAATTATATTATGCTGGAAACCGGGCATCCTGTTCACGCTTTTGATGTTGAAAGAATTGGTGGTTCAAACATCGTTGTTCGATCTTCGAAGAACAATGAAAAAATAACGTTACTGGATGGCACAGTGGTTGAATTAAAACCTGATGATCTATTAATAACCAATGGTAAAGAACCTCTTGCTCTGGCAGGCATTATGGGTGGAGTGAATTCAGGTATTTCTGAAAGAACAAAGAAAGTTCTTCTGGAAGTGGCTGTATTTGACCCGATTCGAATAAGAAAAACTTCACGCAGACTGGGAATTACTACGGACAGTTCATACAGATTTGAAAGAGGTGTAGACTCGGAAAACTCTGAATATGTAATAAAAAGACTTGCAGATTTACTCATTGAACTCGCGGACGCAAAAACTGTAACAAACATCGTTGATGAGGGAACGACCTTTAAAAGGAAGGAAATTCATCTGAGAAAATGGAAGGTTGATCAAGTACTCGGTTCTGTAATTTCAATAGATAGTATTTCAGAGATTTTGAAAAAGCTAAGTTTTTCTGTTGTAGAAAATGGTGATGGGTGGGACGTCACAGTACCATCACATAGATTTGACATAGAGCAAGAGAATGATCTGGTTGAAGAAATTGGAAGGATTTATGGATATGACAGGATACCATCAAAGATTCCAAAATTACCTGCAAAAGGAGCAGGTATTCCAGTTGAACTCAAAAAAATAAAAAAGTTAAAAAACGTATTGAGTGGTCTTGGCTTTTATGAAACAATTACATACAGCTTTATAAATCCTGAAGGACCTGAAAAACTTGGTCAGGGCTACAAAATGTTAAAGAATCCATTATCTCTCGATATGGCAGCATTAAGACCTTCCCTTGTTCATGGACTACTGGATGTAGCTTCTTACAATATTAGAAGGCAAAATTTCGATTTAAAGTTGTTTGAAGTTGATAACGTTTTCAGCTCCAGTTCAAAGGAAAAGAAAGTTCTTGGTTTACTGGAAACAGGTTTGGAAAACCCCGAAGATTACACGGATAAAAGAGAAATTTCCTTTTATTCCTTTAAAGGAAAACTCGAAACAATTCTTGAGTCGCTTGGCTATGATTTCAGTTTTTCTAAAACAGAAGAACCTTTCCTGGAAGAAAGAGCTTCTTTTGATATTAATATTGGCGGAAGGAAAGTAGGTTTTGCAGGAATAATGGACGCCAGAATTGTTGAAAAAGAATACAATATAAAAAATCAGGACATTTTTGTAGCTGAATTTGAACTGATTGAACTTAAATCAAAAAATAAAATCTCCAGAGAAAAATTCTTCATCTCACAGTATCCCAGGGTTTTTAGAGATCTTTCCTTCATTATGAAACAGGAAATGCCTTATGAGAAACTTGAAGATGCCGTTATTAGCAACTCAGATGAAATTTTGAGTGAGATTAAATTGAAGGATATCTATACAGGTAAGGGCATACCTGAAGGTGAAAAAAGTGTGACCATCACTCTGATATTTGAATCTTTTGACAAGACACTGAAGGATGAAAAGGTTAATACAGTTGTTAATAAAGTTGTTGAAGCAATTGAAAATCTTGGAGTGAAATTACGTGGATGAAGCAGAATTATCATCCATTACAAAAAAACTGGAGGAAAAGATAAAAGAACTATGGCAACTGCTTGATCTTGAAACTCGAAAAAATATAAGAAAAAAATCAGGATTTAGAGATATCGTAACAGAAGCAGACTATCAAATGGAAAAATGGATAAAAACATACGTCCACAAACTGCTTCCTGAAGCATCCTTTCTTGGAGAAGAAACAGAGGGAGTTACCCGGGGCGAATTATTATGGATTCTTGATCCCATTGACGGTACCACCAATTTTTCTCGAATGAACCCGCATTTTTCAACCAGCATTGCTCTGGTTAACAAAGAAAACGTTTTATTGGGCATTACCTATGATCCAACCACTGACGAATTATTCACTGCAGTGAAGAAACAAGGTGCATTTCTAAATGGAAAACGAATTCAAACAAGTAACATTGATAAACTAACAGAGTGTTCCGTTCACACAGGATTACAATATTCATCATCAAATTCATACCAACGACTATGTAAAAGAATCAGCAAAGCCATTAAGGAATGTCGGGCTCTAAGAATAACAGGCAGTGCATGTCTTGATTTATGTTACGTCTCAGCTGGAAGAGCTGAAGTTTTTTGGGAAGAAAATTTGAAACCATGGGACGTCGCGGCTGGAATTATTATGGTTCAGGAAGCGGGAGGAAACATTTCGAGTTGTTTGAACGAAAAATTCGATATGTTCCACCCTAATATGTTCGCTACAAACGGAAACGAAAAAATTAGGAATGATTTTTACAACAGGGTACTTAATAACTGTTAAGTTTATTTTGAACAGCTGATATTACCTGATCCATATTGTAATATTTATATTCTGCTAAACAACCTACAAACAAGTACTTAAGACTGTTCTCCAGTTCTTTTACTTCTTCCATATATATTTTGCGTCGTTCAAGGTTTTCCTTTGTTTGAACGATATAATATGGCTCATCTTCTGCTTTGGGATATTCAAAGCAAACAGTTGTTTTTTTATTGTTTCCAGCTTAGTTCGAGAAATGCTTAAATTCAGTTATCCTCGTCCATTCATAATCGTCTGGATAGTTTACCACTGATACTGGTTGATAATTTTCCATTTCATAAGTCTTCAGTTTTAAATCAAGAGAACGATACTGGAGTTTTCCGTATTTGTAGACAAAAAATCTATCCAGTTTTCCTGTGTAAACTGTTAGCTTAGCTGGCAGTTCTTTTTTTAATTTCAAAGTAATCAGCACCTGTTAATACAGAAATATTCCTGTGCTTCAACATGTTTCTAACAAGCCTTGAATAACCATTCGATGGAATTCCCTGATATTTATCGGAAAAGTATCTATCATCACAATTGGTTCTTACGGGTATTCTCTTTGCCAGATCTGGTGAAAGATTTTCAGGGTCAATTTCCCATTGCTTTTTCGTGTAACCTTCAAAAAACTTTTTGTAAAGGTATTTCCCAACCTGATAAATAACCGCATCTTTAAAGTTTTCTGGTGGATCAGAAAAAGCCGAGTTTTTCACTTCATTTCTTAAAAAATCTTTGACTTCATTAGAACCTATGTCAACGCCATACAACTGGCAAGCGAAGTCCCGATTCTATGTTACGGTTCTCTAAAGAATCTCATTGATGGGACACGGATAATATTATCTTTGCTTTCAGCACCAGGGTGCTTGACCGTAATAATATATACATTGTGCCCTCGTTCCTTTAATCCTTTCTCAAGATTTCTAATAACTGTGACAACACCATTAACCTGCGGAAGATAAGTATCTGTAAAAATTCCAATATTCATTTTTTGCGGCATTAAAATATATTAACAACTAATGCCTTATCCTCCTTTCATGAAAAATCCATCTATGAGTTATTCGATCGCTTATCTCATATAATAGTTTACTTACTTATTCATTATCAATTGTGGTTTTTTCTTGATTAATCGGTATATATTTCTTTTTTCTAAAATCTTTATTTACAAATAACACAAAGAATACAGTAAGAACCAAAAATGCCCAGGGTGTGATTGAGCCAAACCTTGTATAGATACTTTTGCTTTTTGCTGGAATGTATTCAAATACATCAATTATGTAATCATCATTACTCTCAAATATTGATGGCAATCTCTTTAAAACTCTTCCATAGGGATCAATAATCCCTGTAAAGCCTGTATTGGAAACCTGAACCATATATATTCTATTTTCTATGGCTCTCATTCTTGCCTTTGAAAAATGCTGTATTAGACCTGTTTCAATATTGAACCAGCCGTCATTGGTAGAAATAACCAACAACTCTGCTCCTTCATTAACCAAATTACGTGACACTTCAGGATAATAAGAATCAAAACAAATCTGTGCACCAATATTTTGCTCCTTCATATTGAAAATAGTGTATTCATCACCGGCGCTGAAAAAATCAAGAAACTTCAAAAACTCAAACACACCGAAAATTGCTGGATATGGTAAAAACTCTGCGAATGGGCTCAGCCTTACTTTTGCGTAATAATCCTTGCTAAATCCCTCTTTGCTAATTACTCTAAGCTGATTATAATTATTATCTCCGTAAGTGGGAAAACCAACAAGCACTTCCAGACCTTCACTCTTAACCAGGTTTAACAACTTATCGCCATATGATGAATTTCTAATATCAAACATGAAGGTTGCTTCAGGCATGATCACAACAGCATCATCTTCAACATCTTCTAAAGCCTCTTTTACAACATTGAAGACCTCATCAGCTGAATCACCATATTTCAGTGATTGAGTAAAATTTGTCTGGATTACAGCAATTTGTTTCTTACCATTGTATTGAGAAATATTCACCGGAATGAAACGATTTATTACTCCATTTACGACAAAAATCAGACCAAGAAATACTGCAACAACGATCAATTTTGATTTAAGAGAATCAATCCTCTTAATTTGATAAAAAACTATCATATTAAATAAAACTACCAAAAAAATCAATAAAAGCGGTCCGCCAATAGAAGATAGCTGTACTATACCTGTATGATCAACAAGGGCATCGGAGAGTCTTGCTCCAGTAAATCCGAGGTCTCCGATGGATCTCAGATATTCCATAAAACTAAAGAAAGATGCTACCGTGAAAATCCATAATATTGGCCTACCTTTAAAATATTTAGAGAACAAAGAATAGAGAAATCCAAATCCAAAGAAAGGTACAGCCATAACAACGCCCATCAAAAAAAAGGTCATTGCACCTACAAATGAGGGAAATCTGTTAAGCACTTCTGGCACATTCATTGATAAAACAGGAAATACCCAAAAATGTGTAAGCATAAGATATATGTAACCGAAAAGAAACCCTGCAAATCCAGCCTTAATCGGATTTAATTTTTCTAATGTGAAGAGAAGAGGGACAAGTGCAAACCAAATCAGGCCTCCCCAGAGCATACCTGGCATTGAAAGTGCAACCAGTAATGATGAAATAACAATACCTGGCAACTCAATCATTCCCCTTTAAAATCTCTTCTATTGCTTCAGCTACGCCATTGTTATCGTTGTTTTTGGTTGTCACAAAATCTGCATGCTTTTTAACATCCTCGGGAGCATTGTTCATAGCTACCGAAAAAGCAGCTTCCTTCATCACGTCAAGATCGTTATAATTATCACCAATGTATGCTACTTCATTTTTACTAACTCCTGATACTTTACGCAAATAATTCAGTCCTATTGATTTCCGTACCTCTGGACCAAAAAATTCATAAAAGGAATGATCTTCAATGGTATTATTTTTTATAACAGAAATCTCTTCTGAGATAATTCCCGTTTTTTCTACCACTTTCATAATTTTTCTTTCCGGTCCTTCAAGTGCCACTTCGACGACTCCTTCATGATCGACATAATCGAGAAGATTATCACATACTCTTATTCTGAAATGATTGTTTTCATAGTAACTTGTATATGGTGTATCAGGTATCTTTTCTATATGCATATCAGGATATTCAAAAAAATTTCTGTAAAGTACGCAGTTTACATTCTCTTTTTTTGCTTCAAGTATTATAGTTCGAGCATGCTTTGAATTTAACTTTATAGCCCTCAAGATTTCATTTTTATCAGCTCCATGCAGGATAAGAGCACCATTCTGGTAAACTACGGGTATATCCAGTTCCAGCTCTTCAATATATTTCTTAGCAGATATATAGCTTCTGCCGGTTGATATAGAGACTCCAATATCTCTTTTAATTGCTTTTTCAAAAGCCTCTTTGTTCCCATCGCTAATTTCCTTGTCGTGGTTAAGCAATGTACCATCAAGATCGATAACTATAAGCTTAATCATGATTACTATCCTCCAAACATTCTACAATCTGAAATGTGTGCAATTTATTATTTTTAGATTCAATCCATTCAACGCTAATGGGAAAAGCAAACTCAGGTTTCAACCTACCATCTATTACCCATTTCTTAGAATGTTTCGTTCTATACAACGCTGGATTTGCAACCACTTTAAGTTTCACAGGTTGCATAATCCATTTTACATCATGAACTCCATCTATACTTAATAATCTTCCGGTGATACGCTCCCTTATCAATATATCTGGTAGAGGTTTAACATTTACCAGAGCAATATTTTTGGATAAAGGTCCAATTATTTTGACATTGGCAATTTCTTTCTCCTCATTCAAATGATCAAGCAATACTTCATTGGCAACCGCCACAACATAACCATGAAAGGATGGTTTTGGCATAATTTTTAAAAGATGCTTAAGCTTGCATCCTTCTCTTATATCTCCTTCGCCAATACGCGGTACTTCAAAATTAAAATAATCAATAGCTTTTTTAATGTCTTTTTTTGTCCACTTTCGGATGGGAGAATATAGATTATCTTTTATTTTTATACCAGTCTTTCCCCAGCTGTCTGACTGATTTGCACCTGTTGCAATTATTTTATCCTTATAACCTTCAAGAGCTGCAAACTTTGCATATCTTGTACAACGATTGCAGGAAGGTCCATTCATCCAGACTCTCTCCTGTAATTCTCTTCCACATTTAAATTCTAAATCAATATTCAATCTTTTGCTTATTTTAAGCACATTTTCAATAGCTTTACTGTATGTGTATGGACCAAAGGTGACATTTAAAAGTTTTACATTGTCCTTTCCAAGCGCTTCCTTTGCAAGCAATGCAACCAGTGTGCTGTCTTTTCCACCAGAAAATGCAACAAGCAGAACTGTAGAAATACTACTGATTTCCTCTATTGTCTCCCTTATGAGTTTTTCTATATCCAAGATCTACCTCCAAATGTTACGTCACCATGATCTTTGTTATTAATAATCGTATTACGATATTATATATAAGTATAACGCAAAAAAGGCGGCTTTTAAGCCGCCTGTTTATTTTTATCCGTTTTCATTTTTCCTTCTTTATTTTTTCCTTTTTCTTTTTTACCAGAAATGTGGCAACATGAAACCCTTTGGTTCCTCTTCCAAAACCTGCATCCATACCGCAATTCACTGCCAGTTCGTTGTTAATTTGAGTTCCACCCGCAATTATCATTATTTTTTCTCTGATTCCCTTTTCTATGGCAAGTTCATGGATTTTTTTCATATTTTCAACATGTACTTCATTATGGGTAATTATTGTAGAAACCAGTATAGCATCTGCTCCAGTTTCTATGGCAGCATCTATGAACTTTTCAGGGGGTACACTTGTTCCCAAATATGTATATTTTATTCCAAATTTTTCTATACCTGAGTGTTTGATGTCCAGAATTTCTCTTATACCAACTGAATGTTCATCATTGCCAATAGTTCCAGCTACAACATGCATCGGGTTTTTGGAAACAAATTTTGTTATCTCTTCTTCAGGCAAAACATCCGGTTTCTGAGGAAGTTCAAGGTCTTTTTTGTTAATTTCAAAGGGAACTCTGGCCTTTAATTCAATATATGTTCCTTCCTTTGGATGCAAAGAAGTCTTATTTAACACCGTTGGATCTTCAAGACCTAATTTCTTGGCAATGGCTATTGCAGCGGCTTCTGCATGATCCTGATCTTCTGGGATTGTTAAATCAAGCTGAATTATACTGTCTCCAGCCCATTCTACTTCGGGTTTAATAGTTGCACTCTTTCTAATTTTTTCATTATCCTTTAACCTGAGTTCAACATTATCCGTTTCATCAAGTTCATCAATATATTGAATCTTATCAGGATTATGCAGTGTACATCCACCAATCAAATCACATGGGTTATCAACATCATCAGGCAAATTGTTATTTCCAAAATGCTCGCATACTGGTGCCATATAATCTTTATCTCTAGCAACTACACTTCCAGCTCCTATGCCGCCATCTTTTCTTCTTGCAATACCGTCACCGTTTCTTTCAGGATAATACCCATTATCTACAAAGAATCCTTCTTCAACAGCTTCAAAATATCCACCAATTTCAAGGATTTCTTCCATCATTAAAATTGCTCTCATTTTAAGCTCTCTTATTTTTGGTCTCACATAGTCATCATTTACCTTCAAAATATCCTTTATTCCATCCAGAGCAATCAATGTGTGTTTTGCAGTTTCAACGCCTCTCACCGAATTAACATGCCAGGGGACATTACGCCCTTCATCTGGCGTTATTGTTGACTGCACATCAACCGAAGTCAATCGAGAAATCAGCGTATCCAGAACGTGAACCCTGGTTGCATCAAAGAGATCAGATTCTATATAACGGGTATTCATCTGGGCTCTAAATTTGAAGTCCTTAAACAACTCTCTAACTGTCAGCGCATAGATAAAATTCAGTTTAAACTCCGGTGTTGGTGAAACAACCGGTGGAACTGTTGACAGAGCAATATTATCTTTTTTCATTCCGGATTTAACCGAGAAACTACAATTTATCGCATGCTGAACAAGAAGTTCAGGCATTACTTTCCATGCCATTTTTGCAGAAGCGTTGGCGTTATGAGCACCGTCTATCTGTAACATATCGACACTTGACATAATCTTTTTTGCCACAGCAGCATCAACAAACGAACGCACTGGATTTATACCCCTATAAAGCACATTGTACTGAGGATCCTGATGAGCTCCGTTAACGCCTTCTTCTACAAATAAAACAGCAATTTCGGGCCCGGCAACACCGCTGACATAACTGTGATAATTAATCGGTCTTCCAACCTCATCTTCTATTATGTCCAGAGCCTTTCTGGAAGCCCTTATCTGCTTCCTTGTTATCGGGATACCCCCTGTACCTTCAGGAGTACCTTCCATAAGACCATCTATGTGGCTCTGTCCCAGCGTTCGAATAACCATTATATGATCAGCTCCGTGCCATGCAGCCATTCTCATTCTTCTTAAATCGTCTTCAAATCTACCAGAAGCTATTTCAGAAGTTATAACTGCATCTGGCTGTGGATCGATATTCTCAAAATAATGTGATGCTGGAAGAGGAATGCTCTTTTCCATGGGTTCACTGATTTGATCGTAGGTAAAATTGCCCATTTTTGTACCTTTTGGAAGGGGTTTTCTCCAGGTCCAGCCCTTTCTCCTGGGACTGTAATGCTCCAGATCCTTCAATATCTCATCTATATTAAGCTTTTTGTTTTCTGGAAGTTTCATCATTTCACCCCCTTGAATTCCTGCTCAACAAGATCCCACAGCTCACCGGAAGCCAGTTTTTTACCGGTCGCAATAATATCTTCACTGTTAATTCTTGATATTCTGTACACTATGTGACCCGCTCCTTTTACAAGCAAGCCCATGTCAACCAGCTTATCAACAATTGTCTTTGATTCAAGACTGTTAAAACCCATCCGCAGTAACACAGAACGTTCAATTGAGGGAGATGTGTGATCTTTTGCCAGATCAATTAATGGTTCTGTAATTCGATCAGCAAGCTCCCAAAAATACCTATCCAGCTCCTCATCACTCATTTCTCTGAGATGTTTACTCCTTGATTTGAAATTATCCCGTCTTTGTTCAGCCATCTGAAAAAACCTCCCTACAAATATCTTTTATATTATTGATATCAGTCTTCAAATCTTCTTCAAGAAACTCAATATCCTTTTCACTCAGACTACTTATTCCTCTTTTTTTCAATTGTTTTATATACGATCTTCTTAACCTGTCCAATGAAATATTCTTCAACTGTAATTGTTCAGGTTTTTCAGGAATTACAATCCTTTTTCCTGGTTCATCGAGTTCAGAAGGATCGCCTCTCATAACCTCTATACCCTGCTTTTTGGCAAATGAAAGCTGGGCTGTTGGCAATTTTCCTGCTCCTGTGTACTCAGTTTCCTGTACTATGATGGTTTTATCTTCTGGAAGTTTTCTGGCCAAAGCAACTGCAACTGCCAGCGAAGTGTTTCCAGCCGGACCACGCTGCATACCTTCTAATCTGGAAAGCATCTCGGTCGCGTAAAACACTTCACCCTGAGTTACAAGATAGTATTCATCCATATAGCGTAAAGCTCTCGCGGCATTTCGTGGAACATCTGATCTATCAGGAAAAACAGAAAATGGAATGCCAAACCCAGTATGTCCGGTGGTAAATGACTTTCTATTGAAATCGTTATCGCTAGCCATATGCAAATCATGTAAATCAACACTGGCAGCAATTACCTTTGTTTTATCTGAACCAGCTTTTTGTATACCTCTCGCAGTACCGGTTAAATTCCCTCCTCCTGCATTTGTAACTATAACGTAGTCAGGATCTCTGCTGGTTTGTTCTCGAACCTGTTGAACCAATTCATAACCCAGCGTTTCTACTCCATTTATCCCGTAAGGAGTGTAAAGAGAAGCGTTAAAATATCCTGTATCTTCAAGTAACAACAAAAAGTAATAAAACAGCTCGGGTCCAACAGTTAACTGTAAAACCTCTGCACCATAACTTTCACAGGCTCTGCCTTTTTCAAGGATTTCAGGTTGACCTCTACCCTGACTGTCATATGTCTCCTGTACCACGATACATTTAAGCCCTCTCTTAACAGCCTGAGAAGCCACTGCAGCACCATAATTTCCACTGGTAGCGGCAATTACTCCCTTATATCCAAACTCCTTAGCTTTGTACACACTAACAGAAGCCCTTCTGTCTTTAAAACTTCCCGAAGGATTGGAAGCTTCATCTTTCAAAAAGATTCTTGCTCCTTTACCTTTATCTGAAAGCTGTCGAACCAGACGGTTAATATTCTTTAGCTCCACTAAAGAGGTATTTCCAACACCGGTTTCCTTTTGTATAAGAGATACCTCTTCTAAAGATAATCCTGCACTATTCATCATTCCTTCATAATCGAAGGAAATACCTTCATTTTCAAAAGAATCATAATCTATACCTACTGAAGATTTCATTATTTCATTTTTTCTGCCCATCACAGCTTCATATGATCTGTTACTCATTTTGATCATCCTCTTTTTCTATATTACGCAGTAATTCAACAAGCTCAGTTCCGGCATTAAAAAGCTCTTTAATGTGTTCACCAAAACCATGATTATAAGCAGGATTAACTGCTATAAGCGTTCCATGTTCACGCCTTCCAATAATTGTTTTGATTTTTACGTCATCTCCAATGTTTGCACTTTCATCTTCAAGATAACCTTTCAATCTCATTTCAAGCGGTACTTCCGATGTGTCTTCAGGTACATTTGAGCTTCTTTCTTCAGGTTTTAAAATAACCCGTTTAATCTGTACCCAGTCACCTTTTTTTGCAATCATTTAATCACCTCACCTAACGATTAACCATCATTCTGGGTACTGGTAATTCCAGCATACTTATAAAACCCGGTTCAGCTTCAATCACATCTCCAACAACATTTGTTGCAACAGCAATTGTTCCTTTACCGCCTGGAATTTCTGGTTGAATCGAAAGGTTGATCCTGGGTTCTCCCTCAATTACTATGTAATCACCTGTTTCAACTGATTCCTTTTCAGGCTGGATTTGCTGAGGATGAATAAGTTCAATAACGAGTGTATCATCTATATAACCTTTTCCTATATGTTTACAGCCTGCAACCATTCCTGGTTCTATATCTACAACTTGAGTGCTTCTTTTCGTTTTTGAAATGATGGGTTCACGTGATTCTTCTATTTTTGTTAACTCCCATCCCAGTGCATCTCCTATCATTCTAATTGACTGCTGAAATCCTATATGTCCTACAATTGTCCCTCTTTTTAATCCTTCATTGAACTCTTCTGGAGTGGTTCCAACACCCTGAGTTTCCATAACAGTCTTTCCAAAGGGAGCCAGATCATTCACTCTCTTTGCAAATACTTTGTTGACATTTAAACATGCCCCTGATAGAGAAATTGCAAGAACATCCATAATGAATCCTGGATTTATTCCTGTGCCAAGTACCGTTACACCATTTCTAACTGCAGTATTGTGAATCTTTTCAGAACTTTCCGGATGCGAATAAAATGGATAGGCCATTTCTTCAGCTATGGTTACCACATTTACTCTATGATTCAACGCAAGCAGAACTTTCGTTTCCACTTCTCGCATAAAAGAATTAGTTGCAATTATAACAACATCAGGACTGGTTTCTTCTATAGCCTTTTCAGGATCATCATATATTTTGGCATTGTACTCTTTATCATCAATTACAGCCCCTACATCCTTTCCAATAACATTTTTGTTGATCTCAACCGCTCCTACAAGTCTCAAATATTTCTTTGAAAATACATTTTGAGCTACTCCGCTTCCCATAGCTCCCAATCCCCAAACCAATACTCTGTAAGCCATTTTTCATTGCCTCCTTTAGTTTAGTTACTCTATTCAATTTCATCTTAACAAAATAAAAGACTCCATTCTATTCCGAATAGAGTCTTTAAATCGTTATGTAAAGCAATTATTGAAGCCGAAAAAACTCGCATTTGAGTATGCTCATTTAAGATTGCTCAAAATCAGACTTCAAAAGCAACTCTGTTTACTTCTTCAACTGAAGTTATACCGTGTACTACCTTTTTAATTCCATCTTCGTAAATCGTAAGCATACCCAGTTCTTTGGCAGTTCTTGCTATCTCGTAGTCTGAAGCTCCCTTAGATATTAGCTCTCTCAATTTCGAATCTATCGTTAGTGTTTCCAGAATGGACGTTCGTCCACGGTATCCGGTGCCACGGCATTCGCTACATCCCGAACCTGGAACATATTCATGAAACTCTTCTTTGTCAGGGAACAGTTTGGATGCTACTTTTACTATGTCATCTCTCAAAGGAATCTTTTTCTTGCAGTTATTACAAAGTTTCCTTACCAATCTCTGACTGACCACTCCAGCAAGTGATGTCCCAAGAAGATATTTATCTACTCCCATATTAATAAGTCTTGAAACCGCACCTGCAGCGCTGTTGGTATGAATGGTTGAAAAAACCTTATGTCCGGTAAGCGAAGCTTCAATTGCAAGCTGTGCAGTTTCTCTGTCTCGGATTTCTCCAACCATTATAATATCCGGGTCCTGTCTCAAGAATGATCTTAAATAACGTGCAAAGGTCAAACCAATTTCTGAATTAACCTGACACTGTGTTACACCTTCTATGGTATATTCAACAGGATCTTCTGCAGTTATTATGTTTACCTTTTCAGATGAAACTTCATTCAATACACCTACAAGTGTCGTGGATTTACCACTACCCGTTGGTCCGGAAACAAGGATTATTCCGTGGGAAGATTTCAACATATTTCTAAATCGATTCATATTGAATTCACTAAAACCAAGGTCATCAAGGCTGCTTTTGGAATTAGAAACCTTTAGAATACGAAGAACAACCTTTTCACCGTATACTGAAGGCATTGTTGAAACCCTGAAATCGTACTGTTCCCCTCTTTGTTTTATATAAAACTTTCCGTCCTGGGGGAGCCTTCTTTCAGATATATCAAGTCCACACATAACTTTTATTCTTGAAACTACAGAATTATGGGCTTTTCTTGGATAGGTAAGCATTCTTCGAAGCATACCATCTATCCTAAATCTACCGACAGCTATCTTTTCATAAGGTTCAAGATGGATGTCACTGGCATCACTTTTTATTCCATTATCCAGTAAAGAATTGATAAATCTTGTTATTGGAGTCTTTTCTTCATCGGTTTCTTCTGTTTCTTCCTCGGTTTGCTCCATCTCGTCTAGATCAAAGCTTTTATCTATTATTTCACTTGTTGGTGTTTCCTCATAACTTGATTTGTACAGAGGATCAAAATTTGGTGGCGGTGTTAATTTGACATCAATGTCAAAACCAGTTAAAAAAGATAGTTCACGCTCTATTTGTGGTACTTTTAAAACCTCCGGTGTGAGAACAACCAGCCGGCTATCTTCGATATTTACCGGTACAACATTGAGTCTTTCTGCAACAGATCTCGGAACAAGTCTTAATACTTCAGGAGGTACTACACCGGGAACCTCATCTAAAACCTCCAGATCATACTGAGTAGACAATGCTCGATAAATATCATCCCAGGAAAGCATGCCCATTTCAACAAGAACTTCTCCCAGGGGTTTATTTACTTTTTTTTGAACAGCAATTGCCCTCTCCAGGACATCTGGAGTTAACAATCCTTTTTCTTCAAGAAGTTCTCCCAGTCTCTTGTAAACTCTCATTTATCACATACCTTCCTCCTGAGTATCCAGTCCAAATCTGTATATCGCCGGTATATCAAGAGTATCACCAAGCATTTCTTCTTCCATCTCAAAACCAGCAGCTATTAGTGTTATATGTAATTCTTCGTCATTCATCTCAGGATCCACAATTAATCCCAGCTTGACATCAGCCTCTTCACTACAGTTCTGTCTCACCATGGCTGCTGCTATGTTCATTTCTTTCAATGTAATATTTTTGGCTGAAACATTTAAAATTATTCCTGTTGCATTATCTATAGGCTTTTCCAGCAGTCTGCTTTCCATTGCCGCCCTGGCAGCATCTTCAGCTCTTTTATCGCCTTCGCCAACACCGATTCCCAGCATGGCTGTTCCAGCATTTCTTAGGACAGATTCAACATCGGCAAAATCAAGGTTGATATATCCTCTTCTTGTAATCAATTCAGAAATACCCTTTATACCATGATGTAATGTTTCATCTGCTTTTGCAAAGGCTTCAACAATAGATGTGTCTGGTGGAAGTTCCTGTAAGAGTTTGTTGTTTGAGATTCTTATCATCGTATCCACAGAAGTTCTTAACTGCTTTAATCCTTCCCAGGCAACCTTTAATCTGGTATTTCCTTCGAAGAAAAATGGTGTTGTTACTACCGCTACTGTAAGAATTCCCATTTCGCGTGCAACAGATGCAATAATTGGTGCTGCACCAGTACCAGTACCGCCACCCATACCGGCGGTTATAAAAAGAAGATCAGTATCTTCTAATTCCTTCGTTATCTCTTCGATACTCTCCTGAGCTGCGTGCTCACCTATCTTTGGATCACCTCCGGCACCAAGGCCTCTTGTCAGGTGATCCCCAAGCTGTATCTTTACTTCTGCTTCACTGCTGTTAAGCACCTGCACGTCTGTATTGGCTGCAATAAAGGTAACACCGTGTATGCCCTCAGTTATCATCCTGTTAACAGCGTTTCCTCCAGCGCCACCAACACCTATTACTTTTATAAGTGGCAATCGTGGTTCAGTATTTCCTTTTTCATAATTTATTTCAAAGCTCATCCTCAACACCTCCGAAGAAGAGAGATCTAATGAAGTCGCTGAAGTTTCTTCTCCTCTTTTCTGTTGCAAGTCCTTCAGAAAATCCCATTTGTTTTGACTCCTCGTCTACAATATTTCCTAAACACGCACTGAAAACTGGATCATTGGAAACATCTTCACTTTCTTCAATACGTGGGTTAAAACTCGTCTCATATGTTCCTACCCTTACCGGCATCTTAAGTGATTCGACCCCTGTGTCACTAAGTCCTCTAAGTTTGGCACCTCCGCCGGTAAAAACAATTCCACCAGGAATACCGTCTTCAGAATATTCAGGATGCTGATTCATAAACATCTGCACTTCTCTTCTAATCTTGTTGAGTAATTCCTTAACCCTTGCAAATACAACGGTAGATAATTTTCTGACAGTAACTCTTTTTCTCGTTCTTTCATCCAGGCCAAAATACTCTACCGAGCTTTCTGAAGAAGGAGGATTCATTGTTGCATAACCATTTGTAACGAGTAATCTCTCCGCTTCATCTTGAGAAGTACCCAGAACAACCGCAATGTCCCTAACAATATTCTTAATGCCCAGGGGGATTCTAGAAATGTATACAGGGAGATTCTCTTTATATATAATCAGTTCAGAAAATTCATGCCCCAATACTACACAAACTACGCCATGTTGCTTTTCAGTATCTGTTAAAACAGCTTCTGCACTGGATACAAGTGATGGAAGCAGTAAGAAATCAGATGAACCAAGTAATTCTTCAAAAAGCCTTCTGAAAACTTCCGCGCTTCTACCTTCACTTGAAACAAAAACCATTTCAACATTAAGCTTTTTTGCTTCCATGTCTACAGGATTAAATACAACCTTTTCGTCATCAAGTATGTATTTCCTCACATACTTCTTATGAATATTTGTGTTCCCCTGTTTTAGTTTATCCTGCGATATTCTGGACATAATGTTATCTATTGTGTTTTGAGTAACAAGAACAGGGTCTTCTGAAGAAATCTCTTCTTCAACATTTTCTGAAAAAACTGAATACTCTCCATCAGTAAAGCAAATTCTAAATTCAGCTTCAATTTCTTTTCTTCCCAGTTGACCTGTAAGATCGTCAATGAGTTTTTGTACTGAAGATTTTAAGGCTACAGCGTCTTTAACATCACCATTGTCTATACCAACAGCTTTAACGCTCCCATAAGCCTCAAAAAACATCTGTCCTGTGTTATCAGTACTAATAACCACACCTTTAACTGTGTTTGTACCCAGGTCAATCGAGACAGAATATTCTTTTCCCCTTGGCATATTTATTTCACCTCACCCTTAATAATTTACCATCGCTAAATAATACAAATTCACTACCATCATCGGACTTTTCAATTATCTCATAGAATGAATCATCAATTAAGCCTAATGTTTCCCATTCAAAAATTCTAACCTCTATTCCTCTTCTGAAAACAATACGTTTATTTTCAATATCCACATAGGATGTTGTTACATTGTTGTTATCAAGCAATTCACTCATACTAACGATATCATGTATTTCCTCAATCATATCCTTTCTGATACTGTAAACTCCATCAATATCAAAAAAATCAAGACCTGTAAAAATTACATTGGTTTTCAACTCTTCAATTGTTGCAAAATCTATTATTTCAATTGACTCATTAACCCAGTAATAATTATTTTCGTAATAAAAAATATATCTTGCGCTTTTATACATTAAACGATTACCAGGAAGCTTTTCCATACCTGGTGGAACTATTATATCAGCATACCATTTCTTTACAAAGACCCCGGGAAAATCAAGTGTATATTCATTACCATTTTCAGTATATACCAGATATCTGTTATTTCGGGTTTCAGTAAAGAATACTTCCACAGTAAAATTTGCCAGACCAATAATCCACAGACATCCTATTATGAAAAAAAGTATGAAAACTCTTCGTCTCATAAGATATTCTACACATCAAGATCAGTAATTGCGAGGGCATGTCTTTTTATAAAATCCCTTCTTTCCTCGACTTCACTGCCCATTAGAATTGTAAATACTCTATCTGCTTCCTCGGCATCTTCCATCTGTATCTGAACAAGTTTCCTTGATGAAGGATCCATTGTTGTATCCCATAATTGATCTGGATTCATTTCGCCAAGCCCTTTGTATCTGGAAAATGAATATTTTCTATCACTATTTTCCTTAAGAAATCGCTGTAATTCTTCATCGGTATAAAAATAATGACTTTTCTTTCCAATTTCGATTTTATACAATGGTGCCTGAGCAACATAAACCTTTCCCGCTGCAATAAGCGGAGTCATATAGCGGTAGAAAAGAGTCAACAGTAATGTTGTGATATGTGCACCATCTACATCTGCATCGGTCATTATTATTATTCTTCCATATCTTAGTTTCGAAGCATCACAATCTTCACCGATTCCAGTACCAATCGCCACAATTATATTATTAATCGTTTCATTTTTTAACAATCTATCCATACCTGCTTTTTCCACATTCAGGATTTTCCCACGGAGCGGTAAAATTGCCTGAAATCCTCTTTCTCGTGCCTGCTTTGCCGAACCACCGGCTGAATCACCTTCAACTATGAATAGTTCTGTTGATTCCAGATCTTCAGAAACACAATCTGCAAGCTTACCTGGCAATGTTGTATTTTCCAGTACATTCTTTCTTCTTATCATTTCTCTGGCTTTCTTGGCTGCCAGTCTCGCCTTCGCTGCTTCCAGGGCTTTGCTCAATATTGCTTTAACTTCGGTCTTATTCATCTCAATAACTTCAGATAATTTCTCTCTTACCACTTTAAGTACAGCTTCATAAGCTTCTTCATTTCCAAGCTTTGCCTTTGTTTGTCCTTCAAATTGAGGCTCCTTAATTAGAATACTCAAGATCGCGGTTAATCCTTCTCTAATATCTTCTCCATGAAAGTTGTCGTCTTTCTTTTTCAACACATTGAATTCTTTAGCATAATCATTGAAAACTCTTGTAAGCACCGTTTTTAATGCTGTAAGATGCGTTCCGCCCTCAATGGTTTTTACATTATTTACGAAGGTCATAATTTTCTCATCGTAAGAGGCAGTAAATTGTAATGAAAGTTGGACCTTTATTTCATTGAACTCGCCTTCAATATAATATGGCTCTTTATTGATAACTCGTCTTTTTTTGTTAATGGCTTTTACATATTCAACAATTCCGCCATCAAAATCAAAGGTTCTCTTTTCTCCTATTCTTTTATCTTCAAATGTAATTTTTACGCCCGGATTAAGATAGGCTAATTCTTTGAACTTAGATTCAAGAATGTCAAAATCAAAATCCGTTGTACTAAACACACTTTTATCAGGTCTGAAAGATGTTTCAGTCCCGGTAAGTTTTGTTTCACCTATTATTTCAACAGATGTCACGGGTCTGCCCTGCTCGTATATCTGTCTATAAACCTTTCCATCTCGATATATTTTAACTTCAAGCCATTCAGAAAGCGCATTTACCACTGAAACTCCAACTCCATGTAATCCTCCACTGATCTTGTAAGTGTCTTTGGAGAACTTTCCTCCAGCGTGAAGTGTAGTCATTACAACCTCTAATGCACTGCTTCCCGTATCAGGATGAATATCAACCGGTATTCCTCTTCCATTATCTGTTATTATTACACTTCCATCCTTTTCAATGTTTATAGTAATCAGGTCACATTCTCCAGCAACAACCTCATCAATACTGTTATCAAGTACCTCATAAACCAAATGATGTAAACCTGCTTTTCCGGTAGAACCTATATACATCCCGGGTCTTTTCCTTACCGGATCAAGACCTTTAAGTATCTTTATACTCTGCGCATCATATATTTTTTTCTCTTCCACTTTTACACCTCCGTATCTACTGGAATTTCTCTAACTTCATCTATATCTATTTCTTATCGCAACGAATCATTATTGCCCTGTTCTTATACTAATATTTTTTACCAATCTTGTACCGAGTTTTTCATTTATTTTTGATAATATCTGTTCTTTTCTCAATAAAAGTTCAGACTTCCAGACTCCATCATCCGCAACAATAATCAATAAGCCATTATCGAAATCCCTAACCTTACAATGTTTTGATACTGATTTTCCAAAAATACTCTCCCATTCTTCAACCAGGATTCTTTTTACTTTAAGAGTTTTGAATATGTAATTTCTTCTGGAAAGTATGTCAAATACTTCCGCCATGGTTTTGTAATTTTTTTTCATTGTATACCTTCCCAATTATCGTCTTTAGTCATTACATAACCCTCAAAATTATCAAGCAGTATTCGTGTCAAACCATCTGTGAAATCTTCAATCATAACCTTATCTTCTATTTTTCTTATTGGAACGAGTCCCATACTTGTATGTGATAAGAAAAGTTCATCAGCAGTAAACAATTCCCATGATTTTACTTTTCTTTCCTCTACAGGTATGTCCATTGCTCTGGCAAGACTGAGAATATTTTCTCTTGTTACTCCAGGTAGTACACCAGATTTAATGTCTGGAGTAATAAGCTTTTCATTTTTCACAATAAAAACATTCGTGTAAGAACCTTCCGTTACATTGCCCTTTTCATTCAGCATCAGTAAATCATAACTATCAGCTAGAAATTTCTTGGTTAGTGTAATCCATGGAGATCCATAAACTTTTACTGCTGGAGGCATAATATCCCCAGAGGGTTTTAAATAGGGAGACAGTGCTACCCTTACACCCAACTCATAAATATCCTTTAATATGCTGGTTTCGAGTTTTTCAAAAAGCAAACACATACTTTCTGTTTCAGAAGGAAACTGAACGATTTTTATTCTAAATTCATCAGCATTATTTTTTGCATTATATTCTATTCCTTCAGTTACCAGTTCAACTAATTTTTCGAAATCTATCGAAGGTTCCATCGAAAAAAAAGCAAGCGTTCTTTTCAGTCTTTTATAATGTTTTTTCAAAGCAAAAGGCAGTTTATTGTATGTTCTCAAAACCTCATAAGCAAACTGACCCATAGCCGGGACAATATTTTTAATATTGATTAAGCTTTCTTCATCAGATTTCCACTGACTCGCAACATAATTCAGCATTTGAAAACGCCCCCGATCTTCCTGTTTTTATAATTCTGACCTTAATAAAACCTTCTGTATCTACATTATCAATTTTATGCTGAATGTAGTATTCATCATATCCTATGCTATGACCATCAGATGTGCTTTCAACTAATACGGTACTTCTCTTCCCTTCCTGAGATTTTAAATAACTTCTGCTGCTTTTTTCTGCAATATCTTTTAACTGTTTCGATCTATTCTTCTTAACAGTTCCTGATATTCTGTTTTTCATTGTATACGCTTCTGTACCGGGTCTTGGTGAAAAACGGAAAATGTGCACCTTCAAAAATTCCATTTTTCTTACAAATAAACATGTTTCTTCAAATTCTTTGTTTGTTTCACCGGGAAAACCCACTATAATATCTGTCGTAAATGAAAAACGCCTGTTTCTTAGTCTGAACTTTTTTACTATTGACTCATATAGCTCTGTTGAATAACCTCTTCTCATACATCTCAAAACACTGTTTGAACCACTCTGCAATGAGAGATGAAGATGCTGCGTAATTTTATCATGATTGGCAATATAATTAATTAATTCATTACTTACAACTCTTGGATCTATGGAGCTTAATCTTAAACGCCAGTTACCGGGAACAGATGACAAAGTCCGGAGTAACTCGAGTAAACTATCATTAATATCATGTCCGTAATAACCAATGTTAATGCCTGTCAAAACAATTTCACGGTAACCGTTATTCACCAGATTTCTGAGTTCATCCAGTACCAAAACCCTTTCTTTGCTTTTAACACGATTCCCTCTTGCAAGACGAATTCTGCAGTATGTGCAATTGTTTATACAGCCATCCTGTATCGCTAGATAAGCCCTTGTTCTTTTACCTAGTCCTTTTTTCACAACCAGTTGTTCTTCCTCATTTACTGTAACTGGTTCTGAGCCTTCAAAAACATCGTTAACTATATTATTTATATATCCTTTTTCCTTAATTCCACCAACATAATCAAAATCCAATAACTCAAAATCTTCAGCTGAAAGTTCGGAATAACATCCAACTGCAAGAAATAAAGCTCCGGGATTTTCCCTTTTCAATCGTCTATACAATTGTCTTGTCTTTCTTTCAACTTCCGCAGTGACCGTACACGTATTAATTATAAATAGATCAGCCTTTTCCTTCTCAATTTTAACGTTGTAATTATGCGATAGATTTTCTCGCATAACTTCTGTTTCATATTGATTTAATTTACATCCGAAGGTAAATATTGAAACCTTTTTTTTCATTCCGAATTTATTTTTCCCTCCAGCCCAACTTTTATTAGATAAAGTCTATTGATATAACCCAATAACCTCGATTCATCATCCACAACTGGTACTGTTTTAAGACCCTTTTTTATAAGCAGGTCAGCAGCATGTAATGTTGTGTCTTCAGGTGTGACGGTTATGGCTGGAGAGAACATATGCTCTGAAACAGGATCATTCCTGATTTCCTTTAATTTGCTCATAAATTGGTGAGTATCCGGAATAAATGAAGCACTTCTAAGCAGGCTAAAGTAACTGGGAAGTGAGCTTTTAATAACATCACTTTCACTCAAAAAACCAATAACTCTATATTCTTCATCGACAACAGGTAATCCTGTTCTCATTTTTCTCAAGCACGCCACAACAAAATCTTCAACTGTTTCATCTTCGAAAATAGCTGATACATCTCTTATCATGGCATCTTTAACCTTCATTGGATCACCTCAATCTGCTCACATCAAAGGTATCCATGTTGCTCTGAATATCTTTTGCTGTGAAAAACTCTTTGCCTACAAATCTACTTTCTGTAACAGCAGCTGCCATTCCAACCTTTGCTGCTTCAAAAAGTTCTTGTTCGTTTTCCAGTAAACTATATGTGGTTCCTGCAACAAAACTGTCTCCTGTGCCAAACAAATGTGATTGCTCTACACGTGCTTTCGTTTTCATAAGCCATACGCCTTCTTCAGTGGCAATTATATCTCCTTCAATTTCATAAGAAATTATTGCCATTTTATTTCCATATTCAATTATCTCTTGAGCAACTTCGACATAATCATCCAGTCCGGTAAGCTTTTTGCCAAAAAGCTCTTTGCCACTCCTCAAATCGGGTTTGGCAACTGTATAATGTCCCTTTTTTAGTGCCTCTTCAAAATGTTTCCCTATTGATTCACCTATAACTATTTTTCCTGATTCTTTAGCCAGAGATGCTAAAACAGAATAATAATCTTCAGGAACACCTGGGGGAACACTTCCGGAAATTACAACTGATTTTACTCTGTTCAAGGTTATCTCATATCTTCTTCTTAACATTTTCAATGTTCTTTCATCTATAAGTGGCCCAGAAGAATTTATCTCTGTAAAAGTATCGTTAACCTGATCAATGATTGCAATATTCTCACGTGTCTCTTCATCAACGTAACAAAAATGAGAGGTTACGATATCGCTTGCTTCTCTCAATCGCCTTTCAACAACTGCACCGATAAATCCCCCCAAAAAACCCATAGCTATACTTGGAATCTCTAAACCAGATAATATCAAAGAAACATTAATGCCTTTACCACCTGGCTCCATCTTAGAATACTTTTGATTTCTTATCCTGCGCATTTCGTTAACTTTAAAATTATCAACAATTAATTCCCTGTCAAGTGCAGGGTTGAGAGTTACAGTAAGAACGTTCAAAATTTTACACTCCTATCCTGGAATTTCAGGAAACAACATATTTTTCTGGAGTTCCTACATATGAAATTTTACCATCTTTTAAAGAAATTAACAAATCACATATGTCTAAAAGCCTCAATGCATAGCGACTAGAAAGCAAAACCGTCCGGTCTTTCTTTGACTGATATATCATATTTTTTACGTGTATAGAACTCTCATCATCAAGATGGTCTATGATACTGTCAAGTATTACCATTGATGGATTTCGAGCAAGTGTTGAGTATATTAAAAGCAAAATTCTTTGATATGGAAGAAGTTTATTTAAACTTGTCCTTGGAGAATAGGACAAAATATCCTCTATATGAAGCGACCTTATTAAATCTAGATCATAGTCAGGTAAATCTTCGAAACTAAAATTATTTCCCTTTATTAATCTAAAAAATTCCTTTAAACTGAAATCATTTAATGCATTCAAAAAAGATGTGTCCACATACGCAATATCATTTCTGAGCTCTTTTCTATCATACTCCTCTATCCTTCTACCAAAGGGCTCTACTATGCCATCACCGTAAAGATGCTCAAAAAGTTCTTCATTAAGATGAAGCAAAGTCCTTAATAACATGGATTTTCCAGATCCTCTTGAACCGTAAAAAAGCACAATTCGACCTTTTGGAATAGAGAAACTTATATCCTTGAGAACCCTTTCATTGTTTATATAAAGATTGAAGTCTTTAACGATAAGAGCAGTCTCACTCATGAGACTGCTCCTTTCTTTCATTTCCATTATTACATGATAATCGACTTCTTATAACGTCCTGTGTAGCTTCTTTATCACCGTTCTTGTTCATTTTAATAAGATCAATCTGGGCAACAACTTTGGGACTAGATTGAAATCTTTTCTTACTAGATCTGGATGAATTTTTATCCATCATATCACGTCTCCCTCATTGATTGCATATTAATTATACAAAAATTGGTTTTCTGAATAATGATAAGTTATTTAAGGAGACGTTTCTTTTTTGTGTTATTCAGCCCTAGAATCATTTAACATTCCCATAAGAGCTTTTAGCTGTTTGCTCCTTGATGGATGTCTTAGTTTTCTCAATGCCTTTACCTCTATCTGTCTAATTCTCTCTCTTGTCACATTGAAGAATTGTCCTACTTCCTCCAATGTTTTTGTTTTTCCGTCCAGAAGACCATATCTCATCTTAAGAACCATCGCTTCTCTTGGGCTTAATGTATCAAGCACATGATCTATTCGTTCACGTAACAACATTTTCATTGCTGATTCCTGGGGTTTCTCTACTGATTCATCGTGAACAAAATCTCCCATCGTGGACTCTTCATCACCACTGATAGGTGATTCTAGTGAAATAGTTTCTTTTGAAGCAGCAAGAATTTCTTCGATTTTTTCAGGTGATTTACCGGTAAGCTTGCCAAGTTCTTCAACGCTTGGATATTCTCCCTGTTCCTGCAAATGCTCTCTAATCACCTTATTGACTTTATTTATTGTTTCTACCATATGTACGGGAACTCTTATTGTTCTTGCCTGATCTGCAATCGCTCTTGTTATTGCCTGTCTTATCCACCATGTAGCATAAGTGCTAAATTTGTAGCCCTTTTTGTAATCAAATTTTTCAACAGCTTTTATTAAACCAATATTTCCTTCCTGAATAAGATCAAGAAAGGATAATCCTCTGCCAATATAACGTTTGGCTATTGAAACCACGAGTCTTAAGTTCGCCTTTATCAGTTCTCTTCTGGCTTTGTTATCATTTTTTTGAACCCTTCTAGCCAGTTCTCTCTCCTTACTCGGGGTTAACAACGATATTTTTCCAATTTCTTTAAGATACATCTTTATCGGGTCTTTTAACGAGATGTTATCGTACATTTCTGGAGAATTAGATAATAACGTGTCAATCTCTTCTTCTTCAGTTTCCTCTGTTTCTTCTTCTTCATCTTCATCCTTTTCAACGATTCTAATATTATTCTTCTCAAGCTCTTCATAAGTTTTTTCCATCATCTGCGCATCGAAACCCTTGTAATCTGGTGGAAAAGCATTATCTATATCAGCATAGGTTATATAACCCTGCTTTTTGCCAAGTTTAATCAGCTTTTCAATATTTTTCTTGACCTGTTCCTTTGTCAATTTTTTTTCTTTCTTTTTTGTCTTAGTGTTTTGTTTTTTAGCTGCCATTGTTTTCACCTCCCTGACTTTTCAAGAGTAACCTTGATAATTGTACTCTTTTCATAAGAAGAGAAGTCTTGACTTTTTCATTGCTTACCTGACTGATCTTTCTGTCTAATTCCTTGATTTGTTCCTTGATTAACATTTTGTCAGTACGCTTTTCAAGATCATTTAGTATAGCTTCAGCTAAATTTTTATTCATAGGAGTTCCAGCAGTATTCATTAGTTCTCTTCCAAGATCTTCCTCAACTTGTTTCAAAATTTGTTCAAAGCTTTCATCTTTCTTAATTATTTTATATGTTTCCATGCAGGTTGAACTCAACGGAAGTAATTCAAAAATTTTTAACACGCGGGATTTGTATTCAGGAAAAGAAAAGTATATTTTCAATAACTCTCTTTCACCAGGTTTAAGTTTCATCTCTTTTTGTTGAAACCCTTTAGATTCTCTAAATGTATCCTTTCTTACAGAAAGATTTATGGTTTCTTCGTCGTAACCTGTTAACTCAGATATTGTTTTTACTGCAATCTGCAACCCGGGATTATCTCCTTGATTTCTATATTTTTTCAAATACGGATTGGTAATCTGCAACAATTTTTTCTTTCCCTGCTCATTGTTGAGTTCAAGTTTTCTTGAAAAATAGTGTATCTTGAATGCCGGTCCCGGTATTGCCTGATTAAGGATATCCCGAATAGCCTTTGGCTCCTTTTTCAATAGCAATTCACCAGGATCTTTGTAGTTAGAAGCACGAACAACTGCAGTCGTTAAGCCCAATTGCTCTGCAATTTCTACAGATCTGAACGTGGCTTTTTGTCCGGCTTCATCTGAATCAAAAAAGAATAAAATGTTTTCGGTAATATCTTTTAGAAGCTTTAACTGAATACTTGTGAGCGATGTTCCCAGTATTCCCACTACATTTTCTATGCCGGCTTCAAATAATGAAATAACATCAAAATACCCTTCAACCACTATCACATAGTTCAAAGTGTTTATACTTTTCTTGGCTCTATATAAATTGTATAAAAGTTTACTCTTCTTAAATAAGTTACTTTCCGGCGAATTAATGTATTTAGGCCCGTTTTCATCCGAGATTACTCTGCCACCAAAACCAACAACACGTCCAGATTTATTTCTAATTGGTATTGTCAATCTGTTCTCAAATCTGTTGATTAGTTTACCCTTTTTAATATATGCTGCTCCAGCTGTAACCAATTCATCCCTGTCTATGTTCTTATTAGACTGCATGAATCTTTCCAGAGTTCGATCATCAGATGAAAGACCAAGTTCAAAACTGTGAACGGTCTTTTCTGATATCTTTCTGTTTTTCAGGTAGTCAATTACCTTTAAACTTTTTTTTGTTTTCTTAAATAATTCGTCGTGCCAGTGTCTGGCAAGTTTTTCAAGTATTTTAGTAGATTTGTGATAAGCTGTTTCTTCAAAAGCATTAATCGGGACATTGACATTAAACATGTCTGCAAGTTGTACTATAGCATCAGTGAAAGACAATTCCTCTATTTTCTGGTAAAAACTTATGGCATCGCCGGAAGCACCGCAACCAAAACAATGAAAAAAACCTTTTCCAGGGCTCACGTAGAATGAAGGATCTGTATCATTGTGAAATGGGCATAAACCACGGTAATAGCTTCCTGACTTCTGGAGATTAACATAACGTCCCACGAGTTCGACAATATCTACAGAAGATTTCAGCTTCTCAATCAGATCCTTGTCGAACACTAAATCACCACCGAAAGATGGTGGACTCCTTCAACAAGGAATCCACTCTGACTTATGATAAATAATATATTATCTCTTTGAGAATTGGGGAGCTCTTCTTGCCTTTTTCAAACCGTATTTCTTTCTTTCAACTTTTCTTGAATCTCTAGTAAGCAAGCCTTCTTCTCTCAATCGTTTCTTAAGATCAGGATTGAACTCTAAAAGTGCACGGGCAATACCCAGTCTAATAGCTCCTGCCTGACCTGATAATCCCCCACCGCTAACTCTTATCACATAATCAAATTTTCCAAGTGATTCGGTAATAACAGCAGGTTTTAAAGCATGTCTTACCCATAAATCATTATGAAGATATTTTTGCAACTCATCAAATGCTTTGCCATTAATAACGAAATTTCCTTTTCCCGGTCTTAAGCGTACTCTGGCAACTGCAGTTTTTCTTCTTCCTGTTCCATAATATTCGACCATGTCAGCCATTCAATATCCTCCTTACTTCAACAAATCGATCTGTTCTGGTTTTTGAGCTTCATGTTTATGCTCAGGTCCACTATATACTTTCAACTTCTTAAGCATATTTTTCCCCAAAATGGTTTTAGGCAACATTTTACGAACAGCCGTTTTGAAGACCTTTTCTGGGTGTCTTTCAATCATTTCCTTTGCTGTTTTGGTTTTTAGCCCTCCTGGATAACCGGTATGTTTGTAGTATTTCTTCTGATCCATCTTCTTACCTGTTAATTTAATCTTTGATGCATTAACAACTACAACAAAATCTCCCGTATCCACATGAGGTGTGTAAATTGGTTTATGTTTTCCCATTAATATTTTAGCAACCTGACCTGCAAGTCTTCCTAATGGGACATCAGCTGCATCCACAAGATACCAATTTCTCTCAATTCTTTCATCGTTGTGGTCAGACACATAGTATTCAACCTTATCTATTTCACCTTTTCGTTTTGTTTGTACTTTTGACCAGTTAGCGCTAATTTTACAAAGAGGTGTTTTCTGTGTTTTCATAACAATTTATCCTCCCTTGGATTTGCCTTATTGCTGTACTACGTTGTAGACGCTTACAAATTTTCGGTTTCTTTTAGTTTCAAAGTGAACCTTACCATCAATCAAAGCGTAAAGTGTGAAATCTCTCCCCATTCCAACGTTTTCTCCTGGGTGTACTTTTGTTCCACACTGTTTTAATATAATCGTTCCGGATTTAACAAAACTATTTTCTCCTCGTTTTATGCCTCTATATTTTGGTTTGCTGTCTCTTCCATTTCTTGCTACACCACCACTTTTTTTATGGGCCATTTAATTCACCTCCACCTTAATACTCGATCTTTTCAACAAGTATTTCAGAGTAATGTTGCTTATGGCCATATTCTCGGTCATAATTCTTTCTTGGCCTGAATTTAATTACTCTGATTTTTTTACCTCTACCGTTTTTTACAATTTTTCCTACAACCTTTGCACCTTCAAGGTAGGGTTTACCTACTTTTAGCCCATCATCACTTTGCAGCATAATTACTCGGTCAAATTCGATGGGATCGCCTTCATTATAACCCTTTTGTTTCTCTGTGAAGAAGCTGGTCCCTTCTTTGACCTTATACTGCTTCCCGGAAGTTTCTATTATTGCGTACACAAACACTCCTCCTTTTGCACTATAAAAGAGCTGAGCAAGGTACCTCTCGGCTTTGTAACCTTTCTCACGCTCGATTTTCTTTGAATACCTGCAAATTTTAACATACTTTGCCTGTTTTGTCTTTGACAATTTGATAGTGACACTTTTCAAATTACCATGTTTTATTCTAATGCATTTACTTTGATGGCGCAAGTTGCCAGCCAATCTTTTGCATGATATAATTTGTCACTGCATAGGAGGCGTATCCTAACTGGCAAGGAGCCGGTCTCGAAAATCGGTGGGGTTTTTGCCCCTTGTGGGTTCGAGTCCCACCGCCTCCGCCATTGGGCGGGAAACCGTCCTTTTTTTATAAAGGGGTGCTGTTATGTTAAAAAAAGTGTACAATTATCTGAACAGGAAAGACGAAGGCCATTGCAATTACGCTATTCCCAAAAAGTGGCTTCACAAATCTTATGAAGGCGAGCGTAAGGTTTCAGATGGCTATGTTCGTGTGAATCCTTATAAATATTTTAGCTGGCTAACAAAAGTGATATTAGCAGATGCAAAAGAAAAAACCGATTATTCACTACCTTTATCCAAAATCAAAGATGAAAGAACAACTAATTGGATAGTGGAATCAAATATATATGGTTCTTTTGTGAGAAGTACAATTGCATATGGTCATGAGAATCCATCTATTTTAAATACCGAAAATAGTCCTTTCACAGAGAATGGTACTTTCCTTAAGATGATAATGCTTTTACATTACCTGAAAAACTTGAATATAGATACTCTTTATCTTCTTCCCGTAACAAAATACAGTGATGCCTTTAAAAAAGGAGAAATCGGGTCACCGTATGCAGTCAAGAATTTCTTCTCAATAGAACCCAGATATCATGATAAATTGCTTAAGGATTTTAACGTTGAAGATGAATTTAAGGCTTTTATAGAAGCAGCACACACAATGGGTATCAGAGTGGTGCTTGACTTTATTCCCAGAACTTCTTCAAGAGATTCTGAATTGATACTCGATCACCCCGAATGGTTTTACTGGATTGATGTAAAAGAACTGGACAATTTTGAAGCTCCTAAAATTGAAGGACTTGGCTTTGCCCAACCTTCAAAAGAAAACCTTGCAAAGATCTATTCTCAGGAAAATGTTAAAAACCATTTGAAAAAATTCAGATTTGCACCAAATGTAGAAAATCCAGAAAAATGGCACAATTTTGTAGCAAAAAATAGAAACAACCCTGATTTTTTAACAGAATTGACCAATGAATTCGGTGTGATAACCCCTCCCGGTTTTTCTGACTGGATAAACGATAATCAGCCAATCTGGAAAGACATAACCTTTTTAAGACTATATGAAGATCACCCAATAGAATCGCGAAAGTATTTGGAAAATCCTGAAAATCAACCACCATATATCCTTTATGATGTGATAAAGTCATCAGATTTCCCAGGAGAAAAACCAAATCGTAAATTGTGGGATGCCATAGAATCCATTATGCCTTTCTACAATGACAATTTTGGAGTGGATGGTTCACGACTTGATATGGGTCATGCGTTGCCAGATGAGCTTGAAGAAAGAGTAATAAAATCTGCAAGAAAAAATGATCCAGCCTTTGCTATGATTGCTGAAGAATTGTCTATGGCAAACGATGAGGAAACTAAAAAAGCTGGCTATGACTGTTTTTTGGGTAATACATGGTGGATGGAACCAAGGATTGAAGAAAGAAAACTGCATGAATTATGTTTTAACGTTTTGCCCAGGCTGGAACTGCCCGTACTTGGTAGTGCAGAAACACCTGATACTCCAAGAGCAGCTGCCAGAAAATGGGGTGAACGATTTTCTCGATTCGCAACCTCACTAAATTTCTTCATTCCTAATGCTATTCCCTTTATAAATTCTGGACAGGAATTTTACGAAATGCAACCGATGAACCTTGGGTTAGACAACGACGATTCTGGCCGTTACCTTTTGCCAAAAGACGATCAGTTTTATGGTAAACTCGCATTTTTCGATAACTATGCAATGCACTGGCAAAATGAAGACATGAACCATCTTATTGACCTTCTGTCAAATATTAGAAAGGAAAGAATAAGTTTAATTAAAGCTTCTTATTTTAAGAAATTTGAACAAATTGACTCTAATATTTTGGCTTTTATTTACTGGAACGGAGAAAAAGGTTTATTAATTCTTGGTAATACGGATTTTCAAAAGCAACATTATGTAAGTCTCGATCTTGGTTATCATACATGGAAAGGTGAACACGATATTCTGTGGTTATGCCGTGATTATTCATGTTCACAATCACCCTGGCACACATCAGGTACTCTGGAAATTAATTTGAATCCGGGAGAATTCTCAGTTGCTGAGCTATCTTAAGTACAATTAGATAACTCTTAATATTCTTTAGGTTTAACAAGAAACTTAATAGCCGTTCTTACTTCACCTTCAATTTCTACATCAGCAAAGGAAGGAACACAAACTAAATCAATTCCTCCTGGTGCAACGTAACCTCTTGCAATAGCTATAGCCTTTATAGCTTGATTAACTGCGCCGGCTCCTATTGCCTGGACTTCTGTGACACCTTTTTCCCTAATTACCCCCGCTAGAGCTCCTGCAACAGCGTTCGGTTTAGAATTAGATGCGACCTTTAATACTTCCACAATTGCTACCTCCTTCTGGATGTCTGCTTATTACCTAAAGAAAAGAATATGAAATAAAATATTAAATCAACTAATAGCAATAACAATTATATCAAAAAACATTGGATTAACAATGGTGCGCCCGGCAGGATTCGAACCCGCAACCATCGGATCCGAAGTCCGATGCTCTATCCAGTTGAGCCACGGGCGCCTATCATTAAAAATGGGGTGGCTGGCGGGATTTGAACCCGCGACCACCTGATCCACAGTCAGGCGCTCTGCCAACTGAGCTACAGCCACCATGCTTTTTTGGTGCGCCCGGCAGGATTCGAACCTGCAACCACCGGATTAGAAGTCCGATGCTCTATCCATTGAGCCACGGGCGCTGGAGCGGCCGACGGGACTCGAACCCGCAACCACCGGCTTGGAAGGCCGATGCTCTACCATTTGAGCTACAGCCGCACATTTATAAATGGTCGGGGAGACTGGACTTGAACCAGCGACCTCCTGTGCCCAAGACAGGCGCGCTGCCATCTGCGCTACTCCCCGGAGCCAATTAAATATATCAGATTTTACCTCTTCCGTCAATATACAGCTTTCATAAAAGTTTACAGTTCTATTATCCACGGTCTCATTACCTTCATGTTTTCAACATTTACAACTATTTTTGGGAAGTTGTTCCCCAGCGTAATTAATTCGGCTGTTGAAGGACCTTTTAACAAAACGGTATCTTCACTTCTCGCGTTTCTTAACGGTGTAGAGAACGAAAATGACATATTATCTTTTAGCTGAAAATCCATTTCAGTTAAAGGGGCAGTGTTACCAATTCTAAATCTCGCAGAATGATTTATCTCAAAATTCTTCCATTCATTTTCACAACCAATACTGACATAATTGCTTTTTGCTCTTTTTACAATCTCAGTTAGCCTTTCTACTTTCATAATGTCATAAGCGCCTCTTGCAAATAAGGCAGAAGCTTTATCGTAAAATTCAGCTAAATCACCAGGTACTTTACCAAAATAAAATGAGCGACTCAATGAAACACATAAACCACGTCGGTGTGCTCTCAGTGAAATGACAAGATGCTTTTTCACTTTTTTCCCTGTAGAATTAGCTCTATAATATTTTTCCAACCTTTCATCTGACAAAACCACAAGGTAAAGTACTTCAAGACCGATTTCCTGAAATAACGCCTTTAGAATTTTTTCTATGTCAATTTCAGTCATTCCTGATCGTAACTCATTGGAAAACTCATATAACATATTTTCACTTAACGTCCCTATTGCTCTAAGACGTGATATTTCTCTTTCTGAAAATTGCATCTGTATGAATTTAAAGTCGCTATCGACATATTTAACATTGGGCAATTTCGCAAAAGAGCTATAATCTGTCACGATTCTTTTTTCGTTACTTAATGAATTTATGATGGTGACTGGGCCCTGAAACCAGGGGTAAGTTTCATAATCAATTTCATAGTTTGAAAGTTTTTCTTGAAAAATTCTACTTTTATCTCTTTCAGGCAAAATTACTATTGTACGCTGGTTATCAATATAAACATAAAAATCGGTGTTAAAATAACTTCCATTTTTTCTGGGATCAACGGATCTTTCAAAAAGCCAGAATAGACTTTCAATATTTCCTATGAGAATAGCGTCGAGCCCTTTTTGATTTAGATATTCCCTAACTAACTGTGTTCTCATATTCATCACCGCTGATAATTAATTGAACTAATTATAACATTCAGCAAGTCTTACTATTAGTAACGCTACTGATTTAGTATATTAAAAACTGATGTTATCATTGTCATAAATCACTATTTTTTAAAGGAGGTTCATAGATGAGAAAATTAGTAGTAGCTACATTTGTCATTTTACTCACAATAACCGTAGCATTCTCAGTGGATTATGTTGCAAAAACTACAGAAGAATCCGATCCTTTAGCTGAAGAATACTGGATCACTAAAACTGAATTAACTGAATCTGTTGAACAAACAATGAGCAGTTTACAGCAGCAGGGTGTAAGTTTTGATATGTATTTTGGCTCGAATCAGTTACCAAGCATTATAGGATTAAGATATTCTACATTGCAGGCTTTATTTGAAAGAAACCTCGTAAAATATTATGCTGATTCACATAATTTATCACCTGATGCCACAGCACTAGAAATGGAAAAAGAGGAAATGCTTTCACAATATACTGCTGATGAACAGGCCCTATCACAGATTGAGCAGGCATATGGATCAATCGACGCTTTTTCAAATCTAATTTATGACTATCTATTTAGCCAAAAACAAAGAACAATGGTACAGAACGAGGTTATTTCGGTAGACAAAGAATCATTAATTGAGTATTTCGAACAGCAAAAGCAGACTATTAAAGAGCAATATGAAACAGTTACCGCAAGTCATATTTTGCTTTCTTCTGAGGCTTCTGCAGTTGATATCAAAGACAGAATTGAATCAGGCGAGCTAGATTTCTCTGAAGCTGTTTCTGTTTATTCAGAAGATGAAGCTTCAGCAGAATCAGGAGGTGGCCTTGGAACATTCAGTCATGGAGAAATGATTGAACCCTTTGAAAATGCTGCTTTTGCAGCCGCTCCAGGTGTTATTACAGGCCCTATTGAAACAGAGTTTGGCTATCATCTAATACTTGTTCAGGACAAAAATATTATCGATACCTACGAAGATTTGGTTAGTGATAATGAAGCTTTCGATCAATTTAAGAACGATTATATGTCAGTAAAATTTGAAGAATGGCTTCAAAACTACAAGACGGAAAACAACATGTCTATAGAAATAATTGATCCAAAATTAAAAGCATATGAAGGTTTTCATAAGGCAGAAACCAAAGAAGAGAGAGAAGCTTTAATGAATAATCTTGAAGAACAGATTTCCTCTCCCGATTTTGAAACAGATCCAGCAAGTGATGTAAAACTTGCAAATTTCATTCAACTTAATCTTGAATTGATTGAAGACGATACTGACATGTACAAAGAAGCAATTAACAAAATGTATGAAATTTCACCAGAATCCTGGACTGTTGCCAGTGAAATGTACAGGTTTAATCAGGATCGTCCCGATGTTTCTTTAAACTACAACAGTTTAATACTCGAAGAAGTTTATTCATTGTTGAGCAATCAACAGATGATTCAGATGTACATACAGCAATATGGTCAGGAAAATTTCGTAAGTATGATAATAAACGCTCTTAAGAATATAGATAATGAATTCAGTAAAATTATTGAATCAGATGCGAGTGATGATATAAGAATAAAAGCATTGAAGGAAGAACTTAGCACACTTGAGATACTTCTTAGTCTTGATCAACAAAATCAGGAACAGTATCTTTACAAAATGAGAGATTTTGCAGAAATATTATATGAACTTGAACCAACGGAACAGAATAAAGAGTTACTTGATACATTAAAGAATGAAGATGGGGAATCCAACTAAACAATAATTGAATCAATCAAATTTAGTCACTTGTAATTACCAGTTAAAGCAAAAAGCGGAGTGTGCACTCCGCTTTTTTACTTATATGTAACTATATTGAATCATATTTTAAACATTGAACCTCTATAGTTTTTACCGAACGGTAAGTAAAATTCTTATGGAGGTGATTTAATGTCGTTTGTAGATAGCATGAAGAAATCCATGTTAAAGCAGGCAGGTAAATTTGTGGCATCTGTTGTAAGGAATTCTTCTGAGGATACACTCGAAAAGCTGTTTTCAACGATGAGCACAATTACAAAAGAACCATCTAAAAGCGGTTTGAGAAAACTTGCAAACATGGCAAACGAAAAACATCCAATGATTACATCATGGAAAAAAGTATTTGAAAAAGCAAGTCCAAAAGCCGTAGAGAAAGCAATGACTAATCTTGTAGTTAATGAATTCGCACTTGGTGAAAAAGTAAGAACAGAAAAGATGTTAGAACATGAAGTTGTTATACCAAAACTTCTTGTTTTAAGTCCTACATATGCATGTAACTTGAACTGTGTTGGTTGTTATGCGGGACTCTATGGTCGAAAATATCAGCTTTCAAAAGAAGAAGTATGGAACTTAATTAGACAGGCAAAT
>CAYTVB010000003.1:0-85182 GCA_964441735.1 uncultured Thermotogaceae bacterium
TCATAAATTAGATCTTCCAATGATGGCGGATATAATTTGCCTTGTTTCTTTATTTTTATCACCCATCTTGAGCCACTACACTATTTGAATCGAGATAATATTTCTATGTATGTTGAAGACCTAAGATATCCTGGTGAATTCAAATCATGAATTGCGATTCATAATATTGGAAAGAGTGCAAAATATCGGTCTTTGCTATCAGATAAAACCATCTTTTTGTTATAGACACTCATCTTGATCTTTTCTCCACCCATTCTACTTATAGCCGATCTTAATCTGTGTGGTTCTACTTTTGCAATTGTCTGGTTGCTATAATGATTTCTGTCTATGTAGATTTCATATTTTGTTGTTCCTGCTTTAGAAAGAAACTGGGTTCCCTTTTCATTCTGTATAAGGAGAACACTGAACCCTCTGCCCACGACCCTGGACATTTTTCTCAGGGCGTACTGGAAATGCTTTTTACTGTAAACAGTAGAGGTATCTATATTTTCTGACAGACTTAGAATTTCCTTATCTATAGTGACTTCGGTATCTCTGCATATGGAAAACAACAACCTTCCGATTTTTAAGCCGATATCACGTATACCCTCACCAACAATCACCTTTTCACTTTTAATGTGTTCCAGTGTCTTGACCAGATGCCTCGCTGTTACGTATGGAAAAGCTACTGCCAGTTCTCTGTTAATCCCGGCACTTAAAAATGAAATGGTTGTCAGATTCGATGATTGAGCAACCACCGCTGTCCTTTTTTCATTACTCACCAGCCCGATAGTATCTCCTTCATCTCCCGGTGAAGATGCAAAATTAATTGCCTTTTTGAAATCGGTCAACTTTTGATCGAAGAGACCTTCAAATTTTCTCTCCATTTTTGGTCTTTCAGAAGTAAAAGAATTTCTTAGTTCAAGACTTTCTTCCGGTGTAGTTATAAGAAGATCCTTTCCCTTTGCTTTGATCCTTATATATACATCATCGTTTCTCTGTTCTTTCAGTACTTTGGCTCTATCAATGGGAAAAGCATAGGAACCATCAAACGCTTCTGTTTTTTTGTTCAGAGGGATCTCCATTTTTCCACAGCCATCTGTTACAAAGAACTTTAAACCTTTCCAGTAATATATATGAATATAACGAAATCCGGGTTCTACAGACCCGGCAAATTTTTCACAGATCTCAAGTAATCTGGCATGTTCTTTTGCACTAAGTTCGAAGTCCATCTCAATACCTGCTTAGAAGAGCGTGATTTGTTCTTTTTCAGGTAGATCTTTTAGTGTTCCATACTTTCTCAATACTTCTACAATGGTTTTGTTAATAGCTGTTCTACTGACAAGGTTTTCTATGGATGTGAAGGGCTTTTTCCTTCTTTCTTTTGCCACCGAAAGCGCAGCTTTGATACCGAAATTCTTTATTCTGCAGAAGGGTATTCTCAGTCTGTCATCTTCTATAAGGAATTTAAACGGATCGGATTTTTCAAGATCCACAGGCAGAAAATCAAATCCTCTCAGTTTCATTTCGAGTACCGCTTTAAGTAGCGTTTCTCTGTTTTTGTCTTTAACATTTTTGTCTGGCATGGTTGCAATATTGGAGAGTTCTTTCTTAATCTCATCAACCTCACAAAGAGCGTAATCAACATCAAAATCTGAGCCTTTTATCGTGAAGTAAGTGGCGTAAAAAGGCATTGGATGATGAACCTTGAAATAAGCAACCCTGAACGCCATACTCACATAAGCAGCCGCGTGAGCTTTGGGGAACAGATATTTTATTCTATGACAGGATTCAACAAACCATTCCGGAACATTGGTTTCTCCCATAATTTTAATGTCTTTATCTGATAATCCCTTTCCTTTTCTTACTTTCTCCATGATCTTGAAGGCAGTAAGTGGCTCGATTCCTTTAGAGATTAAATAATTCATTATGTCGTCTCGACAGGCAATTACCTCTGATAAACTTGCTTTCTTTGATCCTATCCAGTTTCTCGCGTTGTTCAGCCATACATCGGTTCCGTGAGACAATCCGGATATTCGAACCAGATCGGCAAAACTGGAAGGTCTCGTTTCCTGAAGCATGCTCTGGACAAATTGTGTGCCAAATTCTGGAATGCCAATGGTACCCACATCAATTCCAAGCTCTCTTTTATTTATACCAAGTGATTTTAGCGAAGAAAAAATTGAAAGTGTTTTGGGATCGTTCATTGGTATTTCCATAGGATCTTTACCGGAGATGTCTTTAAGCATTCTTATGAATGTTGGGTCATCATGTCCCAGTGCATCTATCTTAACAAGGTCATCGTGAATGACTTCATAGGCAAAATGTGTGGTCATTATCGATGCACTTGTATCGTTAGCCGGATACTGAACAGGGGTGAAATCATGAACTTCCTTGTCTTTGGGAACAATCATCAATCCTCCAGGATGTTGACCGGTAGTCCTTCTTACACCCATCAAGGAGAGTACCACCCTGTCTATTTCTGCTCTTTTTAATCGTTTATTTGTTTTTTCCATGTAGGCTCTTGAAAAACCGTAGGCTGTTCTGGCAGCCAGTGTACTAATAGTTCCTGCTCTGAATACATGATCCTTTCCAAACAGATTTTCCAGGAATTCATGCGCTTTCTCCTGATATTCACCCGAGAAATTTAGGTCAATATCGGGTACTTTATCTCCTTTGAACCCGAGAAAGGTTTCAAATGGGATATTCTGTCCATCTTTTTTTAATATTGTTCCGCATTCTGGACATTCTTTATCAGGTAAATCGTAACCTGAATCGTAATTCTCTGGTGTTTCGAAATAATGGCAGGAAGGACAAACGTAGTGGGGAATTAGGGGATTGACTTCAGTGATTCCCATTAAATTAGCCACCAGAGAGCTTCCCACAGAACCCCTGGAACCGACTACATAGCCATCTTCATTTGATTTTTTAACCATTTTGTGAGCAATGAGATACAGTACTGAATAACCATGGTCTATAATCGCCTTTAATTCCCTTTCTATCCTTTTCTTTATCATTGCTGGAAGAGGCTCACCATAAACATTGTATGCATTTTCGTAGGTGACACTTTTTACCTGTTCATCGGCCCCCTCAATAATTGGAGGGTGTAGTTTTCCTTCTATAGGGATTATCTTTTCTATTTTATCTGCTATTTTTCTCGTGTTTTCAACAACTATTTCCTTTACGATTTTCTCACTGTCAAAAATATTTCTTGCAGCCTCCAACATTTCCTCTGTTGTTCTTAAGTGAACTGCTGGCTGGTTATCAAAGGAAGGATAATCCTGGGCAGCCTGAACAACAGATCTGAAAAAATCGTCATGCGGTTCCAGAAAATGAACATCACCTGTCATTACAACAGGGATATTCAATTCTTTACCAATTTTGTATAATGTTTGATACATGTTTCGTAAATTATCTTTAGATATTCTTCCATCTTCGTTTCCCTTTGCTGTTACATCCAGTGGCATGATTTCAATGTAATCAAAAAACTTGGCAATTTCCTTTAATTCGGGTTCATTGGCACCTTCTATATAGGCTTTTGCCAGTTCCCCTGAAACACATGCGGAGCCTATTAAAAGGTTGTCACGGTACTGATTAAGTACACTTTTTGGTATACGTGGTTTTCCATGAAAATATTCTGTGTGGGATATGGTTACAAGCTTGTAGAGATTCTTAAGTCCCTCACTGTTTTTGGCAAGAATGGAAACATGATTTGGTCTTACGCTCTTTATGTTCATGTTTTCTCTGAGCTTTTCCAGTTCTTTAACTGTCATTATTCCCCGTTTTTTGGCCATTGTGATAAGCTTTTTAAATACCTCCGCAGTTACATTAGCATCTTCCATGGCTCTATGGTGTTTAAACTGGCCTACTTTAAGTCTTTTAACTACATTATCAAGGGAATAACTCTTTGATTTCAACAACGTTTTCGAAAGAGATAGGGTATCAATATATGGAGGGTTCCATTCTCTGGAATAGAGCTCCTTAACCGCATTTCTCACAAAACGGTAGTCAAAGGAAGCGTTATGAGCAACAAGAATCGAACCTTCGCAAAAATCAAGAAATTCCTGAAATACATCGTGAATTGTCGGAGCCTTTTCTAAATCTTTTTCATTAATTCCCGTGATATTTTGAACTATTTCACTCAAAGGTTTTGTGGGTTTTACCAGTGTACTAAATCTGTCAATGATCTTTTTATTTTTCATTTTTACAGCGCCTATTTCAATGATTTCGTCGCTAACTGGATCCAGGCCGGTGGTTTCGAGATCAAAAACAACATATGTCGTATCTTCAAGTTTTTTTGATTCATCATCGAGATACCTTACTATTGGTTCTGAATCATTTACCATATAACCTTCCATACCGTATATTGGCTTGATATTTACCTTTGATGCTTCACGGAAGAATTCAGGTATCGCCTGAACGACACCATGATCTGTCAACGCTACCGCATCGTGTCCCCAGCGTTTAAGGGTTTCAAATAGTTCCTTAACATCAAGGACAGAGTCAAGTGCGCTCATCTTTGTGTGGAGATGAAGTTCAACCCGCTTTGGGGTTTCATTATCCATGCGCTTTGATAGTTCTATTTCATTTATATCTCTGGGTAATATCGTTTCTTCATTTGTTCTGTTATCAATGCTCAATTTTCCTTTTATTAAAAGCTCATCGCCTTCATTAAATTTTTTATAAAGCTTTTCAGCATTTTTTCCCATAACCTTGCAAGTTATAGAATCTGTGAAATCGGTTATATTAAATATTAGAACCGTTCCCCGACCTTTCCATAGATCAATTTTGAACAGTTTTCCCTGAACAGTAACATCCTTCATCTCACCGTATATATCTTTAATTTCTATGGGAGCTGTCTTTATTTTATTGCCAAAGATCACGTTTTTTTTCTTATTTTTCTTCTTTGTCGGAGGAATATTAACTGGCTTTTCTTCGGTTTCTTCTCTGGGCGGTGTTTTTTCTATCAGCACCTCATCAGCCTTTTCTTCAATTATGATATTAAATGGAACCGGTTTTCCATAACTTTTTCTTATTGCTTCACCAAGCTCTTTCTTTTTTGTATTGATCCGCTGTCTTGTAAATCCGTTTTTGACGGTTATTGTTAAACAATTTCCATCATAGTGTATCTTTGATTTGTCAAGATATGTGGCAAGTCCATTTGTGCACTTTATCAGTTGCTTTTTGACATTGAAATTAGTTTTTCCTGTATTGTTTGTTTCTTTCTTTTCTTTATCTCCATTTTTACACTTTATATATACCTTTGTATCGATTTGGTACTCAATGAATTTTATACACTGATTATTCAGTGCCTCGTTCTGTTCGGTTGTAAGTTCGTTTTCGAAGACCATTGTTAATTCCTTCTTTTCTGGATCGATTAACAGATCCGAAAGATTGCATTCTTCCAGGCATCTATCGGGATAAAAACCCAGCAATTTCTTCACGACTCTGGAAACCGGGATATTCATATTCTTAAGTCTATATCTCATAATTGTCTGGCACCTCCGGGGTATGAACGAAAGGAAAAATGACACCATGCAACAGCCAGGGCATCAGCGGCATCATTTGGTTTTGGTGTTTTCTTCAAGTGTAGAAATGTTTTCATGACTCTCTGGATCTGACCCTTTTCAGCTTTCCCGTATCCGGTTACAGCCTGTTTGACCTGATGGGGAGTATATTCGTATATGGGGATTTCCAGTTGTCTTAATACCAGCAAAACAACCCCGCGAGCCTCTCCAACTTGAATTGCTGTTGTTACATTTCTGAAGAAAAAAAGCTCTTCTACTGCGGCTTCGTCAGGTTCGTACTCAGTGATTACGGTTTTCAGTTCATCGTAGATCTGAATTAATCTTTCGGGTATGGGATCTCCGGGTTTTGTCTGCACAATACCATATGTAACCGGAGAAATCTTTGCCCCGTTAATGTCAATAAGTCCATATCCGAGTATTCCAAATCCGGGATCTATACCAATTATTCGTCTGCTATTTTTGGACAAATTCATTACCCCCGTTAGTATTTTAATACCTAAAAACTGAATCGATTTTACGATAATTATTATGAGAAGCCTTGACCGATTTGACAGTCTTAAATTAACTCATAATGAAACTTATGGAGTTTATAAACGTTATTCTTTGTTTTGTTGAGATTACATTTTGGGCTTTTTGTTAATCTTTATGCATAATTTTTTTATTTAATTTTCAGCTTACTTTTTTTCTTCAAGTGCGACTTTCATTTTTCTGTACGCTTTTCGAGCTGCATCCTGCTCAGCGCCTTTCTTAGTTTTCCCCTTGCCCCTTGCGGCTTCTTCTTCGTTAACGTTTACCGAGATAATAAAGAAATTATCAGGAGGGATGCCTTCTTCCTTTTTTAGAACATAATCCGGTCTTACACCGTAAAGACCCTGTGTTAGCTCCTGTAGTGCAGTTTTGTAATCGAGTAGAAGTTTTCCCTTTATGGCTCTTTCAATGTATTCTTCCAGTATGTGGAATACAAATTTTTTTGAAGCTGCTAAATCTTTGCTCAAATAAATAGCGCCCAAAACAGCTTCAAAAGCATCAGCCAATATTGAATCCCTTTCTCGACCACCGCTTTTTTCTTCACCCTTGCCTAATAGCAGATAGCTACCAATTTTGCGTTCTTTGGATACACGTGCAAGTATTTCTTCGCTTGCCACTATTGCCCTTACCTTGGACATAACGCCTTCACTTACCGAGTATCTATTAAAAAGTATATCTGCCACACAAAGATCAAGGACTGCATCACCAAGAAATTCTAACCTCTCATTGGATTCTAAATTTTCTCTGTTTTCTCTTTCAATTTCATTTGTAAAGGAAGAATGACATAGCGCTTTGAAAAGCAATTCAGAGTCGGCTTCCACACCTAAATCGCGTTTGAAGCGCTGTATTACCTTTTTGTACTGTTCGATCATTTGATGATGTTCTCCACTGTTTTTGCAATAGATTTTGAACCTATACCTGCGAGCTCATATAATTTGTCTCTTGATCCTGAATAGAAGTATCTATCGGGACCCAGCTTTTTGAATGTAGCGGGCTTTATTCCCTCTGACAATAGATAGTCAGATACTATTACACCCAATCCACTGTTTACATTGTGATCTTCAATGGTTATTACATTATTCTTCAGATAATCTCTGTGTTTATTAAAATTTGCGTGGAGCGGGCAGCTTACATTTAGCATTGTCACTTTTATCCCTTTTTCTTTAAGCATTTCACATGCTTTTACTGCTTCGTTTGTGGTTTGTCCGGTTGAGATTAGGGTTGCATCTTTTCCCTCACGTATAAGATCAACTTCACCATACTCGAAATTGTAGTCTTTATCAAAGAAGGGTTTACCGTCTTCAGAGATTATGGGATTCATTTTGGATCGACCTACCGCAATAACGAAATTTCCATGTTCTTTAGCACAAAGTCGCACAGCTTTGTCTGTTTGATTGGGATCAGCTGGAACAATTAGTTTAAAGCCGTAAAAGTTTCTGAGTGCTCCAATATAGTCAACACAGTGATGTGTTTTTCCGTCTTCTCCAACATCTATTCCAACGTGTGTGACACCAACTTTCAGGTTGCATTTATTGATATCGTTCAGCCGTTGCTGGTTGTAGGTTTCATCAATCCCGAACACTCCAAAATCAGCAAAGAACGTTAGAACGCCACAAATTGACATTGCACCGGCAACCGTGGCTGCATTATGTTCCTGAACGCCAATCTGGAAAAAGTTTTCAGGAAATACCTTTTCAAAATAGTTGGTTTTTGTTGAAGGTTTCAAATCACAATCTACAACTGCTATTTTGCTGGTTTTGTTTAATTCACCTAAGCTTGCAAGTGCTTTACCGAATGCGGTTCGGTTGTCCAATTTTTCGTCAGGACTGTATGTGACTGGTTGCCCTGTTTTTATTTTTATTTTTTCATCGGGTATGTCTACGTCTTCATGAACATCGGGTAATTCTTTTCTCATTTTCTTATGTTTTTCAATATCATTCTCTTTACCTAGTTCCTTTAAAGCTTTTGCACATTGTTCATCATCGAGAGGTTTTCCATGATACGATACATCATTCTCCATGAAAGAAACGCCTTTTCCCATGGCTGTTTTAGCAAGTATTGCTATGGGACCTTCTTTATATTCTACGGCTTCTTTAAGTGCATTATCAAGCTGTTCATAGTTATGACCATCAATCTCAAGTGTTTTCCAACCATCTGCTTCATATGTCTCTTTTATATTAACCTTCATAACATCACTGGCTTTACCAGTTATCTGGGCATCGTTGTAATCAACTACTGCAACCAGGTTGTTAAGTTGATATTTTATAGCTGTTCTTCTCGCTTCAGCAACCTGCCCTTTGGCCTGTTCGGCATCCCCCATTGCAACAAATACATTGTAATTAGAGCTTTTTAGTTTGCCTGCCAGTGCCATTCCTACACCTGCAGAGAGGCCCTGTCCGAGATTTCCCGTACTCCACTCGACTCCGGGGATACCTCTTGTTATATGGCCTTCAAATATGGTACCTGGATGCCGGAAACCTGCGATTGCCTCTTCTATATCGAAAAAGCCAAATCTTCCGAGTGCAGAATAAACACCGGGTGATGTGTGACCGTGACTTACAATAATTCTGTCTCTCTCAGGATCGAAGGGTTTTTCCGGAGAGATGCTGGCATTATTATAAAGTGAAAGATAGATGTCAATAGATGACATAGAACCGCCCGGATGACCTGAAGAAGCCACTGTTGTCATTTTTAAAATATCACTTCTACACGTATTTCCAAGCTTTTTAAGTTCTTCTAAGGATAGTTTTTTCATTGTTATTCCTCCTCATTATAACTGGTGTTTTCGTTATTATCGTCTTCCCAGGTTATATTTTGATTTTTTCTAAATTCTTCAAAGGGAATCTTAAGGGTTTGCCCTTCATCTGTGACCAGATTTATCATTTTCAAGAATATATTTACTGTAAGAACCTTACATGTTTTATCATTGTACTCGATTACTGAACCTTCATCTGGGATATTTTTGAGTTCTTCATCGTACAAATCCTGTTCATAAGAAAGACAGCACAATAATCTTCCGCATCTACCGGAAATCTTGGCGGGATTTATCAATAACTGTTGTTTTTTTGCGTGTTTCAAGGTGATACTTTGAAATTCTCGCAGGAAACGCGCACAGCACGCTACCTGACCACACAGACCAAGATTTCCTTTCATTTTAACTTCATCGCGGATTCCCACTTGACGAAGCTCTATTCTGGTTTTGAAGATACGAGCTAGATCTTTAACCAAATCCCTGAAGTCTACTCTGCTATCAGCTCCAAAGTAGAAAACAATACGTGAACGGTCAAACATATATCGTACTTCAAGCAAACGCATGGGTAAACTATGTTCCTGTATTTTCTCTTTACAGGTTCTGAAAGCTTCTGCTGAGTCTTCTAAATTCTTTTCATAGGTTTTCCAATCTTCCTCGTTCATTTTTCGAACTATAGGCTGAATATCGATGTTGTCAATACGCTGTTTCTCCGGTCCCTGCTGTACCTTGCCAACATCAAGACCAAATTCATTGTAGGCAAGAACATAATCTCCGTGGTCTATAGGTATTTCTCCTATAGTGTATTTATGCAATTCTCCCTTCGGATGGAATTCGATATAACAAACGTTTCCATATATTTCAGGCATGATTTTCCTCCTTAATTGTGCCATTTTCATAAATAAAATTACTTTTTGCAATATACAAAATCTTGAAAAGTACAAGTTCGCTATTCAATGATCGTACCTTTAACTTACTGATCTTATCGCACCAGATAAAATCTTCGAGTTTTATATACTTTTCATCTCTTGTGATGAACCATTCCATAAGATCAAGATTAAAAACTCTACTCCATTGTTTACTGTGATTTATTATTAGGTTATCACGCAGCATGCTTTTTATTACCTTTGTAAAAGTACCGTAAGTATTGAATGGATTCACGGAACCAATAATTTTATCCTTAAGTTCATAATAACTTGAAAAAAAGCTTGACTCGTTGCTATCTGCAATTGTTTTAATTATAAAAGTAATGAGCTTTCTTTTTTTGAGTTTTGAAAATGGGTCCTCGTCTAAAGCATTAGCCAGCTCACTCAACAAATCCTTCCAGCTCAGATTTTCTATTTCTTTAAATATGTCCATTTTATCTGAAAGATCATTTTCAAGAGAATATTTTAGCAGTGAATAATCTTCGTTGCAGGAAGCGTATATATGTTTTACATTATTTCTATATTGGTCTTTTAATTTTTCCAGCAAATTAACAGGATAGGCTACTTCAAACACCATGGTTCTACTACGTATGGTTGAAATAACGCTGTTCCATGATGTTGAACTCATTATTATTGATGTATGGTAAGGTGTTTCTTCAAATGTTTTCAACAGAGAATTGGCTGCTTCATGTGTTAATTGTTCGGGATCTTTAATATATATATATTTTCTTTCACCTTTGAAGGGTTTATGCATAAGGAAATCTGTGATTTCGTGTGCCCTGTCAATACCAATATTTCCATTGCCCGTTTTTACTATCATTAGATCAGCAGTTTCTTTTGTCCTGTCCCACTGGGGATCAGCGCGAACAATGTCGAGTGCTGTTTCTTCTAAAAATAGCGGATCCCTACCACTCAGGCCAATTGTGGTTCCATTTGATTTTTTAAGTACTTTCCAGATTTGGCTTTTTATATTTTTGTTTGTTTTCATACTATAATTATTATAACTGAAATATTTTTTGCTGCTGTCAATAAAGGTAGTAGTATTTGGGGAGGGATATAATTGGAACGTACTTTTGTTTATCTAAAACCAAACACAATAAAAAGACAATTGATAGGAAAAGTGATTTCTAGATTTGAAAAACGGGGTTTAAAGATAGTCGCTTTGAAAATGCTTCAGATGACCAAAAAACAGGCTGAAGAACTTTATTACGAACATAAAGGGAAAGAATTTTATGAGCCATTACTAAAATTTATTACTTCCGGGCCAATGGTAGCGATGGTTCTGGAAGGGCCAAGGGCTGTTGAGTTGGTAAGGCATACAATTGGAAAAACGGATCCGCTGGAGGCTGAATCCGGATCTATAAGAGGAGACTATGCTGTTACTGTCAGAAAAAATATCGTCCATGCATCTGACGGAGAAGAAAATGCAAATAGAGAGATGAGTATATTTTTTGACAAAAATGAGCTGTGTGATTACAGTATTGGTTTGGACGATCTTTTATAATTTTGTTTAAACAGCTCCCAAACTTCATAAGATAATTCATTAAACTTGGAAAACAGCGATTGATCTGATATAGTTTAAATAGAGATGTAGATTGATAAAGAATTTTTTAGGTTACATTTTGTTTTCGATTATAGTTTTTTTATTTTTGAGTCATTAGGGAGTGAAAGACATGCCCGATTTTTGGACTCATATTGTGCATAGTTCACGAGTGGCTAAAGAGCTGGAGATACCCTTTGAAAGTGAACAGGATCAAAAAATGTTCAATCTTGGTTCTCAGGGACCTGATACATATTCTTATGTTGAAGATAACAGGTACTACTTGATTGCCGGTAAAAGACTTCATTCACAAAAATGCGGTAAATATCTTAAATTCATGATACGGGAATTGTATAAGACAAATCCATTTTATGTTTATGGTCTTGTATGCCATCATACACTTGATAGAATCTGTCATCCATATATTATTTCACAGGTTGGTAATGGCTCAAAGCATGATCAGCTTGAAGAAGCCCTGGATAAAAAAATGATTGTCAGGTATATGAAACAAACTCCTGAAGAGTTGATTCCCGATGATTTCTTACCCGATGAAATTCCGGATATACTGGAAAAAAAGCATGCAGAAATAATATATAATTTGTATCGAATAGAAGGAGTTAGCTATTCATACGCTGTTCAGAGAATGAAACAGGTTTTAAACGGGGCTTACTCTAGACCGGGGTTAGATAAAATTATTTCAGGTATTGAAAAGCTGTTTGGTGGACGAAAAATTTTGCGAACAGAGGATTTATCTGAAGAGGATATTCTTAATCTAAGCAGAAGTCCATGGTATCACCCAACTACTGGTTGGGAGAGTCATTCTACGTTTCTTGGTCTTTTTGATGATGCGGTTGAAAAATCTAAAGAGATTGTTGGTACTGCAGTGAGATTTTCCATGCCGCCTGATGCTCCCGAATTATCTTTTATGACAGGATTACCCTGTGTGGATTATTAAGGAGGGAATACTTTGAAGGTTCTTGGTTTGGTTCTTGCCGGAGCTAGGGGAGGTTGTCTGGAACCTCTAACAAAGGTTAGAACGATTGCAGCAATTCCTGTTTTTGGAAAATACCGGTCCATTGATTTTACTTTAAGTAATATGGTTAATGCAGGGATTTCAAAAGTCGGGATAATAACACAATACAGCCCCAGGAGTCTTATGGACCATCTTGGCTCAGGTAAAGAGTGGGACCTTGACAGGAAACATGGGGGATTGTTCATTTTGCAACCAATTTATTCAAGACATGATAAATCAGTAGATTCCTTCGGTTATCGTGGCACTGCTGATTCAATTTTTCAAAACATGACACTGCTGAAACGAGGAAATGAAGATCATGTGTTGATAGGTTCAGGAGACCATATATTTAAAATCGATTTTAGTGATGTTTTTAGAAGTCATGTAGAGAGCGGAGCAGATGTAACAATACTAACCAAGAAAATAGATATTTCGAAACTTGAGGAAGAGGTTTGGACTTTAAAAACGGATGACAGTAGACGTGTTTTGAACTGGCAAAAGAGCAACAGTGATAGTGAGAACAGTGAAGAACTGGTGTCGCTTGGAATATATTTTATGAATAAATTTTTACTGAGAGAGTTACTTTATGCAACGGTACCTCAGAATAAAAAAGACTTTCTTAAGGATGTAATAATTGCCCAAAATGATTCATTAAAAATCTTATCCTATGAATATGATGGTTATTGGAGTAATTTGTCCTGGGGTTTAGAGAATTTCTACGATACCAACATGGATATTCTCAATCAGGCTATTCGAAGAGAGCTTTTTTCTGAACACGGAAGGATATTTACTAAGTTGAAGGATTTGCCTCCACCAAAAATAACCAGTATAGGGTCCATCAGTAATTCATTTATAAGTGATGGAAGTGTAATTTCTGGAGAGATAAGCAACAGTGTGGTTTCAAGAAAAACATATGTAAGAGCTGGAGCTACGGTGAAAAACAGCGTAGTTTTTGAAGGTTGTGTTATTGAAGAAGGTGCAACGGTTGAAAATGCCATACTTGATAAGTATTGTGTCATAAGAAGCGGGAGAGAATTTACAGGAAATAAAGAAAAGCCTTCAATCGCTGAAAAAAACCTTGTGGTCTAGTACTAATACTGGAGGTACTTAATATGTCCAGAGATATTGTAGCTTTGATATTGGCCGGGGGACAAGGAACCAGGCTTGGTTTATTGACTGAAGATAATGCCAAACCGGCGGTTCCCTTCGGAGGAAAGTACAGGATCATAGATTTTACACTCAGTAATTGTGTAAACTCTGGATTATACAATGTTGGAGTACTTACACAATATAGGCCCCATGTATTAAGCCGACATATAGGAATAGGCAGACCCTGGGACCTTGACAGAAACGATGGTGGAGTAGAAATGCTTCCACCATTTAAAGGTCGCAAAGATGCTGATTGGTATCTTGGAACTGCGAATGCGGTATATCAAAATATTGATTACATTGATTCTTTTGATCCAAAGCTGGTTGTGATTTTATCAGGCGATCATATCTATGCAATGGATTATAACGAACTTATTGATTATCATCTTTCAAAGCTTGCCCACGGAACCATTGCCTGTATGAGAGTTCCTGTTTCCCAAACAAACAGGTTTGGGATTATGGTTACAGATTTTGAGAACAAAATTGTTGGATTTCAGGAAAAACCAGAACAACCAAAATCCGATCTTGCTTCGCTGGGCATTTATGTATTTGACTGGCCATTCTTGAAAAAATGGCTTGTGGAAGACAATGATGATAATTCAAGCGATCATGATTTTGGTAAAAATATATTGCCCAAAATGATATCGGATGAGGAAACAAAATTATTTGCCTATGATTTTGAAGGTTACTGGCGTGATGTAGGTACAATAGATGCCTTATGGGAAGCAAATCTTGAGTTAACCAGACCGTTGCCTGCATTAAATCTTCATGATGATTCCTGGAGATTCTTTACACATTCTGAAGAATATCAACCCGCCTTTATTGCCTCGGATACACTGGTAAATAATTCGCTTGTCAGTGAAGGCTCTGAAATATATGGGAAGGTCTTCAATTCCGTAATCTTTCAGGGTGTTGTTATTGGCAAGAATACATATGTTAAGAACTCAATTATAATGACAAACACCATCATTGAAGATAATTGCTCCATTGAAAAGGGAGTCATCGGAGAAAACTCTTTTGTAGGACGAAATAGTGTTCTCGGTACAGGTGAAAGCAAACCAAACAAAATCGCACCAAATATATATAACTCCGACCTTGTTGTCGTCGGAAATGATGTAAGGATACCTGAGGGAACAAAAATAGGAAAAAATGCGGCTATCTGGAATTATGTTAAGGAGAAAGACTTTGATGGGGATGTTGAAAGCGGAGGCATTGTTAAACCCAAATAAAAAAGGGTATATTTACGTTTCAACAATAATTTCCCTTGTTATATTTAGCATAGCAGTAAGCATGCTTTTTGCAACTACCGCCCTTCGCATCAGAGCGAAGGCTCATTTGAAAAATTGTCTTCAATTGTCTTTGTACGTGAAATCTTTTGCAGATGATGCTTTAAAAGACGAAACAATTATTCGGTCTGAGGAAAAAATTAATGAAACAAAAAACAATGTACAAATTTTAAAAAAGAAATCAATTTTAACTTTTCAAACTGTTAAAATTGAATTTGAAGTACTGGATAGTATCGATTTTTTACATTAACAACATTCTATTAGGAGGTGTTTTTTGTGAAGAAGTTACTGATTTTAGCATTGATTGTTTTTGTGGCAGTCTTCGCTATGGCCGAGAAGTTGACTATTCTGCATATCAACGATACACATGGTCATGCGTGGACATTTGATGAATATGGGGTAGGACTTGTTGGTGGATTTCCATTAGTTGCAACCCTTGTTGAGCAATACAGAGATGAGAATCCAAGAACACTGTTCTTACACGCAGGTGATATTAACACAGGTGTACCGGAATCCGATCTTCTTGATGCCGCTCCAGATATCGTTGCACTTAATCTCATGGGACTTGATGCATTTGTTCTTGGTAACCATGAATTTGATTTCGAAAGAGAAATACTGGATAAGCAGATGGAATACGCTCTATTTCCTTTCCTGAACGCGAACATTTACAAAGATGGTGAACCCGAATTCACCGAATACGTAATCAAAGATGTTGGCGGAATAAAGGTTGGAATCATTGGGCTTACCACGCCGGATACAAAAATTCTAGAGAAACTTCACGCAGATCAATATGACTGGAAAAGTGTTGTAGAGATTGCAGAAAAATTGGTTCTTGAAGTTGAAAAGAGAGCAGATATCGTAATTGTCCTTTCACATATTGGTGATGCTCAAAGCATGACGGATGTAAATTCCCACGAACTGGCAGCTGCAGTAGACGGTATTGATGTTATTGTAGATGGGCACAGTCATACCCGTACAACTGAACCGGTTGTAATTAATGAAACACTAATTGTTCAGGCAAACGAATGGGCAAAGTATCTTGGAAAACTTGATCTGGAAATAGTTGATGGTGGAATAACCTATATCGAATATGAGTCAATTCCTGTAAAAGCTGACAGCATTGAACCCAACAGAGAAGTTGCAATAGTTCTTGATTACTTCAAAAAACTTGGTAGTGAGAAACTTGATGAGGTTTTTGGCAGAACTGAAATATTGTTGATGGGTGACAGAAGTGTTATAAGAAGTCAGGATACAAATCTTGCACATTTGATTACGGATGCAATGGTGTGGAAGACAGATGCAGATTTTGCTATCACCAATTCCGGTGGTATAAGAGCGTCAATCCAGCCTGGCGAAATTTCTTATCGCGACATCTTAACAGTACTCCCATTTGGAAATACGTTGTATTTGCTTGAGGCAACTGGCGAAGAAGTTATGGATATCCTTGAATACACAGCAACAGTTTCAGCCGGTCAGGGTGCATGGCCACAGGTATCAGGCATGACATACACAATTGAAGGAGAAACAGTAAACGATGTAATGATAAACGGTGAACCGATTGATCTCGATGAAACCTATACACTAGCTACAAATAATTATCTTGCATATGGTGGAGATGGATACTCTATGCTTGAAGATATGGAAGGCTATGACACAGGTTTTGTGCTTGCTGATGTTGTTCAGGATTACGTTGCAGAAATCTCACCAATTACCGATTATGATGATGAACCAAGGATAATTGTTAAGTAGTTCTTAAAGTTAAGGATGAATTCTGTAATTTGTTAGTGTATTATAATAGGGGCGAAGGCCCCTATTTTTTTATATTTTCATATGGTGGATAATCAAATTAATGGATTTAAGTTTTAAATATGTTTTGTGTCTTGAGAGGTGATGTGGGTGAGAACATTGACATTCAGAGGTGGTATTCATCCTCCTGAAAGAAAAAGTCTTTCAGAGATTAATGAAATTACGTTTATGCCTCTTCCGGAAAAGGTGTATATTTTTCTGGACAATCATGCTGGAGTTACAGCAAAGCCACTGGTTGAAGAAGGAGACAGAGTAAAGTCCGGACAGAAGATTGCAGAAGCAGGGGGATTTATTTCAGCTGACTTACACTCTTCAATAACGGGTACCGTTGAAAAAATAGAAAAACATTACCATCCATCATTGCAAAAACCCCGCGAAGCGATTGTAATAAAAAGAGATACTGATGAGGAATGGGAATATCTCGAGCCAGCAAAACCCTATGAAGAATTTGAAAAAGAGCAACTGGTTAAAAGGATAAAAGAAGCTGGCATTGTGGGACTTGGTGGTGCAATGTTTCCCACAAATGTAAAACTATCACCACCTAAAGATAAAAATATCGATCTTTTGATTATCAATGGTGCTGAGTGTGAACCTTATCTCACCATTGATTATCGTATGATGCTTGAATTTTCTGAAGAAATTGTCAAAGGAGCTTTGGCTATAAAGAAAGCTCTGGATATTGACGAAGTTATTATTGGTATTGAAAGTAATAAACCGGAAGCGATTAAAAGAATGAAAGAAACGTGTAAAGGTACGGATATTAGAGTGGAAACACTTAAAACAAAGTATCCACAAGGTGCAGAGAAACAGCTAATTTATGCTGTATCCAAACGAAAGGTTCCATCCGGTGGTTTGCCAATGGATGTGGGTACGGTAGTTCAAAATGTTGGGACCGTATTTGCCATCTATGAAGCAATAGAAAAGGGAAAACCACTTGTTGAAAGAGGTATAACAATAACCGGCGAAGCTGTTTATAAACCTGTAAATGTTATTGCGAGAATAGGAACCATGGCAGATGAATTGATTGAAATGGCTGGTGGAATTAAAGAAAATCAGGTTGATAGAGTTGTTTTCGGTGGACCCATGATGGGAATAGCTGTTCCAAGAACAAATATTCCGATAATAAAGGGAACGTCCGGGATAACCGTTATGTCAAAGGAAGCAATCAGAGCTACAGAACGGGAAATCATGCCGTGTATTCGTTGCGGAAGTTGCGTTGATTCATGTCCCATGTTCCTCTTACCTTTTCAACTAAACCTTTATGCGGATAACAGGCTGTATAATAATGCGGTAGATGAAGGTTTACTGGACTGTATAGAATGTGGAAGCTGTTCCTATGCATGTCCTGCAAATATCGATCTGGTTAAGAGCTTTAAACTTGCCAAAAAAGTGTATAAAGCAATGAAAGGAGGGGCAAAAAAATGAAACTATCAGTCTCTTCCGCTCCTCATTTTAGAACATCTGATTCAGTTAGAAAGATAATGTTTGACGTGATCATAGCATTGTTACCGGCAAGTGTGGCTTCAATATTTCTCTTTGGCCTAAATGCCCTTATTCTTATGCTTGTTTGTGTTGGGGGTTCGGTATTAACGGAATTGTTCATTATGAAAATATTGAGAAGGAAAAAAGAATTCAAGCCTGATGGAAGTGCAACGGTTACAGGACTGCTTTTAGCATTGAATCTTTCTGTAGCAGTTGCCTGGTGGCAGGCACTGATAGGTACAATCGTTGCCATAGGGATAGCAAAACACGTGTTTGGGGGTCTGGGAAGGAATTTTTGGAATCCGGCTCTCATTGGTCGTGTATTTATGTTGATTTCTTTTCCAGTTGCCATGACAACATGGTACAGGCCTTTTGATTTGCAAACTACAGCAACTCCCCTGGCAATTATTAAAGAGGGAGGTGGATCGTTACCTCCTATCAAAGACATGTTTCTAGGGACGATTTCTGGATCTCTTGGTGAAACAAGTGCTTTGTTATTAATCCTTGGCTTTATATATCTTGTACTAAGAGGAAGAATAAAATTGACAGTGCCAATAACCTATATAGGATTGGTAGCTGCCATGTCAGGAATATTTTATTTAATTAATCCATCATTTGGAATTCCCCTTTATCACATACTTGGTGGAGGTCTTATGCTTGGTGCGCTTTTCATGGCAACAGATATGGTCACAAGTCCTATGACAGTGAAAGGGCAGTTTATTTTTGGTCTGGGTTGTGGAGTTATAACAATGATTATAAGGTACTTTGGAGGATATCCTGAAGGCGTGTCATATTCAATTATTATTATGAATTCCTTCGTACCTTTGATAGACATGTTAACAAAGCCAAAGGTATTTGGCGAGGTGAATTCCAATGCTTGAATATCTAAAAACAGGTTTTGTATTAATGTTAATAACACTTGTTGCAGGACTTGGTCTATCACTTGTTTATAACCTTGTAAAAGAACCAATAGCACAGGCTGAACTGGGTGCTAAATTACAGGCTATTAGAAAAGTGTTAACCGATCCTGAAACGGGTGATTTGTTGGTAGATGAACAGACCATACCTGAAACTTCTGAAGAACTTGAAAAGTTTGAATGGGCTGCAGAGGACTTTGAAGTAAGTGATGGAATTATTTATACCTCGAAAGATGGAAAAGGTAAGGTTCAATATCCAGTTTATAAGTTTACCACAGACGATAATAGAGATATATTTGTACTAACAGGAGAGGCTGTGGGTTATGGAGGACAGGTAATAACTGTTGCTGGATTTATTTCTATAGACAATGACTTCAATTTGAATGCTATCAAAGTGATAGAGTATTCTCAGGAGACACCTGGACTTGGAGCTAAAATTTCTCAAGAAGATATACAAAAACGTTTCTATCCAGTTTCAAGTAAGGGTTTGGAAAGTGATTTAAAGGTTAATCAGGATGCTAATGTTGTTGTTTCAAAGGATGAGATTGAAGAATACAGAAATGAGAGAGGCATTATTCAGGTGAGTGATGTAATGACCGGAGCTACAATCACTCCTAGAGCTGTGGCTACTTCGCTCAATGCCATGTATGAATTTCTAAAAAAGGCAGGTGCTGAATAATGGCAAATCAAAGCATTAAAACGTTTACGAAGGGATTTGTATCTGAAAATCCTGTCTTTATTCAGGTACTTGGTATGTGTCCTACGCTGGCGACTACTACCAGTGCTGTTAACGGACTTGGAATGGGGATTGCAACTACCAGTGTGCTTGTAATGTCCAATCTGGTGATTTCGATTATCAGGAAGGTTATACCGGAGAAAGTACGTATACCTTCTTATATAGTTGTTATAGCATCATTTGTAACTATCATAGATCTCCTCATGCATGGTTTTGTGTATGATTTGTGGAAAACGCTTGGGTTATTTATTCCTCTTATTGTTGTAAATTGTTTAATTTTGGGTAGAGCTGAAAGCTATGCATCAAAGAATAAAATCGTTCCTTCTTTCCTTGACGGTCTTGGCATGGGGCTCGGTTTTACCGGCGCACTTATTATTCTTGGAGTGGTAAGAGAGTTTTTTGGCAACGGAACTATCTTTGGAATTGCACTCTCTGAAATTAAGTTGTTTGCAATGATATTGCCACCTGGAGCATACATAGCCCTTGGAGTTTTAGCTGGCCTGTTTAATTTTGTTGGAATAAAAAGAGCCAAAGCGAAAAAAAGGTCATCAAATAATTGATGGGAGTGATATAGATGCCCGAAGGTACAAGACTATTTTTCATATTTCTTTCAGCGATGCTTGTGAACAACTTCGTTCTGGCACGTTTTTTGGGTATTTGTCCTTTTCTTGGAGTATCGAAAAAAGTAGATACAGCAGTTGGAATGAGCATAGCTGTAATTTTCGTTATGGTAATGGCGTCAATAATAACCTGGATATTGAATCTTTTGCTCGTTGTTTTTTCTGTATCCTTTTTAAGAACGGTAGTATTCATACTTATTATTGCATCATTGGTGCAATTTGTTGAGATATTCCTTAAGAAAATTAGTCCTTCGCTTTATGATGCTCTGGGAATCTATTTACCACTTATAACAACTAACTGTGCGATCCTTGGATTGGCTCTACTAAATGTGCAACAGGAATACTCATTAATGGAGACAATCATACATGCTGTAGGAGCTGGTTTCGGTTTTGCTTTAGCTCTAATTATATTCTCAACAGTAAGAGAGCGAATGGAACTGTACGAAGTCCCTGAATCCTTTAAAGGTACAGCCAGTGCTCTTGTATCAGCCGGGTTACTTTCAATGGCTTTTATGGGCTTTCAGGGTTTAGTTAAGTTATGAGGTGATTGCTTTGATTATTATATACTCAGCAATTTTACTTGCTGCTTTAGGTTTGGTTTCGGGTTCATTCCTCGCGTTTGCAGCAGAGAAATTTAAAGTAAAAGCAGATCCCAGAGAAAAACTGGTGGAAGCGGCTTTACCGGGTGCTAATTGTGGAGCCTGTGGATTTCCTGGATGTTCAGCTTTTGCAAAGGCTGTTGTAAAGGGAGAAGTGAATCCTGAAGGGTGTATTCCTGGCAAACGTACGAGAACACCTGAGACAATAAAAAAGATTATGGATTCCTCACAGGAAAAGATAGATGATATCTGGGAAAAGAGTGAAGAAAATCCAGATAAAGCTATTGAACTGCTTGAAGGGAAAGATTCCGGCACCAAAAAAACGAAGAGTAAGTCTTCTTCAAAGCCATCGAAGGAAGAAAAGGAAAAATATGAGTCTCAATTAAAAAATAACTACATGGCTGGTGCGATATACGGGGTATTACCTAATATTGATTGTGGTTTATGTGGTTGCAAAGGTTGTGCCCACTTTGCAATCGAAGTTTCAAAGGACAATATTGAACCTGAAAAATGTGTCCCGGGGAAGCGTCAGAATGTAGCTGAAAACATTGAAAAGTTGAAAAAAATGGAAAAAAGCGAGGTGGAGAACTTAATAAATGAAACACAGGGTGATCCAGGTGAAATCAAAAAGAAAGTGAACAATAAATGATTGATGTTTGTTTAATAGGTTCAACTGGTTCCATAGGTGTTCAAACCCTGGAGGTTCTCAAAAGCTTTGAAACGCATCGTATAAAAGCATTATCGTGTGGCTATAATCTTACTTTACTAAAACAGCAAATCAAAAAACATAAACCAAAATATGCTGCAGCACTAAAACGAGATACATCACTTGTAAAAGAGTTTCCCGATGTAAATTTCTTTTTTGGCGAAAACGGTATCGAAGAAATGATAGATGTTTGCAGGGCAGACATACTTGTTAATGCTGCAAGTGGCAGTTCAGGTTTAAAATACAGTGTTAAAGCGCTGGGTAATGTTAGTAGATTATGTCTTGCAAATAAAGAAACAATCGTTTGTGGGGGATACCTCTTTCAACATCACTTAAAAAAACACAACACTGAATTAATTCCAGTCGATAGTGAACACAGTGCTTTATTTCAGTTACTTGAAGGGGGAGTTGCACCTGAAAAAGTATTTATTACAGCTTCTGGTGGTGCTTTAAGGGATTATCCTTTAAACAAAATGGCATATGCTTCTTTGGATGAGGTGTTAAAACATCCTACCTGGAACATGGGAAAACGCGTTACAATAGATAGTGCAACCATGGTTAATAAAGGGCTTGAGTTAATTGAAGCCCACTATCTATTCGGCTATGGAGAAAAAGACATTCACACCTATATAAACAGAAGTAGCTTGGTACATGCCGGGGTAATATATTCTGATGGAGTTATAAAAATACATGCAGGAAAAAACGATATGAAAATTCCAATAAGTTATTCATTGTCTTATCCCGGTAGAAAAAAATATGTTTTAAATGAAGTTATTCAGAATACTGAGTTTAAACTTGAGGAAATTGATTATAAAAGATATCCGTCTTTAAAACTTGCCAGAGAAATCCTTGGAGATCCCGTTAAACAAATAGTATTTAATGCTTCTGATGAAGTAGCAGTTGAAGCCTTTGGAAAAAAAGAAATAAACTTTGGCGATATTTTTCATGTCATTAGTAATACAATTGAAGGTGTAGATATGAAAAAACCGACAAGTTTTGAAGATATTATGGAAATTGACGGGATGTCAAGGATCAAGGCTAGTGAAGAGGTGAAAAGATTTAAATGACTATTGTATATTTTTTATTAATACTTACTGCTGTTATTTTAATGCACGAATTGGGTCATTACTTGTTTGCCAGACTATTTGGTGTTAGGGTACTTGAATTTGCTATTGGTTTTGGACCTAAAATATTCTCTAAAAGAGGCAAAAAGACCGAATTCAGGATCAATCCCATACCTCTGGGTGGTTATGTAAAGATGGCCGGGGAAAATCCTTATGAAGAGAATACTCAGGAAATCCCCGATAATGAGCTTTTTAATAAAAAAAGTGCCTGGAAACGTTTTCTAATAACATTTGCGGGTCCTTTATTTTCAATACTCACAGGATTTCTGGTATTTTCACTGGCAGGAGCCTTTTGGGGTTTTCCTGAAGTGAATATTGAACGTGTGCAAAAAGGAACGCCAGCTTATGAAGCAGGATTGAAAGCTGGAGATCGTATTGTAGCTTCAAACGACAAAATGATAATACAGAATCAGACGCTTTCAGAAATGATTTCATCCGGTGAAAGCATAAAACTAGAGGTACTAAGAAATGGCGAAAAAGTAACGATGGAAGTTGAACCACAGCGCTTTCCAGAAGAAGCATATTTCATTTTGAGTAACTTTGAAGGAAATTTAGATGGAGAAAAGATAAGCAGTATTAATGGAAGAACCTTTGAAGGTGATTTTTCGAATTTCTCAGAAAGTTTTGAGCAGAATAAAGTAATAAATATAGTTTTTGAAGATGGGACATCAGTAAGGGGTGCGATTAATTCTTCAACCATATCGCAAGAAAGATATGCGCTGGGATTTTATTATTCCAGTTTCAAACCAATTGTGGGTAAGGATTATGGTTCATTGAAGGAAGGCGACAGGATTATCAGGGTCGGGCATTTGGAGATTAAAGATGGTGTTTCTTTAACTATGCTTGCACAGTCTGTAGATCTGGAAAAAAATCAGGTTTACATGCAGTTTTCTGGCGATGAGGCCGAGTTCATAATACCTGGTTTTCCAAGGGATGTAGAAGTTGTTCTTGAAAGGGAAGGAATTGAACAGAAAATCATTATGTACAAAAGCGATTTGATAGATTTTCTTGAACAACCCAACAGTTTTAAGGCCGGTTATGAATACTGGAGACCACAGAATGTTTTTGAAGCAATTTCATTAGGTTTTCAATGGGCAACAGAGTTGCTTTCCAGTATGGTAAAGATCATTGGTAACCTGTTTACCGGTCAAACAAAGCCAAGTGAATTTGCAGGACCTGTGGGAATGGTGCAAATTGTTGGCGCTGCTGCTCAAACAGGTTTGAAGACTGTCTTCATACTTGTAGGATTTATAACCCTTAATCTTGGAGTAATAAATCTAATACCACTTCCCATACTCGATGGTGGAAGAATGGTGCTTGCAGTTGTGGAAATGGTAATAAGAAGAAAAATAGATCCCAAGGTAGAAGGTGTAATTAACACCATAGGTTTTATTTTACTTATGGCATTCATTTTATATATTACATTTATTGATATAGGGAGATTCTTTTGAGTTTCATAAAGAGAGTAGTGACGATCGGAAAAGTTAAGATTGGTGGAGAATTTCCAGTTGCAATCCAATCAATGACCAATACCAGAACAAATAATATTGAGGCCACCCTTTCTCAGATAAAAGAATTGAAAGAGTCAGGATGTGAAATCGTCAGGATAGCTGTATCTGATGAAGAGTGTGCAACAGCCATTAAAACTCTCGTTTCTTTAACGGACATTCCACTGGTTGCAGATATTCATTTTGATTACAGGCTTGCCATTAAATCAATGGAGTTGGGTGTACATAAGGTTAGAATCAATCCCGGAAATATTGGCGAAGAATGGAAGGTAAAGGAAGTAGTAAAAGCAGCAGTCCACCATAATATCCCAATAAGGGTCGGTGTCAATTCGGGTTCCATAAAGAGTGATTTCAAACACTATTCACCTGATAAAGCCTTAGCTGAGAGTGCTCTTAGTGAAGTGAGATTGCTGGAAAAAATGTCTTTCAAAGACATTATCATTTCAGCTAAATCCTCAGATGTATATGAAACAATAAAAGCAAATGAATATATCCATTCAAAGGTAGATTATCCACTGCATGTAGGAGTAACAGAAGCGGGAATAGGTATAGATGGTACGGTAAAAAGCGCTCTTGGGATTGGTATATTGTTGTCGAAGGGTATTGGTGATACTATAAGGGTTTCGTTACCGGGGAATCCCGTAAGAGAAGTTATGGTGGCAAAATCTATATTGAAATCGCTTGGAATGAGGTCGGGGGTCTCCATTATTGCGTGCCCAACCTGTGGAAGAACAGAAATTGATGTAGAAAGGTTAGCGCAAAGAGTTGAAAAGATTACCAGGAATGTCAGTGAAAACATAAAAATTGCAGTAATGGGTTGTGTAGTAAATGGTATAGGTGAGGGTAGTAATGCTGATATCGGGATAGCAGGTACAAAAGAAGGAGCTGCGATCTTTATGAATGGTGAGATAATAGAAACAGTGAAAAAAGATAAAATTGAAGAACATTTAATGAAATATTTGAAACAAATTATTGAAAATAGGAGGGATAATGTTTGAACATTTCTATCATAGGAGCCGGGATGGTTGGCTCTTCAATAGCATATGCCTCCATGATAAAAGGTATAGTTAAAAAAATAAATCTTGTAGATATTAATAAGGAGCTTGCAGAGGGACAGGCAATGGATTTGAAGCATGGTAATCCCTATGCAAGTCCAGTGGAAATAAATGGAGGAGGTTATGAGCTCGTTACCGATTCTGATATAGTAATCATTACTGCTGGTAAACCACAAAAATCTGGTGAAACCAGACTTCAGTTGCTTGAAAGTAATGCTGGAATAATGACCGATATTGTTTCTGAAATAACGAAAAGAAACAAAGATACATTATTGATCGTGGTATCAAATCCTGTTGATGTATTAACCTGGGTTGCCTGGAAAAAATCAGGCTTTCCACGGAGTCGTGTTTTTGGTTCAGGAACCACTCTTGATACTGCAAGACTGAGACAAAACATTGCCCAGCACTGCAAACTTGATCCTCGTAGTGTACATGCTTACGTTCTGGGAGAGCATGGTGATAGCGAAATTGCCAGCTGGTCAACGGCAAATATTGGAGGAACTCCGATCAAATCGTATTGCAAAGAATGCAGAAATGAAGGATGTCCTGGAGAAATTGCATTGAAAGAGATCTTTGAATCCACAAAGAAAGCAGCCTATCAGATCATTGAGAAAAAGGGATCAACATGTTTTGGAATCGGACTTGCTGTTGCCAAAATAATAGAGGTTATAGCAGGTAATCAACATTCCGTCCTTACTGTTTCAACCGTGCACCAGAAATTTGATAAAATGGAAAATGTTCCATTCAGTGTACCAAGCGTTGTTGGAGGAAAAGGGATTGAGAGAATATTACCACTGAATATATCCACAGAAGAACACAAAGAGCTGGTAAAGTCAGCAGAAATAATTAACAGTGCAATTAATAAAATAAAAAATTCTATTTAGGAGGTGGAATTATGAAGCGTCTGGTAATTCTAACGATATTGGTTTTGGCTTTTTCAATCTGTGCTTTCTCTGCCACTGGGGTTTCTTATAGTCCAAGGGATATTCTTTTAAGACCAACAGATAAAACAATTGATATTAAAGTAAATACTGAGAAATCAATGCCCGGATCCTATTACAATGGTGACACTCTCAATTTGAGCTTTTCTGTAAGTGAAGATGCTTATGTAGCAGTTCTTGACATTATGCCCAATGGAAGAGTAGATGTTCTGTTCCCCAATAAGTACGATCAAAATAATTTTATGAAGGGCGGAAAAACATACTCATTGCCAACAGACAGAGCCTCAACAAATTACAGTTTAAAGATCAGCTCAGAACATGGAAGGGAAATTATTCTTATAATCGCTTCAGATGAACCTTTACCATTTCTTGATTCGGTTACTTCACAATTTGGATCAACTGCGTTTCCCTATTTGCTCAATAATGTGAAAAATCTTAAAGGTGTAGTCCAGAATTCAATGACAAATCAAAACTGGAACTTCGGATTTACATATTTCTTTGCTAATTACAATCCAATAATGGGAACTCTCGAAATAGATGCAGACAGAGATGCTACAGTATACGTTGATGGATTGCCAAGAGGAAGTAACCCCGTGACTCTAGATCTTGAAACTGGTAATCACTGGATTTATTTAGAAAATGATAATGATCTGGTTTATGGACCTGATACCATTAATGTTTCAGGTGGATACACTACGAAAAAATACACACTGAAACCCAATTATCCTTATGGATTTATTGAGGTTACATGTAAACCCAATGCGTCCGTTTATATTGACGGAGATCTTGTAGGAACAACACCTTACAAAGACTTTGCTCGTGTAGGACAGCACAAAATTGAAGTATCCAAATGGGAATATCATTCCGCCAGTATGACAGTTACAGTGAACGAAGGCAAGACTCAAACTGCATCCTTCATACTGCAGCACAAAACAGAACAGGAAGTTAAGCACGACACCAATGTGCTGATAATGATAATTGGAGGAGTTGTTCTTTTAATCGGCTTACTGGTTGTACTAACAATGCTTAATTGATAAGAATTTTCAGCGGCAGTGTCAAAACTGCCGCTTTTTATGTAAAAAGATTTTATGAGTGGTGACCTTTGTTGAACAATAAAAGAAATAAAGAACACAAGAAAAGTGAAGATTTTTCAAAAAAGGAAAAAAGAAGAGTTTTTACCCTGGGAAAAGATTTTAGGATTGTCCGCAATATCGAACAAAAAATTGCAAAGATTAATAATGAAAAAGATGTTTTAAAAACATTTTGTGAGAGTCTTTATAATACGGGAAAGTATAAGGGGATCTTCTCCTTTCTCATAGATAAGGATAATAACTTTATAAATATATACGACAAAGGTTTTAAAAAAACCACTAAAAAGCTTCTTAACAATATGATTATTAAAAAAGAATCACGCTGTATAACACATCCCGTTGAAAAAAGAGACTTGTTTGTGGATGTTAAACCCGGTTATGACTGTGAAATAGTAAAAGAGAGTAATTCAGAGGGAATAATTAGTGTTCCACTCGAGTATCAAGGAATAGTCAAAGGTGTATTTTCAGTGCTTCTAAGTAAAGAACTTGCAAATGACAGAAAAGAACAAAACCATCTTATTGAACTGGCGGATCTCATATCGTTCAAACTTAATAAAATCAATGCAGAAAGAACTTTGGGATTGGTGAGGAAAGAATTCGAAAACAGTGAAGATCTTTTTTCACTTTTTGTCGATCACGTTCCCGCAGCAGTTTTTATTAAGGATCACAATAGTAGATATGTATTTATGAATTACTTTTTTAAAAAAATAATAGGTCATGATGAAAAAGAACTGGGAAAGAACCCCCATGAATTATATTCAAAAGAAATTGCAGATATTTTATTAGAGAACGACAGAAAGGCTCTTAAAAAAGGGTTTATAGAATGTGAAGAAAAAGTTCCAGATAAAAATGGAGCGTTAAGATTATACAGTTCACAAAAATTTGTTATTAATAGAGGAGACAGAGAACCTCTTATAGGTGGCATAGCGATTGATATAACTGACAAAAATGCATATCAATCTAGATTAGAATATTTTGTTAGACTTCATCAAATTTTAAGGGAAACAACAAACGAAATTTTGCGATCGGAATTATCAGAGAAAACGTACACCGAACTACTTAAAAGAGCAGTGGAGATAGTACCTGGAGCTGAATCGGGCAGCTTGCTCATAAAAAAGAAAGATGGTAAATATCATTTCATTGATGCCATTAATTACGATATGGACATACTAAAAGAGGTTTCATTCAGTCCGGATGAAGTTATGCATGGAAATAGTCACAAACCACGAATAGTAAACCCCAATAAAGTCGATGATAGACTAAGTGCAGTAACCCGGCAAAAACTGCTAAGGGCTAGAAAAGGAAAAGAGATCAAGTCCACACTTTCCATACCATCTGTGATAGATAATGACATACTGGCGATATTCTCACTGGATAATCATGAAGAAACTAACGCTTTTGATGATATGTCGGTTGAAACAGCTGAAATACTGGGGCAACAAGTATCGGTGTTATTAAGAAGAATTTCACTGGAAGAAAAAGTAAAAAAAGAAAGAACCAAACTAAAGTATCTTGCAACACATGACCCCGTTACAAATTTACCCAACAGACGATATCTTGAAGAGAAATTTTCGGAGTGTCTTAAGTGGGCAAAAGAAAAAGGTCGAAAATTTTCATTAATGCAGCTGGATATCAACAGATTCCGGCATATTAATGAGGTTTTTGGTCATTTCACAGGAGATGTGTTGATAAAAGATTTTGGAAATAGATTGATGGACTTTTTACGTGAAAGTGATATTTTGGTGAGACTGGAAGCGGATGAATTCGTTTTACTGTTTTTAGACGCGGGTTATAATGTTTCCAGGAGAATTGCACAGAATATATTACGCGTGATGAATAACCCGTTTTTCATTAATAATCAACCAGTAAGTGTATCCATTTCTATAGGAATAGCTGTGTATCCTGAAAATGGTAAAGACTTTCAAACACTATTAAGAAATGCTGCTGTCGCTATGTATCATGCAAAAAGAACAGGTAAAGACTACAGTTTCTATAAACATGAACAAAGCTTGGACGTTACTGAAAGGCTTTCCTTAGAGCAGGATCTCTTAAAAGCCTTTGAAGAAAGGAATCAGCTTGATGTATTTTATCAACCGATAGTTGAAATGGATAGCGGTAAAATATTCAGACTTGAAGCTTTGTGCCGCTGGAAACATCCCAAAAAGGGTTATGTTTCTCCTGAAATTTTTATTCCAATCGCTGAGGTAGCGGGTTCCATCGATAAAATTGGCAAATATGTTCAGAACAGAGTGTGTGAAGATTTATACGATCTGGATAAGTCAGGGATAGATATCCCGATAACAATAAACCTTTCTGCCAAAGAACTTCAAAGAGACAATATTGTTGAAGATATTACTGAAATTTTGATGGTACATGGGATTGAAGGAGAAAAATTCTCCCTTGAAATAACCGAAACAGATTTACTTAAGAATCTTGAGGGGAATCTAAACAAATTAAACAGACTCAAGAAAAACGGAATCGAGGTTTATATTGATGATTTCGGAACGGGTTACTCCTCTTTAAGCTACCTGCAACAACTTCCTGTAGATTATTTGAAGATTGATAAATCCTTTGTTCAGAACATTGACAAAGAGAATGCTGATATAACAATTATAAGAATGATAATAGGACTTGCTAAGAATCTTGGATTGAAAACCGTAGCGGAAGGTGTAGAGACCAATGAGCAAAAGAATACGTTGATTGACCTTGGATGCGATTACGCTCAGGGTTTCTTATTCTGCAGACCCTCACCTTTGAATAAATTACCTTTCTTGAAAAAAGGCTATATATATATCTTAGAAAATAACATGAACACTTTTAATGGAGGACAACAATATGAAAAAAGGTTTTAAGAATTTCCTGCTGGGGATCAATTACTGGTCTCGTAGCGGAGCTCTGTTTATGTGGGAAGACAGATACTGGAATCCAGAGGTTATTGAAGAAGAGATTAAAAAAATGAAAGAACTTCATATGAACATATGCCGCTCGTTCATATTAAGTCACAGCTTTATGACAGAACCTGAAAGGGTAGACAGGGTACGAATTGATAGGTATAAGAAATTCCTCAAGATTTGTGAAAAATATGACCTAAAAACCATTCCTACCTTTATCGTTGGGCATATGTCTGGTGAGAACTGGGATTTCAGATTCAGAAATGGTCGCGATCTTTATTCAGATCCCTTTATGTTAAGACAACAGGAATTTCTCGTAAAAAGCGTAGTACAGGAAATCAACGAATCCGGAGCAATCTGGGGTTACCTTCTTTCCAATGAAATGCCTCTTTATGCAGGAACATCTTCACCTGAGAAGATACATAAATGGGCATTTAGATTAACTCAAGCAATAAGGAAATATGATCCCGATAAACCGGTGGGTATTGGCGATGGTTGCTGGAATGCATTTGGCGGACAAAATGGGTTTGATTTTGAAAAACTTTCAGGAATAGTGGATTTTTTGGGACCTCATATGTATGTAAGTGAGCCTGATAATTACAGGCACAGCATGATTACAGAATTTCTAATAGGTTTTTGTAAGCGGTATCAACTGCCTGTAATTATGGAGGAATTTGGTGCTTCATCCAGCCATGCATCAGACAATAATATTTCAAAATATTATAGAGAAATTTTATTCAATATCTTTTTTGCTGGAGGTAAAGGTGCTCTGGGTTGGTGTTTAAGTGACTTTAATTATGTTGATATGAGACCGTATGTCCATCATCCCTTTGAGCTCAACTTTGGAATTTTTGATAAACAGGGTAAAGCCAAAAAGGTTACAGAAGAATTTACTCGCTTTGGACGTTTTATAGAGAATTTTAACAACTATAAACCTCAAGGGAAAGAAGCGGCTATTGTGATTTCCAAATTTTATAATGAAGATTTCCCTTTTAGTGAAGATGATAGAGAAAAAATGGCTTTAAGTTATATTCAAAGTTATGCTTTTGCTACAAAAGCAGGTTTGGAAGTAGATATTGTTGGTGAGAACCCTGAAAGCTGGGAAGGATATAAACTTCTAATTTTGCCATGTGCCAAAAAATATTCTGCAACAACCTGGGAAAATATTTTGAGGTTTGTTGAAAATGGTGGTAACGTTTATTTTAGCTATTTCGAAGGATTAACATCTAATCAACCAGGATTATGGATGCATAATTTCAATAATATTGTAAATTGTGAGCACGAGAGAAGATATGGATTACCTGATATATTACCTGAAACCATTGAAATTTCATTAAATGAAAATGAAAATTGGAATATTTCTACATCAAATTGCGACAGTGTATGGGAAAAGAGTTTTCTCTCTATTAATTGTTCTGATGATGTTGAAGTAAATTTGTTAAGCAATTCCGGGCTGAAACTTGCAGTAAACAAAAAAGGAAAAGGAAAAATTTTCTTTCTAAACTTTCCTCTAGAGTACATTCTAGGAAAAACACCATATGTTAATGACAATGATGTCTCATATCTAATATATCGCTTTGTTGCAAAAAATGTGAACTTAAACCTTTATAGAACTGATAATGCAATGGTTCGCTTAAGGAAAATGGTTGAAGGTTCTAAACAATTACTGGTAATGCAAAATGTTTCCTGGGAAAAACAAGAGATAAAAAAAATATATACCCCTGATCCTACTGAGGTTAATGAAACGCTTGAACCAAAGGAAATAAAGCTGTTTTCATCTAGTTCAGTTTAGGTCTATTTTAGCTGCTCCAATATACGTGTCTGCAGCTCCATAATATATGAACATTTTATCGTTGTGTATAACGCTACCTTCGAAGAATACGACATTGGGTACCTGACCTTTCTTTTCCCATGACAGTTCTGGTTCAAAAATCGGTTCATTTGTTCTTTTTATAAGTTTTGCCGGGTTATTTTTATCAAATAAAGCAGCACCAACTCTGTATATTCCAGAAAAATCCGCACTGTTATAAAACAACAATATTCCTTCATCGGTTATTACTGGAGCTGGACCGGGTTCAACTAACCTATTATCAAAATTCATTGAGCGGGGGCTTAATACGGGACTGTAATTAACCTGCCAATCTTCCAGGTTATTTGAACTGGCCAGATAGATAGCGCTGTCACCAAAATACATGTAGTATTTTCCGTTAATTTTTTGAGGAACAATCGCTCCAGACTTTGACCATCTGCTGGTTTTTATTATTGGGCCAACCTTCGTCCAGTTTTTAAAATCCATTGAATATGCCAGACACAGTTTTGCATTGGTACCATCATAGCCAGTGTAGGTGAGAATATACATATCATCGATTTTCACAATTCTTGGGTCTTCACAACCACCCGGTATTTCATAATCCTCGGTTGGTGATAGGAGTGGTTCGTCCATTTTTTCAAAGTTTATACCATCTATGCTCCTGGCAAGTCCCAGGCTCGAAGTACCGTTCCATTTGTTAACTCCCGACCAGTCTTCAGCTCTATAAATGAGATTGATTTCACCATCAACAATAATAGCCCCAGGATTAAAAACAGCTTTTGATTCAAAGCCTATTCCTTCTGGAAGAAGTACTGGATAATCAGAGACTCTTTCAATATCATAAACCTTTTCGAAAGTAAAATTAAAACTCAAAGCAGTAAGAGAAAAACAAATAAATAAGATAATAAGAACTGATTTCACTGTTATTCCTCCTCAACCCATTTAAGCACTTCCTGTTTTGATATCGTGGCAAGTGCAATGTGGTTATCCGCTGCCCCGTAATATATGAAGTATTTTTCCTGATGCTCTACCATGGCATCTGCAAAAACAACGTTGGGTACGCCACCAAAGATTTCCCAGTTTTTCTCGGGCTCAAGAACAGGATATTGTGTTCTCTTGATAACTCTAGCAGGATTATTCTTATCAAGTAGCATAAATCCAAGTCTATATACAGGTTTTGGTTTATCTTCCACTCCGTGATATAAAACTAACCAGCCTTTTTCCAGTTTGATTGGTGGTGCAGCGATGCCGATTTTTAAGTTGTCCCAGCCATCCTTTCTTGGGCTGGCTATTGAAACGAAATTCTCCCAGTGAATAAGGTCCTTTGAATATGCAAGATACATATCAGGTTCAATTCTGTGAAACATGATATACTTTCCATTGATTTTTTCCGGGAAAAGTGCAGCATCTTTATTGTCAATATCGGGAATAACCACGCCAAGTCGCTCCCATCTAATAAAATCATCTGTCGATGATAAGGAAATCCTTACTCCTTGAGGTGAATAGGCTGTGTAAGTCATATAGAATTTGTTATCTATCTTTGTGATTCTTGGATCTTCAACACCGAATAATTCTTCCTGGATGGATGGAGAAAAAACCGGTTTTTCCATTCGATTAAAGTCAACTCCATCTTCGCTTACCGCGTAACCAATTCTTGAAACCATATCTTCGCCCTGAGCCCGGTACAACAAGTGAAACAACCCATCTTTTTTGACCACAGCACAATTAAACACATATTTTGATTCCCAGTGATGATAAGGTATAGGTGAGAGCAACGGATTTAAAACATGCCTTCTGAGTCTAAGCTTCATTTTCTTCTCCTCCTGTTATTTTAAAGACATAGATATTCCCTGTAAGAAGTATTTTCTAAATATCAAAAATATCAGTACCATTGGTATAGTTTGTATTACAGAACCTGCAAGTAGTGGACCAACATAACTCCCATATTCGTGGTTGAAACTCGCTAAAAGAACGGACAAAGGCATTTTATCATAGTTTCTTATAACAATCAGAGGCCACATGAAATTGTCCCAGATCCCTATGAATGTAAACATACCCACAATTGATGCTGTTGAACCTGTCAGTGGTACCATAACTTTAGCTATTATCCAGAATTCACGTGCTCCGTCCATTCTAGCTGCTTCAATGAACTCTTTTGGTATAGTTCTATATGACTGTGCAAACATGAAGACTCCCCAGGCTGACATTAAACTGGGTAAGAACACAGCAGATAATGTATCGGTGAGATTCAATGTTCTTATCAGTACGTATAATGGGACTATGAACAAAAATCCCGGAAATAACATTTGAAAAATTATGAAATTGAAAACAATATTCCTTCCTTTAAATCTCAAGCGCGATACTGCGTAGCCTATTATTGCAGAACTAAATAACACAGATACAGTAACGATTGCAGAAATTATAATACTATTTCCCAGTGCTCTCACAAAAGGTCTGTGCATTTTTTCAGCTGTTTCCAGAATAAATCTGTAATGCTCTATGGTAAAACGAGAAGGCCAAAATGTTGTAAAGATTTGGTCTGATGGTTTAAATGATCCCATAAACATCCAGATATACGGGTATATCCAGATAAAAGAGGCGATAAATAAAATGACATATAAAATTATCTGGGGTATCTTTTTCATGCGTATTCGACCTCTCTTTCAATAAGCTTCCGTGTCAAAATCACACAGCCAAAACTCATGAGAGCGGCTACAATTGCCAGCGTAGAGGCGTATCCCGGGTCAAGTTTTTGAAAAGCTGTTGTATATACCATCATCTGGAAGGTGAAGGTTCTCTTCATTGGACCTCCGCCTGTTATTAGATAAGGTTCTGTAAATATTCCAAAAACCAGTGCTATTGCAAGGACCAAGACCATGACTATGGAGGGGTTTAGAAGTGGTAAAGTAATTTTCCAGAATTTTTTCCATCCGGTTGCCCCATCGAGTTCAGCAGCTTCATATAAAGTTTTTGGAATGGAATTCAATCCTGAAAAAAGTATAAGTCCATAGTATCCTATAAATTTCCATGTAACCATCATGGCTATGGATAGAATTGCCAGTTGTGGTTCGCTAAACCAGGGAATTGTTCTTCCTGTTAGAGCGTAAATGAATTTGTTTAGTGGTCCGTTTATCGCGAAGAGTCTTTGAAAAATAATTGAATAGGCAACTCCAGAAGATACGTTAGCAACAAGAAAAGCAAGAACAAAAAATGTTTTGAAATATTTGATTTTTGTTAGTGCAACAGCAAACAGAAGAGATAGACCCAGAACCATTGGAATGTAATAAAGCATAAAATTGAAGGTATTTAGAACGACTCTCCAAAATAAATCATCCTGGAACATTTTTACAAAGTTATAGAACCAAACAAATTTTCTTGGCGTTAAAAAATTCCATCTCGAGAGAGCCAGTATGAACAACCAGACAAATGGATAACCCCAAAAGATCGCGGTATAGATAAAATATACAAGGGATATTGACCAGCCCTTTGTTGCTTCTATTCTGCGTAATGATTTTAAACCCATAAGGTATTCCTCCTGCAGAATGCTTAATAACTAAAAAGCAGGGAGAAATCTCCCCGCTTTAAATCAAAACAGTATTGATCTTATTTTTCCTGCAACATTATTTAGAGCTTCTTCAGGTCCTGCTTTGTCGTACATTAGTGGTTCAACTAAATAATCTGTCATTGCATCCTGAACATCAACAGTCTTTGTTGTAAGAGCTGGTGGAACAGCGTAAGGTACATATCCTGCATACTGTGAAAAGAATTCATTTTCAGACATGTAATCTTTAAACATTTCGTTTGTTAAAAGATCTCCCCTTGCAGGTGGTAGGTTAGTCATAGTAACCCATCTGAGATCATTTTCTTCATTGGAATACACCCATTTGAGAAATTCCCATGCTTCTTCTTTATATTTACAGGATTTGAACATTACTAAACCTTTTGTATCAGCAAAGGTAAAAATGGGTTCTTCTTCTGGATAGTAATCCGGAACTGGTGGAGGTCCAACAACAATATGTTCAAAAACATCAGGGAATTGCTCCTGTGCCCAATTAATTTCCCAGGGCCCTCTTATTCCACCAAGAACGACCCCATAATAAAGTGGATAGTTTCCAAGATCAACTGCAGTCCAGTTGTTTCTGAACATTTTATAAATAAATTCTACAACACTTTTACCATGTTCATCGTTGAATGTAGCTCTTGAACGATCAATGTCAAGATATGGGTTTCCACCGCTTGCGGCATAATAATAATTAATGAAATCGAACCATCTATCCCACCAGTTTCTTCCGAGGATAACCTGCATTCCGAATTTTTCGTTTGGTACTGAATATTTTTCGCTTATTTCGTATATTTCCGAGTAGGTTCTTGGTGGTTCGTCATAACCAAGTTCTGCAAGTAAATCACTTCTCCACCAAATAAGCATGGGATTGGAGTAAATGGGAAAAACATGATAATGACCAGAAAATTTCCATCCCTCCACTATTTGTTCCATCTCCCTCTGTTCAATAAGTTCCCAATATCCAGGAAGAGTTTCCAGTGCGACTAGCTGATCTGCTTCGATCAACTGGGCTGCAAAACCACTAAATATGTTTGTACAGATATCAGGACTTCTTCCAGAAGCTATCGAAGTCAAAATAGCCTCTTCTGAACTTCCTGCAGCTGGTATTGTTGACCATTTGATTTGAATGTCAGGATTTTCTTCATTCCATTGAGTTACCAGTGATTTCCAGAAGCTTTCCTGCAAAGGATTTGGTGCAGTCCAGAATACTATTTCCTTGCCAAATACAGTAAAGGCAAATAATACAATTAATACAATGAACAATGATTTTTTCATGTTACCCCTCCTTAAATTGTGCTTTCACGCTTAATAAAATGCGTGAATAGCGACGTTTTTATGGGATGCTCTTCTTCTCCCATTAAAAGAGTAAACAATCTTCTTGCTGCAACTGAACCAAGCTCATATTTAAAGATTTTTAGAGTAGTTAAGGATGGTGTTACAGATGATGCACTCACGATATCATCAAAACCTAAAATAGAAATATCTTCAGGGATTTTAAAGTTGCGTCTTTTTAATTCTTCCATCGCCCTAATAGCAGCTGTATCATTTGTTCCAAATATGGCTTCGGGCTTTCCATATGTTCTAAGAATCATATCAATCAAAGTGGACATGTTATCGCCAATCTCATCGTATTCATAGGTCCTTGGAAGCAAACCATGTTTTTCCATCGCAGAAATATATCCATTGTATCTATCTTTGAATCCAAAATGGCTTAAAGGGCCATGAAAAGCTACAATTTTCTTTAGCCCTTTTTGAATTAAATATTCGATTCCGTAAACGGTACCATCGTAACCATCTGAAATAACACAGTCTATCTTCAAACCCGGGACATATTGATCAACAAGAACAATAGGTTTTTGGGTAGATTTGAGTTCTTTTATATAGGAATTAGTTATTTCTCCACCAAGAAGTAAATAACCGTCATATATATATTCAGTTTCCTTTATCTTTAAAAAATGGGTATTTAAACGATGCTTTTTTGCGAAATCTGTAATTCCTTTTACAACAACTGTATAAAATTCATCTGGATGCGAAGAGATCGAATCCAGCACTCTTTCGCCAGACATAATCGCCACATTGTATGTATGCCCTTTTTTTGCTAGAAAGCGGGCAGTTTTTGTTGGCAAATAATTTAGTTCACCAACAGCCTTAACAACTTTTCTTTTTGTTTTATCTGATACATATCCTTTGTTGTTAATAACACGTGAAACAGTGGCAGTTGAGACGCCGGCTAAATTTGCTACATCTTTTAAATTAGAACTCAAAATCTTGTCACTCCTTTATGCAAGCGCTTACATATATTAAAAATATTAACTCATTTTTTGTCATTTACAATGACCTATTAAATACTATTAAGGGTAATTAAACTTGATTATTATCAATTATATTTAATTATTTGTTTGCTTCTATAAATCTAAAATTTTCTTTTTTCTAAAATGTCTTCAATGAAATAATGCATTTTTAAGAGATTATTGACAATAATCAGTTCTATATAGCTCAAATCGTTTAAGTTTATGTATAAGCGTAGTTAGCACATTTGATTAATATATGTATAATTTCTTATGTGTAACCGCTTACATAAAAAGGAGGGAAAAATGATGAGACGTATTCTAATCGTTTTATTGTGTTTGTTCTTTGTTAGCTTTGCGTTTTCGGAAATTGTAGAGATTCCTATCGAGATTTCAAAGACCACAGATATTGATGTTCCTATTGCAGTGAGTATGAATGAAGTACTTACGCTGGTCGGTTTGGATTTCGATGCCAACTGGGATTCTCTAAGAGTTATTGATGCTGATGGTTCAGAAATTCCTTACCAGATTGACGATGTTGATTTGAACGGAAAGTTGTCATCAGGCGATTTGTTGATCACTTTAGTGAAAGGACCTTCCAAAATAACCGTCAGTGATGATTTTTCGATTGAGATGCCTGAATACACCGCTTCTTTCTCTGTCAATGAAGAAGAAGGCGTTACAATGATCGAAGGATTTGCATTAAAGGCAAGGATATCAATGAATGGTCTTGTTAGAGTTGAAGAATTTAGTGGTGTAGAAGGAACTATTGTAGATGAAATTGGTATAGGTAGAGTTTCAGGTTGGGTAGGCTCAACTTACTATGTTGATGGAGAACTTGGGAGGCATGAAGAAAAGACATCAGGAGATTTTAGAATTGTAGAAACAAGCGTACTTGAACCCGGTCCGGTAGGAGTTACGGTAGTAACAAAGTTGCAATCAGAAACGTTCGTTGGCCTTGATCAACATATCGTTACCACAATTTTCAATACTGGTGATATAAGGATGGATAATAGCTTCATATTCAATAATTATCTTGATATGATGAAAGTTCAGTCCATGATAACAAGGCCTCTAACAGACATATCGGATGATGCAGTTCATATGCTTCCTGTCTTTAGAAGACTGTTATGGACTGATCAATTAAACATTACTCCTCTGGAATACTGGTTTGATAGAAATGCCATAATGTATGTAGATAGGATGCCTTATATTGTTTTCCCGGCAATTGATTCTATGAAACCATTATGGTGGGGTGCCACATACATATTCGCTTCTCAAGAATCATGGAGATCCAATTACTCACCTTCTTTGGGAATAGGTGTTGCTGAAATATTACCTGAAAACCCTGTGGTTTATGCAGATTACAACAAATGGGTAGATGGTAATACATGGATTTATGAAAGCAGAGAATTTCGTGATGGAGTTTTCAAATGGCTCCCTGGAGAATTTGAGTTATATGAATCAACAAAGGATATGGTTTCACTAGAAACAACTGATCTTCCAAATCATTATGTTGCAGGTGATGAACTGAACTTTGAAAGATTTTATAGTTTGTACAATTCCGAAACTATTGGCAGTGCAATAGGTCATATTGTAAGCAGAACAATTGAGATACAGTCGGTTGAAATTGGTAATTAAGAAATAAAATACTATAGGGCGCCTTAAGGCGCCCTTTTTTAGTTGTTTGGAGGTAAAGATAAAATGAAATCTATGCTCATATTCACACTATTATTTGTTATGGCTAGTATTGCAGCTTCAATTAATATAAATGATCTAAAAATAGATCATCTTGAGTTTTTAAGGGATGAATTTGAAATCAATGGTGAAATTCATTGGGGATACTGGATATATGCGGATAGATTACCGGATGGTACTTACAAACATATCGGAGCAACCGGAGAAGGGGTAACCTGCGTTGATGATGTTGCCAGAGCCGGAATCTTTTATTTGCGAAACATCGAAATGGATATTAATATGGAGTTATCAATTGAAAGAAGCAAAGAAATTTTTGATTTTCTTTTTGTAATGCAGAGAAATGATGGCAGTTTTTATAATTTTATAACAGCTGATGGAGAGTACAATAGGTACGGTCCAACATCTAGACCAGGGGCCAATTGGTGGTCGGTTCGTGCTTTATGGGTACTTGCCAAAGGAGCTAATGTTTTTTATGAAATTGATAGGGAATTATCAATAGAACTTTTTGAAAGGGCAAAAAGAACATTTTCACTTCTTAAGAGAAACATTAAAAATGGTTTGCTTGATAAATACTCTGATATAAGCTCTGTAATGCTTCTGGGGATATGTGAAATGGCAACGTTTGAGAAGAACAGTGAATTTATCGATACCATTGATGAAGTTGCTAAAGGTCTCATAAGTAAATCAAATAACAATTACTGGGAAAATTTCGGATTGTTTGATGAAGGGATTGAAAATTTCAACTGGCATGGATGGGGATCAAGGCATATTGAAGCACTTACTGAAGCCTATTTGATAACCGGAAACACTGAATATATTGAATATGCTGAGTTTTCTGCAAAGAGATTGTTTCCATTTATTGTTACCTTTGGTCCTGTTTATTTGGTTGGAGAAAATTTAATAGAATATCCAAAGATTGCATATGCTGCTGAGTGTATGGTCAACTCTGCAGTAAGATTGTATGAGGTTACCGATAGAAAAGATTACGGTATGTACGCAGTACTTATGGCTTCATGGTTTAAGGGTTTTAATGAATTAGGGAGGCCAATGTTTGGAGAAAATGGAGAAGGTTTTGACGGGCTTGAACCAACACATAGAAATCTCAATTCAGGCGCGGAATCAACAATAAGCGCTTTGCTTTCTATTCAGAATGTTTACTTGCTACCTGACCTTTTCCTAAATTATTTTATAGAAGATCTAATGTTACTTACACCTGGAATAGTAATTGAAGCAGAAAAAATGAATCTTGGGCTTTCAGAAGCAGAAGTTATTTCGTTAACCAGATCGTCAGGGGGCTACTTCGTAGATTGTAGTGGTACAACAGTTATGAGAGACAATATTACTTTAGCAGAAACTTATTATGAGGTACTGGTTAGTTTTCTGGAAAACAAAGTAGTTGAAAATGTTGAGCTCACAACAAAAATAGCTCAAAGTAAATCAGTTACCAATATTAATGTGAACAGAGGCATTACTAATTCTGGAGTGATAAAGGGAACAGGAGAGAAAGAAAGATTTTCTCTTGGCTTGAAGTTCTCCGGAGAAAGAATATTCATTGATCAAATTATATTTTATCCCCAACTAATAGGAATATATAATGCGGATAATAATAAGTACCTGTTTTACAACAGAACAAACAAAAAAATGCAGGGAATTGAACCTTTCACTTTCCTTGAAACTGATGAACCGTTGATAGCTTATTCAGGCGAAGAAAAAACCGTTCAAGAAACTGTGGATGTTGAAAAAGTCTCTGTTGATGGATTTACATTACTTGTTCTGGATTCAGTATTTAACAATAATGGAATAGTTGATTCTTTATCCAGAAAAGAGGGAAACTTTGATAACTATACAGGCGTAATTGGTGCGTCTTATCCTGAAGAAGAAATTGAAAAGTTATTGGAAGAAGGATATATTTATTTAGATGGTGTGCCTTATTTGATCAAGACAAAAGGAAATGACAATTTAAGAACATCAGGACAGAAGTTTGAAATTGATTTTAATGCCAGCAAATTATATATTATGGGCTCAAGTGACCATGGAGACTATACTAACACGTTAACCATTATTTATGAGGATGGTTCAACAGAATATCTGAACCTGTCTTTTTCTGATTGGTGTGGTAGTAACCAGTTTGGTGAAAAGTACGTAGAATTTCCTTACCGTTATGACATTTCAGGAAATATTGAAAGGATAAAATGCAAATTATATGTTCAAAGCTTCTATTTAAAGAATAAAATTGTCCGTTCAATACAGCTTCCAGACACCATAACCATGCATATTTTTGCGATAACCTTTGAATATTGAAATTTAATTATAGAACAGGTACATATTTCTTAAATGACCCACAATGGGTAATTGTGGGTCATTTTGGTTAAGGAACTTCCTTTATGAAAGTCATGTATTCTTTATATAACTCTCCACCTGCTCCAACAGCGTCCTGAAAACTTTTGCGGTTTTCAAAACCCACGATTCCACCTTCAGCTTCTATATAGCCTTTCTTCTTTGCATTTCTACCAATATGGTAATGCATTGCGAAGGATACCCCTTTTCCCTGGAATGCTTTATCTACAAAAACAGTAATGGATCTGAACCTTTTTATTTTTTTCTTTCCAGTTAAGAAAATTAACCAGCCGAAGGGTAGAAGCGTTCCATTCATTTTTTTAAATAAAGGATTGTAGTTCGGAATGGCGACTGAAAAACCTATAGGTCGATCTTCCTTATAGGCAATAGCTGCAAGATCCGGATCGGCGAATCGCTTCATCTCCTTCACAATACCCAGCATCTGTTCCTGTGATGGTGGTCTTACTCCAACCCATTCATCTGGAATAGAATTTTCCATGACTTCACGCATATCATGCGCAATCTTGTTAAGATCTTTCGCATTGGGTGATACTACACGAATGTTATAGCGTTTCATAGCTTTATTAATTAATTTTACTTTTTTCTCTGGAAATTCTCCTCTAAGGTCAAATTTAAAACAGGCTAAATGGGTTTTTGGCTTGAAGCCAGCATTTTTAATTAGATTTCTGTAATAAGGAGGATTGTAATTTAAATATATATATGGAGGGTCTTCAAAGTTCTTAGTGAGCATGCCTTTATAATCATCACCATTCGTTGGAGATTCCGGCCCAATATATGCACTAATGTCTTTTTTTGCAAACCATCTATCCGCTTTTTCTACCATTAAATTAACAGCTGTTTGATTATCAAATGATTCGAAAAGTGTAAAAAATCCAACATTGTTACCGTGAGAAAGAACATTTTTGTTAATGTATATGCCCATTCTTGCAACTGGCTTTCCATTATCAAAAACAAGATAAAATTCTCTTCCTGCATTCATTACGGTCGAGCCTTTTTTAATAACCCTTTTTATCATAGATTTTAATGGTGGAACCCAGAGTGGATTGTTCTTATATATTGCATAAGGTAGATCAATGAATTTTTTGATATGCCTGTTGTTATCTACTTTAACTATCTTCATGACTTTTTTCATTCCCTTTAAACATGGTTTTTTGGAAGTTTCTGTCAATGGGATATGGAATCATCAATATTATACCTGTGAGAAATAACGCTGCTGGAAAAACCCCAAATAATATCCTTATAGTTAGTATTACTTGAGGTTCCTGCGGTATGTTTGGTACATATCCTGCAAGTTCCAGAGAAATACCAACAACGAAAAGCATTAGAGAGGTTCCAAGCTTTTGAAAAAATGTTGATAAACCGTAGTACATCCCTTCGCGTTTTTCTCCGGAAATCACTCTGTCGTACTCAACAGCGTCTGGGAGAATCGAAAAAGGTAATATATGAGCAGCTGATACTCCAAAACCGGTTATAATTACCATTACATAAAGCCACACATTATTGAGAATATCTCCAAAAAATGCAATGAACAAAAGACAACAAATTAGTTCCAGCATACCAACCTGGTAAGCTCTTCGTTTTTCCAGCTTCCCGGATATCTTCACCCATAATGGTAAAAAAGCTATTGAAGACAAAAACAAAAGTCCAATAAGAATACCAATTTCATCCTTTCTACCCATGACATAAGTGGCAAAATAAATGATCGTAGCGGAGACTACATTTACCCCCGTCCAGGTGAAGAAAAACATCAAAACAGCATAAATAAAAGGTTTGTTCTGAATAATGTCTTTTAAAGCTTCAAAGAGTTTCTTTTTTGAAGGATGTTTTTCCGTTGATTCCTTTGTAAATAGAAATACTATTATGGGACTTGTAATTATGAATAAACCAAAGAGAAGTCCCATAAACGCATATCCCTTTGATTCATTCCCTATCATTTGAACAATAAAAGCCGGTACCGCTCCAGCTATAAGTCCACCCAATATAGAAAAGAACATTCTATAAGCATTTAAGCTGGTCCTGTCATCGTAAGTCTTAGCAAGTTCAGGCGTTAATGCAGTATATGGAACACTGTACGCTGTACTCGCTGTGGTGTGAAACAAAAAGAAAAATACCACATAAATTAACTTAATAGTGGGGGTTGTATCGGGAACTATCCACAATAGAAAGAATGACAGTCCATAAGGGATTGCAGCCCCTAAAATAAAGGGTCTCCTTCTACCAAACCGTGTTGATGTTCGGTCTGAAAATCTTCCAAAGATCGGATCGCTAAAAGCATCCCAGAGTCTCCCCACCAGTATTGCACCACCAACCCAGGCTGGATTGATTAAAGCCACATCAGTAAGGTAATACATAAAATAAAAACCAACGATGGTCCATGAAATACTCAGCCCCAGATCCCCATAACCATAGGCAATTTTATTAAGTTTGCGCATAAAAGCCCCCTCTATTTATTTTATGAAAAAATTTTAGCATAGTTGAACAGAAATATTTTTTAATAATAAATGAGTGTAACTTTTTTGCTTTTTTAGAGATTAATATTTAACCGCTATCATAAAAAGAATTTTTTGTTCGGTTATTCAAATTAAATAAAAGTTTTTTTTAAAAAAAAGCATAAATTGCAAACGGTTGCATTTTATATCCATTATTCCTTATCATTGTCTATAACAGTGACCTTTTGAATGTGAAAGTGGATAACTCTGTTAGAAAATCAAATATGAATGATGATTTAATAGGGTGGAGGTGCAATTGTTATGAATAATAACGATCTTTTGCTATTTTACAGTCACGAAAAGTGCACCGCAAGAGCAACTGCATTGCCTGTTATTGCCTGGTTGTCTGAGTTGCATGGTAATGATTATGAAGGATATTTTTCTGTTAAACCCAGCCTGGCTGATATTGGGGATTACCTTCCTTTTACCGGGAATAATCACCTGGAGCAGTTTTACTATATTGCTTCTTTTTATAAAAATATTCATTTATTCTCTCTAACTGAAGATGATGAAATACCTTTTGAACATTTTGCATTAAAAGGGGAAGGAAAGGTTATAAAGTATAATTCAGAAAGCCTGGTCAAGTTTTACGAGGATCTTTTTGGTTTTTTTGATGAACAATTTCCTGAAGAAGCGGTTGTTTTTCCTTCTAAAGAATTCGATTTTCAAGAAGAGAGCGTTAAAATTGGAGACTTCAAAATATCAGGAAAATCAAGGATTGACACATTTGTTTATCCTGAGATATTTTTTAGAAAATCACTGGGGCTTTATTATGAAATGGATGATGATAAATTCGATCAGATTAGGAATAAAGGCGTTTCTAAATTACTTCTTATAGCATGTCCGGAAAATGCAAAAAACAGATTTATAAAGCTGGGCTTTGATGTAGAGATAATAGATACACTGAAACCACATGACACTTATCTTTCCTTAACTGAAAGAATTTCAAAACGCTGGTTACACAAAGCTAAAGGACTGGCTCTTGGTAATGATCCTATTACGCTAAGATGGACCCCCAAGTATCTGAGGGACAGAATTCTCCCAATAGCCGCTGTTGGAACTCTGAAAAATGCTGTTGATGTACTGGATGAATTAACCAAAAAAGTAGGAAACAGGCATATTTGGGGTAGTCAGGTTTTTGATGATACATTGATTACTGAGCTTTCTAAAAGAGATATTATATTCACACTTGCGCATGATATAGAAGTGGGTTTTACAATCAGGGAAAAACTTTCTTTTCCATCTGTCTGGCTAAAAAAAGCAAAAAATCCCATTCAGGGAGAGTATAGCGATAAATATCTTAAAGAAAAGTTAGCAAAAGGTGACATACCGGTTTGTTTTTTAAATTACGCTGCAGATCTTGGACATCTTCCTGTATTACCCAGATACCTTGACCTTCATTCAATAAAAGGGATTAGAGATGGAATAGCATTTCCATCCTCCTGGTGGCAATTCTCTGAAGATAACTTAGAAAAACTTTACCTTTCCCATGAACATGGTGGGGTATTTCCAACAGCAGAACCGCTTATTTGTAGTGCCGGAACAGGTGTTGCCACAGAAGCAAAAGGGTATTTATCAGAGAAAGCGTTGCTCGAGAATCTTCTCCAGGCTAAAAAGGATATTGAAAAATATGTTGGGGAAGAGAATGTTCCAGCTGGCTACTATTCTTTTCAGGATGCATGTCCATCGTATGTTCATCAAAGTGGGCAACCCCAATATAACGTTATTGAAAAGGCTGGATTTGAGTATGCAATAACGTATAAATATGAAAATGAATTTCCCAGAATTGTATTTGAAAGTGAAAGCTTAATTGTTCTTAATCAACAAACCGAGCACTGGAGCTTCAATCCCATGGTGGATCTTAAGAAATGGGAAGAAAAGATTGGTAGTTCCGATAAACGAGGCTGGATAATAATTGGTCTTGATTCTCCCTTCTGGGGAATGGTGCCCTGTTATTTTGGTCTTTCATCAAAGGGCTTGAGCCTTGAAAAGGTTCAAAAAGCCATGATTTATGCAAAAAATGGTGGTACATCAGGAAGGTTATTTTTGGTAAAACCGCATGAAGTTGTAAGGTGCGCAAAAATTCTGAAAAATTATTGAGGTGTTAAGGCAATGGCCAGAAAAAGATTTAATAAAGCCACAACATATCCTGAAAGACTTGAAGCAATCAATGAAGTTTGCTCATGCGAAGACATCCAACAATCTGTTGGATACAGAGAAATTGGAGAGTCTATAAGAAAGTTCGTTAACAAGATCAATGAACCCATAATTATTGGCTTTGAAGGATTCCCGATGAATAACTGGGATTTAATAAATAGTAGGCTTTCCAATTTTCTCAGAAGCGAAGACAAGGAAACTAGATATATTGATATTGGCGATTATATGAAAGATGATGAAAAATTGGATAGATTATTTGATGAGTATCTTACTGACGATCCTGTTTTTGGAAGAATTTTCAAGGGCGAATTGGATACTTTTTTCGAAAAAACCAAAATCAATAAACTGAAACAATTTCTATCCAGTAATAAAAATGGGATTATTGTGATATATGGTACCGGGTCAGGGCATGATGATCTTAAAGATTTTTATGATCTGATGATTTATTTTGACCTTACAAGAGAAGAGATGTTGAAAAGGCAAAAAACTCAGGGAAGTGATTTTAAAACACAGAGCATTGGACCAAAAAAATCTTACTATATCGATTTCCCGGTTAATGACAGTCACAGAAAACGAGTGATGAATTATGCGGATTACTATGTTGATGCGAATAACGAAAGTTCCCCTGTGATGGTTAGGAATGAAGATTTCAAACGCCTGCTAGAAGAGCTTACAAAACAGCCATTCAGGTTAAAACCGATATATGAGCCTGGCCCCTGGGGTGGGCATTGGTTAAGGAAAGTTCGAAAATTACCCGAAGAATGGGAAAACTGCGCGTGGAGCTATGAAGTAATTGCTCCAGAAATGAGTTTATTCGTTTCGAACCCGGAAAATGCTATTGTACTTGAAATACCATGGAAGACGTTTATTGGACTCTTTTATTCACAGATTGTTGGGGATGTTGCTCCGGAGAGTTTTTGTGGAGAATTTCCGGTCAGATTTGATTACCTTGACACATATGAAGGTGGAGATCTGTCTGTCCAGGTACATCCGACTACGGAATACATAAAGAAAAACTTCAGCGAGTGCTATCATCAAGGAGAAATGTATTATATCGTAGCTTCAAAAAAAGGTAGAAAAGTAAATCTTGGACTCAATGAAGGGATTGAAATAAATGATTTTAAAGAAGCTGCTTTGAAAGCTGAAAAGGAACATGTGCCTTTTGATTACAAAGAGTTCGTTAACGGTATAGATGTTGATAAACATGATATTGTAATGATACCTCCAGGTACTATACACGGTTCCAGAGAAGGATTGGTGGTTCTTGAAATAAGCGCAACTACATACAGATATACTTTTAAAATCTATGACCATCTCCGACCGGACCTCAGTGGTTCAATGAGGCCAACTCATATAGAGCATGCATTTAATGTTATTAATCCTGATAGAAAAACAAAATGGGTAAGAAAAAACCTTAAAATTGAGCCCAGACTATTACGACAGGAGAAGGGAGTAAAGGAATTTTTGATTGCAGACAGAAAAGAATTTTTCCATAAGGTGCACAGGATTGAGTTTAACACTAAGTATACCGACTGCACTTATGGCAGTTTTCATGTACTCACATTGGTTGAAGGAGAAAGAGTAGCTATAGATGTTCCTCATATTAATAAAAGTACTGAGATGAATTACTCAGAAACACTTATTATTCCTGCAGCCATTGGAGAGTATGAAGTATTTAATAAGGGTGATAAGTCATGCAAGGTAGTCAAAGCTCTACTGAAAGAATAAAATGTGCCCTGGCTGTTGATGTTGGCGGAACGTCTATAAAGTATGCTCTGGTAGATTCAAGAGGTCAAATAATTGACAACTATCCAAAAAGTAAGCTTGTTAATTCAAAAGGAAACCATAAAGAGATTCTGGGGAGTTTTATTGCTGTTTTTAGAGAAATGTTTAGCTATGCTAATGAAAGCTCGTTGGAAATTCTGGGAATATCCTGTGGCGTGCCGGGACCTTTTGATTACAAACGAGGAATAAGCCTTATTAAAGGTCTGGATAAATACAATGCAATATATGGTATTAATCTTAAAGAAGCATTCAGGAATCGACTGAATCTTTCCAGAAATTTTCCGATACTGTTTGAAGAAGATTCATCAGTTTTTCTTAGAGGAGAAGCCTGGTTTGGGGCAGCAAAAAATTACAGCAACATAATTGGAATTACTCTGGGAACAGGTTTTGGTTCAGCATTTATGAGGAAAGGAAAAATAGTCAGAAGTGGTCCTGGCGTACCACCACTGGCATGGATAGGCGGGCTACCCTATAAAGACAAATTATTTGATGACTATGCTTCAAAGAGAGGAATCGAATTTCTTTACAAAAAGAATTGCAGTGAAAAACTCGGTGTCAAAGAGATTGCCATCAAAGCAAAAATGGGAAATACCTGTGCAATGGAAGTTTTTGTAAAGATAGGAAAATTGATCGGTTCTTTCCTGAAAACAATAGTAGAAGAATTTGGTGCTGACTGTATTATTATGGGCGGACAAATATCAAATGCCTTTGATCTTTTTGAAAACTCACTGAAAAAAGAATTATGCAAAGACAAGAGAAAACTTTCTGTTCTCAAAGCAAAAAATATTAATGAGAGTTCTCTTTTGGGAGCGGCCAGGCTTCTTTTTGATACTATTAGTAATTGAATGGGGGATTGAAAGTGAGTTATGGCGTATTTATAGAAAGAGGACTGAAGGATTGGCAGATACTACAACAGAATAGTGGATTGTCAGAAGTAAAAATTTACGGTAAATGGGCAAATCCAGAAAAAACCAGTTCCACTTCAGTTCATGCAAAAGCAGTAAAGGAAAACACAAATGAAACTGTCATTCCCTGGACTGAATGTGAATTGTTATCAAATAATCAATGGAAGGCAACTCTAAGTATTCCCACGGGCGGTCTTTATCGTATAGATACAGCTTTAAAAACCGGCGAACGAGACATGGAACACGCAATTAGAGGAGATATGAGGCATCATATTGGAGTTGGAGATATATTCGTGATAGCCGGACAAAGTAATTCAACCGGTTATGGAAAGGATACAGTTTATGATCCACCTGAACTTGGCGTTCATATATTAAAGAATAATGGAAATTGGGAATTGGCTTCCCATCCATTAAATGATACTACAGACTCAGTACATGAAATAAATATGGAAACCATAAATCCGGGACATTCTCCATATCTGAATTTTGCCAAAAAAATAAAAAGAGAAAGTAATTTCCCTGTTGGTCTCTTACAATGTTCACTCGGTGGTTCATCGTTAAGTCAATGGAATCCTGAAGAAAGCGGTGAATTATACAGAAATATGCTTGAGATAATAATGAAACAGGGAGCCCGAATAAGGGGTGTTTTATGGTATCAAGGTTGTTCTGATGTCGTAAAGGGTTTGTGTGAAAATTATCTGGAAAGATTTAAGGCATTTGTACAGGCATTGAGAAAAGATTTGAGAAATAATCAGCTTCCTTTTTTCACAGTACAGCTTAATCGTTTTGTTGCTGAAATGGAACCCTGGGGAATGGATGATGAGGGTTGGGCAATAGTTAGAAATGCACAGCGAGTTGCAGCAAGGGAGATCCCTGATGTATATGTTATACCATCCATTGACGTGCCTTTATCGGATAATATACATAACAGCTCATATGGAAATATGATTATCGGAGAAAGGCTTGCCCGTATGGTTATGGATAAAATTTATATGAAAGACAACAAAACCGGAACACCGGATATTAAAAGAGCTGTAAAATCAGAAAAAAAAACCGTTGTACTTGAATTTGAAGGTGTAAAAGGTTCTTTGTATACCTTTGACCTGCCTCCAGAAAGACTTCCAATTGAGGTAACTGATGAATTCGGTACAAATGAAATTTCAAATTATGTTATAGATGGAAACAAAATCATATTAAAAATGAAGAAAGAAATTGCAGGAAATGGAAAGGTAAATTGTTGTCACCAGGCGAATCCTTCTGTTAATCCCCCTATTGATATAGAAGGTCATATACCGGTGCTATCTTTTTATGGAGTAAAGATTGAAGGGACAAATTAAATGTCAACTTTATTACTGAAAATTCATTATGGAAATGATTCCTTTTCCTTAAATGTAAATAGGGGAATGAATCTTCTGACTATCTTGAAAGGTTCCGATGTACCACCGGATACTCCCTGTGGAGGTAAGGGTAAATGTGGAAAATGCATAGTTTACTGCTTTCCAAAAAATGCTTTTTCAGCGTTGACAGCGTTTGAAACTGAGCAACTCTCAAATGAAAAAATTAAGCGTGGGGCCAGACTAGCCTGTCAAACCAGAATAGTAAATGATGGAGAAGTCTATGTTACACAACAGAAGCAAGTTGATATTTTGGAAATAGATGAAGTTTTTTCTTTGAAGAAATATGATCCCTTTGTGAAAACTGAATATTTGAGACTTCCTGGAAGAAGTAACGAACCAGATATCGGAGCTGAAATAAAAAAAGTTCTAGAACTTGATAAGGCTGATTTTTCTAGAGTAATGGGTGTTCCAGAATCATTGAATAACGATATTGTTGTAAAGCTATCAGGAGAAAGGATCGTTTCAATTTCAAATGCTGAACATGAAAACAGTGTAGGAGTTGCAGTTGATCTGGGAACAACAACGATTGTTGTTGCATTACTGGATCTTGAAACCGGGAAAATCGTTGGTACTCATTCATGTTTGAATCCTCAACGAAGTTTTGGGGCTGATGTTATCAGTAGAATCAGTTATGCTATTGGTTCTGAAAATGGGTTAAAAGAGTTGAATAAAAAAATTGTAGACTGTATTAACAATATGGTAGAAAAGATTGTGGCTGAATCAGGCTTAAGTGAATATTCTATAGATCAATATATTGTATCTGGCAATACCACGATGACACATATTTTATTCTCCTTATCGGTAAAAAGTATAGCTCGGGCTCCTTATATTCCTTTTACAAATTCCTGTCTTATTGGATCAGCATCTTTGTTGGGTTTAGCTGGTGAACACTACACTGAAGTATATTGTTTTCCGTCAATATCAGCATTCGTTGGTGGAGATATAGTATCAGGTATTATGGCATCTGGGCTTTATGAATCAACAGGCTGTATGTTTGTAGATTTAGGAACAAACGGTGAACTGGTTTATATAAAAGAAGATAAGATGTATTGTTGTTCTACTGCTGCTGGTCCAGCATTTGAAGGTGCTAACATCTCTTGTGGAAACGGGAATGTGGATGGTGCGGTTTACAGAGTGAAAATTAATGAAAATGATATTAAGCTATACACAATAAACAATGAAGAAGCTTCAGGAATTTGCGGAACCGGAATAATTTCATTGGTTGCAGAATTGATAAAAAATAATATTATAGATAAAACAGGAAGTTTTAATATCAAAAAAATCAGTTCTGATAAAATCAAGAGCCGCTTTGATTTTAATAACAAAAGGTTGTATCTTACAGAAAAAATCTTCATAACTCAAAAAGATATCAGAAATTTTCAACTTGCAAAGGCGGCCATTAAAACGGGTTACGATACCCTGGTGAAGCTCGCAGGCAATAGAAATCCAGATTCAATTTATGCTGCAGGGGGTTTTGGTAGTAGACTGAATCCTGAGGATATTTTCACGGTTGGACTTATTCCTGAAATGTCTGAGAAAAAAATAAAGTTACTTGGTAATACTTCTTTGAAAGGTGCGGTAAAACTCTTGCTTGACAGAAGTTCTCTTCATTCAATCCAGTACATTATTGATAATTCTCAGTCTTTTGACCTTTCTTCTATGAAAGACTTTAGAAAAGAGTATGTGAACAACATCAATTTTTGAAATGGATTTTACTGTAAACGATTGTATTTCAGCAAAATACTATTATCATAAGTAATTAGCATTAATTTATTAATTATTTGCAAACGTTTGCATTATCTATTAATAATTCCTATTTATTCTTTATAATCGTGTTTCATTACATCTTACTGAATTATGATAAAAAACAAAAAAATGATTGAATATTAGTGTTTTAATAAAAGGTCTTTTTAGACCTAAGTTAGGAGGGGATTATGTGAAAAGAAGAATCCTGTTAATGATCGTTGTTTTTGTGGCACTTGGGGCGCTAATGGTAGCTGCTCCTGTAAAAATACGTTTCTGGCATATGTATCAAAGTGGACCTTCTAAGGAAGTTATGGAAGAAATTATTGCTGAATTCAATCAAAAATATGAAGGAACAATTGTTGTAGAAGATTTGGGAATATCCTTCTGGGATTACTGGGATAAAATTCGAGTTGCAATGGCTTCCGGAAGTGAACCTGATGTATTTTTGCATGATATGGGAAATGTAGGGATGAGAGCATCTCAAGGTATATTGCTAAACCTTAAACCTTACCTTGATGCTTATGGAATGTCACCAGAGGAGATTTTCTTTGATGGACCACTGAAGATGTGCAGTTATGAAGGTGGCGTTTATGCTTTCCCGTTGGAAACTGATGTAAGGTTTTTATTTTACAACAAGGATCTTTTTGAAGAAGCAGGGATTGATCCAGATACCCCACCAAAAACATGGGATGAATTGTGGGAATATGCTGACATGATTACCACTACTGATGAAAAAGGTCGTTATGATGTAATAGGTTTTAATCCCATTTACGGACAGTCATATTTTTGGATGTACGTTTGGGGCAATGGTCATAACTTTATCGATGATGAAGGCAATGTAAAGGTAAACAGTCCCGGTATAATTGAAGATCTTACGGAATGGGTTGCAATGGTTGAAAAACTTGGACATGAGGAACTGCAGGCATTTGGATCAAGTTATGGTTGGGGAGCTGCTGATGGTTTTATAGCCGGGAAATTGGGAATGGTAATTCAGGTTGGTAATTTCATTGCAAACCTTAAACAATACAATCCAGATCTTGATTATGGAATAACCCATATACCGTATCCGGTAGAAAGAGCTACCTGGTCCAACGGTTTTTCATTGGAAGTTTCATCCAGATCAAAGAATAAAACTGAAGCTATGGAGTTTGTCATGTACCTTATTAGTAAAGAGATCCAGCTTAAACTGGCAAAGAATCTATCTTCTCTGATTGGAAATAGAGAAGCAGCTTATGATGAAGAATTGATGGAAGATCCTACATGGAAACTTCAAATTGAAGCTCTTGAATACACGAAGTTTAGACCCTTTGTCCTTGAAGCACCATTATGGTATGAATATCTTCAGGTTGCTGTTGAAGAAGCTCAATACGGAAAGAAAACACCTGAAGAAGCATTGAATCATGCTCAAAAAATGATTGATATGGAGATTCAGAAATATCGCTTAACTCATTAAAACTATCCTCCTGTTAAGGGCAGGTTAAATAACCTGCCCTTTATTTCATAATAATTATTGGAGAGATTTTAATGCGAAAGAAAAAACTTAATTATTTCAGAAGAAAAAATCTTGTAGGATATTTGTTTGCAGCACCATGGCTTATCGGGTTGCCACTGTTTATCCTCGGGCCCATTATTGCAACTTTTTATTTGAGTTTTACAGCATACGATATGATCAATCCACCAAGATGGATTGGATTGATCAACTACAGAATCCTATTTACACTTGACCCGGGATTCTGGAAAGCTCTGGGAAATACATTTTATTATATGTTCGGTTCTGTTTTTCTTAAGGTTTTTATTGGATTGGTTTTTGCTGTTTTGCTTAGCAGAGCGATGAGAGGCATGAGAATCTTTAGAACTATTTACTTTCTTCCGGTGGTTTTACCTGCAGTACCTGTGATGTTTTTGTGGATGATGATGTTTAATCCAAGGTCTGGTCTGATAAACCAGTTTTTGGGTTTATTTGGTATTGATGGGCCTTTATGGTTAAATTCACCCGTCTGGTCAAAACCTTCACTTATACTAATGAGTCTGTGGGGGATAGGCGGAATTATCGTTATTTTTCTTGCAGGTTTACAGGATATTCCAGAATATTTATATGAAGCAGCAGAACTTGATGGTGCGTCAAGACTGCAAAAGTTTTGGAAAATTACAGTACCTTTACTTACACCGGTAATTTTTTTCAATGTAGTAACGGGATTAATTGCTGCATCTCAGGTGTTTACAGAGGCCTACATAATGACCGGTGGAGGACCTCTTGAATCGACAACTTTCGTTAATCTTAAGATATACCTTCTGGCTTTTAAGGATGTAAAAATGGGCTACGCATCTGCAATGGCCTGGGTAATGTTCATGATTCTAATACCTATGACTCTTTTATTATTCAAAATAAGCAAACGCTGGATGGATTATTAGTTGAGGTGTAATGTATGAAAGCTAACAGAAGCTATAATAAAGTGAAAATTATAAGAAAAACTACCATATATGGAGTACTTGGTTTCTTTGGTATAGCATATCTTATACCTTTATTCTGGATGATAACTACTTCTTTAAAGCCTGACGATCAAATAATGACCATTCCTATGCAATGGTTTCCAAAACCGCCCCAGTGGAAAAATTATATTGACGCGGTAAGGGCTTTTCCTTTTTTCAGATATCTCGGTAATACGGTGTTTCTAACCGTGGTAAATATTTTAGGGAATACATTCACAGCTGCTCTTGTTGCATATAGTTTTTCGAAATTGAGATGGAAAGGCAGAGATATTCTGTTTTATATTACTATCGCCACAATGTTTATTCCCGGGCAGGTTCTCATAATACCCGTTTATATAGTTTTTTCAAAACTTGGATGGGTAAATACCTATCTTCCCCTAATAGTACCTGCATTATTGGGTGGGGGAGCTTTTAATATTTTCCTTCTAAGACAGTTTTTTGTATCAATTCCTGATGAATTACTTGAATGTGCGCGTATAGATGGGGCTTCTGAGTTTAAGATTTTTTTAAAAATTGTTCTACCCATGTCAAAACCAGCACTTTTTACCGTTGCACTGTTTACCATTGTATTCACCTGGAATGATTTCTTCGGTCCATTAATCTATCTACATGATCCATCGAAGTGGACTCTTGCTATAGGCTTAAGGAGTTTCCAGCAACAATATCACACAAACTGGAATCTTTTGATGGCTGCATCAACATTGACAGCTCTTCCCTTAATAATTATGTACTTTGTTGCGCAAAATAGAGTGATGAGGGGATTTAGCATGAGAGCAGGAATAAAGTAGTATGAGGTGGTAGTATGAAGACTTTTCTAACCTGTATATGGCTTTTAATTATTGTGACTGGTTTTTGCGTTATAGAAAAGGTTTTTATAATACCCTTTAGCCATCAGGATATTGGGTTTACAGCTACACAGGAAAACGTTGCCGAAAAATATGTTGAGATTTACAGTAATCTGCTGTCAATAATGAAAAATTTTCCGGAATTTAAATTTACCATAGAAACCTTTTGGCAATTCGAGCAGTGGTTAAACAACAATAAAGACATGGATAAACTCAATGAATTTATTAGCCTTGCCAAAAATGGCAGACTTGAATTCTGTGCAGCCTATGGTTCAATGCATTCAGGATTTAGTAACTGTTTTACTTTAGAAAATACAATAAAAGGTCCCATAGAATTTGCTGAAACAAATGCTTTTGACATCAAAACTTGTATGATGAACGATGTGCCTGGTTTTTGTGCAGATTTACCGGATATTTTGGCAAATAACGGAATATCCTATTTCATGAGTGGAATTAATGACAAATATGGCGGGGTTTTGGACCTCCCTTACCCTGCCAATATTTTTTTCTGGGAAGGACCCGAAGGCAAAAAAGTACTTACATGGGTTACCAAGAATAGTTATATGGAAGGTGTTCTGTTTAAAAACATCTTCTTTTTACTTTCCTATTTAGAAGAACTGGAGATGTCAGGTTATCCTTACGATGCAGTTGCAGTAATGGTTGCATCAGATAATGGTGGATTCGAGCAGGGGATTATTGCATATCTCGAGCTGGTCAAAGAAATGGTACTGCCAGATATTGAGATTAAAATCTCTACACCAACCGGGTTTATGGAGTATATGGAAAATCATTATGCAGAATCTATACCAGTTTATTCTGGTGACTGGTCAGGGTGGTGGGAAGTTGTTAAGACAGGGGGGCCTTATTCAGCTTTGCTGGCAAGGTGGGCTCAAGAATTTTCATCACTTTATGTTAAGAATTATGGTTATCCAGATACTAGAAAATTTGACAGGATAATAAATAACCTTGTACTTTACGCTGAGCATACTGCGTCTTGTGGAGCAGGATGGCCTGGAAACTTGACTTTAGAAGAAACAATGACTTCAAATGATACAGTAGTTAAATATGCAGAAGAAGCATACAACGGAATAAATGAGTTGTTAATAGATAAACTCGGAGCAAAGAAAACAGATAATCTTTTTGTTATTAATATGTTGGATGACAGAAATGCTCGTATCAGGTTTGGAGTCGATAGGTGGGATCCCGGTAAAAGTATTTTACTTAGCGATGATAATGATGAATATATTTGCACGCCTTTTTCTCTGGATGCGACTGATGCGTGGAATCCGATAAAGGAAGGTTATGAGTGTTTTGTGCCATTGAGTAAGGGGATAAACAATTTCGAGATTCTAAAAACAGAAAATTATAAAGAGAATAGAGTAAATGAAAATATGCTGGAGAATGAATATTATTCTGTTTCCGTATTTTCAGATGGTTCCTTTTCGATATTTGATAAACAAAAAGGAATTTATCTTGGAGAAAATTTGGGTTATTTTGAAACATCTTATACACAGAATTTATCTGAAGGAGAAATATTGAAGATTGAATCAATTATTATCAGAAAATTTGACAGTGTTTATGGAGAAACTGTAAGAATAGAATTTAATGAATGTTCTTTTATAGAAAGCCTTGAAATTACTCTGCCTGAAAAAGAAAAAACAATAAGCATTAAGTATGTTTTAGATAGAAGCAAATTGCCTTATGTAAACTATAATAAGCATTCCCTTAATCTTTACGTATGTTTTCCCTTTGAAGGCAATTATTCATTGATCTATTCAGGTCCATGCAGCGTTGTTAGTGAGCCCTTTAAATTTCCGTCAATAAGGCCAGAATTTATTCCTGTGAGAGATTTTGTTGGTCTGTCCAGTGATAATTTAGATATAACTGTAGGAACAAGGCAAGCTTTCATGTTTTCTTATGACAATGAGGTATTGCGTTTTCATCTTTTAAGGCACTACAGTGAAGCAGCAACAAAAGACAAAGGGATAACCAGACTTCCTGTAATTGAACCCAGCACTCCAGATAAAATAATCTTTGATTTTCTTATAAGTTCCGGTAATGATGTAGAAAATATGCATGTTAGAGAGTTCATAGCTGTTCCTATTTGTAGCGATGTAAATATCCCGGAGTTTATGGAGGTTGAATAGGATGGATATCAACTTAAAATATATAGCTAAACTTGCGAATGTTTCAGTATCTACTGTATCAAGGGCTTTAAGAGATGATCCAAAGGTGAAGGAAGATACCAAACAAAGAATTAACATGATAGCTGAAAAATTGAATTATGTACCCAATCAGGCAGCCAAAAGTCTGGTGACCAGACAAACGAAAACATTGGGCCTGGTTCTGCCAAACCTTAGAACCTTTATGCATGACATATTTGATGGCATCGAAAGAATTTGTTCAAGAAGTGATTATAATATCTTGCTTGGGATTTCCGATGGTAATCCGTATAAGGAAATGAAAGAACTTAAATTATTGCTTGAAAAAAGGGTCGATGGCATTATCCTTTTCTATATGGGAGGGGTTTATAACAGAGAATCACTGGAGTTTTTGAGTAACATTTCATTACCCATTGTTCTTATTGATAGATATTTACCCAATTCAAATTTTGATTTTGTTGTGAGCAATAATGAAGGTGGTTCAAGAATGCTTGTAGATTATCTGGTTAATAAAGGACATGAAAAGATTGGATTCATTTATCAAGTAGAGGATTCTACAACAATAAAAGAAAGACTTAATGGATTCACCCATTCTTTTATAGATAAACCTATAAGCTTGTATCCTGAATATATTGTAGCTGATGAGTACACGGGAATAGAAAATGGTTATCGATGTACCAATAAGCTCTTATCATTGAAACAACCACCCAGCGCAATTGTGGGTAGCACCGGTGATATAACTCTTGGTGTTGTTAAATATCTTATTGAGAATCCGGAAATGTCAGAAAAGGTTACTGTTTGTGGATTTGACGATTTTGAGTTTATTTCATTTTTGAAAATTCCCGTCACAACAGTAATCCAGCAAACAGGAAAAATGGGGGAAAAAGCCGCAGAAATAATATTGAAAAGGATAAACGGAGAAGAATTTAAGCAACAAAAGATTTTTTTGAATACCAGTCTTTTTGAAAGGTAGAGATGTTTCAGTGCATAGTATAGAAGTAAAATATGAAAATATCATACTCGAATTAATTCCGACGGACCTATTAAAAAATGATAAAAGATTGATACGGCTCAGAAAAAAGGGTAAAGGGTCGGCATATTTTTCGATACATTACGGGAATGGATTTGATCAAAGAACCTCCCTTTTATCAGAATGTACTGACATTTTTGTTCCGGCTGGAAATAAAATTGAATTTAGACTAGAGGTTGATAAAAACAGTAAAATATTTACCACTGAATTGCCTCAAGTAAAGCTGATGAAATTTCATGTTTTGATGTTTTCACATGTAGATTATGGTTATACTTCTCCTGTAAGTGGGGTATGGAAAAATCAGGCTAAGTATACAAAACAGGCTTTAGAATTTTTTGAGCAAAGCAAAAATCTGGATACCAGATCACATTTTCGATGGAATGTCGAAACTACCTGGGCACTTAAAGCTTTTCTCGAACATTCAACAATAGATGAAAAAATAAAACTATATGACCTGGTTAAAAGGGGAATTTTTGATATTGGATCAATATATTTACATCACTACACAGATCTAACGGAGTATGAGGAGTTATACAAAGCTTTTGAATATGTAAGAGAATTGAAGAAAAATAAAATAGATTTAAAAAGCTGTTTCTTAAGCGATGTTCCAGGTGTAAGTGGAGGTTTTTTAGATATCCTAGCTATTAACGGGATAAAATATCTCTTCCTGTCTGTGAACAATTTCATAGCGCCTTTTCTCGCCTATACAAACCTTGAGACACCCTTTATCTGGAAAACGGATAATGAAAATGAAATTCTGGTGTGGTTTACCGAAGATCCTAAGTATGCGTACATTGAAGGTCATAAGTACCTTGCACGAGATTTTGAAGAAATGAAAGATGGGATAATTGAAAAAATGCTATCTCTTGATGAAAAAGGATTTGATTTGCCTGATTATGCAATACCCATGGCAATAGATAATGTCCCTCCAACTTACAAACCTGTTAAACTTATTGAACGCTGGAATAAGGAATTTGATAATCCTGTAATAAAAACATCAACCGTAACATCTTTTTTTGAGCAACTTGAAGAAAACAAAGATAAGCTTAAAAAGGTTACGGGCAATTTTAATGGATGGTGGACTTCAAATATATTGAGTTATCCAAGAGAAAACGGTCTCGCAAAAGAGACATATGCTATCCTTCATGAAGCAGCGATGCTAGATTGCTATAACGGAAATTATTTAAGTAAAGAGATTCAAAACGAGTTTGAAAGACTCTCTTCTTTCAACGAACATTCCGGTGGTGGAGGAGCTTACAAATCTGAAGATATATTTGAGATTCTTGAAGCTGTGAAAGAAGGATTTGGAAGGATTTATAAAGCCTATTATAACTCTGAAAAGTTAATAGCAGCAGAAAGGAGCTGCATTTTTTCTGAAGGCGATGATCTTGTCTTGATAAATCCCCTATCCTTTTCAAGAAATTCAATCGCGTGTTATAAGAGTAAAGACTTAAGAGGAAAAAGAGTCACCATAAAAGATAAAGCTAGTGGAGAAAAATTACCCGCAGGAGTTTATGATGATACTCTTTATTTCGATCCCATAGCAATGGAAGCATTTGGCTATAGGTCCTTTTCGTTAAATTTTTCAGAAAACAATGAAAAGAATTTCGAAGAGAAGAAGGGACAGTTAGAATTAGAGAATGAATTTTATAAAATAAAGCTGGACCGGTTCGGAAATATTGTTTCACTTGTTGATCTGGAGCTTAATTGTGATCTGGTGGAACCCGGAAAAAGCTTTGGCAGGATCTTAATTACCAGACAGAATGTGAATCCAATAGATAACCTTGACAATGCACCACAACACGATGAACTATATACAGGCAAAAGCAGTGAAATGTTAATTGAAGATTATTTACCCGGGTTAGCCAAATATTGTATTAAGAAAACAGAAGTTGGTTCATTTATTAAAATTGAAAAAGATAATAATACTTATTCTCCAATTAAAAAAACAATATTTCTTCCCAGAAAAAAGAAAGAGATTTATCTGATGATAAGGCTTGACTATCTTTTTGATATTGGTCCTTCAGATTTTCTTTTTGCAGAGTTGTCTTTGAATAGTTCAAATCCCAAAGTTTTTTATACAACTCCCGGAAAGATAGAAGATATATCCAATCAGATATCTGGAAGTGGAAAGGATGCATTAACTGTACTTGATGCAATAGGAATTGATGATGATGAAAAAACTGTAAATCTGGCGTTGAACGGGATAAACCTTTTTGATTTAGAGAAACCATCACCATTCAAATTTAGAAAAATTATTCCTGAATCCTCCCGTATTTATTTACGACTGCTTAATGGAAATATGCAAAATAGATTTGCAAGTCCATATTCAAATAGTAAACCCTATGAATTTTCAATAAAAATGTCCTCTGGCAAAAAAAGCAAAGGACTTCATTTTTATGGAAGAGATTTCAGATTTCAAATGAAAGCTTTTAAAGCGAAAAGTAATGACTACAAAGGAAGGTTGCATAATTTTGAGAGTTCTAAAAATGTTGAAGTGAGCTTTCTGGATGGTTCCGGCAAAGTTTTAAAGATTCTTTTGAAGGAATATGAAGGAAAAAATGGCAGTTTTAAAATAACAAACTCAAAAATGAAGATAATTGCGATTTGTAAAGAAATTAACAAACATAAATGCTTTAAGGACAGCAAAAAAGAAATCTCACTGAGGCCCTTTGAAAGCCTCATAGTAACAATAAATAATGGGGTGGAGCAATGAGAGGAGACTTTACCCAATTCAGAAAGGCTTTGATGCTTGAAGGAGAGCCCGGGTATGTCCCTAAAGCGGAACTGTGGATTGACAAAAAGATTATGTCAGACTTCTTAAAGAGAGAAGTAAAAGATGCCATTGTCGATACAAATAATGTAATTGAATTCTGGTATAAAGCAGGCTATGACTATGCCCATATAGTTCCTTCCTACACTCTTCATGAGAGGTTTGAATGGGTAGAAGAACACAAAGGAGCTATTGGTTCATGGGATGAATTTAAGAAATTTCCCTGGCCAACAATTGAGGACGTGGATTTCTCACCGGTTGAAAAAGCTGTAAGCGTGTTACCCGAAAAGATGAAAATAATCTCCGGGACACTTTCAGGTGTATTTGAAGAAAGCTGGATGTTGATGGGTTTTGAGACATTTGCATTGAAACTGATTGAAGATTATTCTTTGGTAAAAGCTGTTATTGATCGTGTTGGTGCTTTTATGTACGAAATTATTGATAGGGTTACTCAAATAGATGGTGTAGGAGCCATATGGCATTCTGACGATATTGCCTACAAAACATCTACACTACTTTCTCCTCAACATTATCGCAAACTTATTTTTCCATGGTACAAACACTTTGGTAATATCGTTCACGAGAGAAACATGCCATTTATGTATCATTCTGATGGTTGCCTCTGGGAGGTTCTTGAAGATTTGATTGAATGTGGGTTCAATTCTATTCATCCTGTAGAACCCTTAAGCATGGATATATCAGAATTAAAGAAGCAGTATGGTGATACCTTATGTATTATCGGTAATATTGAAGTAGATTCTTTTCTTACCAGAGGAACACCACAAAAGATAGAGGAAGAGGTTAGGAGTAAGATTGAAGCCCTTGCCCCCGGAGGAGGTTACTGTTGCGGCTCAAGTAACACAATACCGGAATGGGTACCTTACATGAATTATATTGCGATGATAGAAGCAATTGAAAGGTATGGTAATTATTAGATCAAGGAGGTTATTGTTATATGACTTCAAGAGAAAGAATTTTGAAAGTACTTGACCACGAAGAACCTGATAGGGTTCCTATAGATTTAGGGGGCATGCGTTCCACAGGTATACACGCCATCGCTTATAAAAATCTTAAGGAATTCCTTAAATGCAAAGACAAAAGTGTAAAAATCTATGATGTATTTCAACAGCTGGCGCTGGTTGAAGATAATATAAGAAGAAGAATTCATGGCGATGTAGTGGAGTTAAAGAGACTTGACGGTGGTTTTGGTAGCAGGATTAACAGCTGGAAAAAGTTTCAAATGTTCCCTGATGATGGAGAATATTATGTGCCTGAGAATTTCAATCCCGAAGAGCAGAGCGATGGTTCTCTTGTAGTAAAAATGAATAATAAAGCTGTCGCTTCTATGCCAAAAGGTGGTTATTATTTTGATGGACGTTACTTTCCTTTATCCGGAGTAACGGAGAAAACTAAAATTGATAAAGCTTTAAATAGTAGCATAACTGAAGAAGAACTTGATTTTTTGGAAAATCAAGCCAGAGAAATTAGGGAAAGTACTGATTGTGCCATCATGGGCTCTTTTGGAGGAAATTTCCTTGAAGCCGGTCACTTTTACTTTGGATATCAAGAATTTATGGAACGAATAATCACTGATAGAGGTTTAGTTGAATATTTCCTTAACAGGCTGGAAGAAAAATATCTGAATGATCTTGAGAAATACCTTGATCGAGTAGGTAAGTATCTCGACCTAATTGTTCTGGGCGATGATTATGGAACCCAGGAAAATAGCCAAATTTCACCATTAATGTTCCGTAAGCTGTTCAAACCACATATGAAGGCATTGTGTGATTTAATAAAAAAAAGAAGTAAGGATATACGTATTTTTTTACATTCCTGTGGATCGGTAATCAGACTCATTCCTGATTTTATTGATGCTGGAATTGAAGTTTTAAATCCAGTACAAACAAATGCCAAAGGAATGGACCCTTCGATTTTGAAAAAGGAATTCGGGAAAGAATTGACTTTTTGGGGAGGTGGTTGTGATACCCAATATGTTCTTCCCTTTGGTAGTCTTGAAGAACTTGAGGATGATGTGAAAAAACGTATGGATATTTTTGCCCCTGATGGTGGATTTGTTTTTGCTGCAATACACAATATTCAAAAAGAGGTTTCTCCAGAAAAAATAGTTTCGCTTTACGATAATGCTTATGAGTTTGGATCGTATGGAAAGTGAGGTACATAGATGAAAAATAAGAAGGGAAAGGTATTTATCATATCTCATACCCACTGGGATAGAGAGTGGTACCAGCCATTTCAGAAATTTAGATTCAGACTTGTGGAGATGATAAATGAACTCATTGAAATATTAGAAAGGGATAAGAATTACAGATGTTTTAACCTTGATGGTCAAACAGTGGTGCTTGAAGATTATCTTGATATTATGCCGGAAAACAAAGAAAAAATAATTCAACTTGTAAAATCGGATAGATTGGGGATAGGTCCCTGGTATGTGCAGATGGATCAATTTCTTGTAGATGGCGAATCTATTATAAGAAATCTAATGTATGGAAAAGCGTTATCAAAAGAATTTGGAGGAATACAATCTTTAGGATATTTACCTGATAGTTTTGGCCACAATTCACAAATACCACAAATCCTAAGGAATTTTGGAATAGAGACATGTCTTTTATGGCGAGGAATATCCGGTGATGATTTACCCTGGGAATTTATCTGGGAAGGTGCAGATGGCTCAACATTGATGTCATACAGATTACCTGAACCTATAGGTTACTGTAATGCTTCAGTAACTCCAGATGGTAAAGAGGTTGATAAAGAAACAATGCTCAAACTGAAAAGGGAGTTTTCAAAAAACACGAAGACAGGACTGGTACTTCTCATGGACGGATGTGATCATAAAAGAGTAAATACATCGATAAGAGATACTATAAAATGCTTGCAGAGCGAAGATAATGAATATGTTTTTGAACAGGTTCTATTAAACGAACTCTCTGAAGAAATAAAAACAAGGTATTCTGATTATCTGGATGAACTTCCGACTATCAAAGGTGAATTGAGATCTGTTAATAAATCCAGGAGAGGTGTAATGAATTTTATATTACCCAATGTTTTGTCATCGCGATACAATAACAAAAAAGCTAACTGGCAAATCATAAATGAAATAGAAAAAGTGACTGAACCTCTTTCTGTCTTTAACTGGTTAACGGGTCAGACATATCCTGGAACATTTCTTGACAAATCATGGAAATTGATCTTAAAGAACCAAGCGCACGACAGCATAGGCGGTTGTAGCACGGATGAAGTACACAGGGATGTACAAGCTCGCTTTGAATGGGCCTCACAAATTAATGAAAGTATAATTAAACGTTCATTAATGAACTTATCAGATAATACACAAAAAGAATCACAGGATCATGTTTTTATTTACAATCCGGGTTATGTTGATTCCGATGAATGTATACATTTTATTGTTGATATCCCTGCAGATGTTTTTGATCCCGTTAAAAATGGAGTGCTTTTTAAAGATATGAATGGAGAGTTTCTGGACAGCCAGTTAATTGACATGAAAAAAAGAACAAAGGCACTTGACTATTTTGGTAATTCAGCCCCAATTTTTGAAGTATATGAAATTGAAGCAGTTGTAAAGAAAAAAATGCCAGGTATTAGTTTCACTAAAATGAAAGTAGAATCGTGTGATAAAAAAGAGAAAGGAACCAACGAAAATAAACTAAAAAAGCTTGAAAACGAGTATCTTATTATTGAGCCTCTAAAAAATGGAGAAGTTAAGGTTTCTGATAAAAAGACATCGAAATCTGTAATTACCAATCATTTCATTGATAGTGGGGATAACGGAGATGGTTATGTTTATTCGAAGCCCAATAATAACACTGAGATTAGCAGTTTGGATAAATTAAAAGAGATTAAAATAGAAAAAGCTTACTTGCTGGATAAAATGACTTTGAGATATTCTCTTGATATTCCAAAAAAACTGGTTGACGAAGGACAGTCAAGAAGCGAGGAAACTGACGAACTCAAAATCGAAACTCAAATAACACTTAAGAAATACTCAAAAAGGGTTGAATTCAAAACAAAGATCGAAAACCGCTGCGATAATCATAGAGTAATTGTCAGCTTTATTCCTGAAAACGTTACCGGTGAGTTTTTTTATACGACGCCTTTTGATTTGGTAAAAATGAATAACAATGAGTTCTTTAATGAAAATCAACCAGAACACTGGATAGAGAACCCACCGAATGCTTTTCCCAATCAGGGTCTTTTTGGAGAGTTATACAGTGAACAGGGTACTGATGGCTACGCCATTGCGAACAAGGGAATATACGAGTTTATTAAGACTGAAGTAGGTTTGGATCTCACATTGCTTAGATCAGTCGGGCATATTGGGTCTCCCTTTAGGCTTTCCTGTATGAAACGAAATGCCGGTCCATCAATAGAAACGCCACAGGCCCAGATGCATGGAATCCACGATTTTAATTATTGCCTGTTTTTCTTTGATTCTGAGGAAGAGCTTATTAAAGAGGCTGAACGTTATCACAATGAGCAGGTAGCGATATCGTCCAATTGTAAACAACATTATTTGAAGGAACCAATCTCAATAGAATCGTCAACAACAAGATTGACTACTATTAAACAGTCAATTGATGGTGAAGGAGTAATGTTAAGATTAGTTAACCTTGGAACTGAATGTGATCTTATCAAACTCAATATTGGCTTTGAAGCAAGTGCTGTATATGTTTGTAAGTTGGATGAATCAATTATAAAGCAGCTGGATTTGGTAGATGGTGTTTCAATACCGATCAATGCCAAGGAAATAAAAACTATAAAGTTTGCGCTTAAGGAGGTTGTCAAATGAATTTGATGGTAAAACTTAAAGATTCAATCGTAAATACAAATCCGGAAGCATCAAAGCAGCTGACAAAACAGGCACTATCTGAAGGTTATGAGGCAAAAAAAATACTTGATGAAGCACTTATTCCTGGAATGGATGAAGTTGGCAAATTATTCAAAGAAGGAGATTATTTTGTTCCCGAAGTTCTTGTGGCTGCAAAAGCAATGCATGCTTCGATGGATATTATAGAACCATTACTGGTGAAGGGTGGAGTAAAAAAAGTCGGTAAAGTTATCGCGGGAACTATTGAAGGAGACCTTCATGATATTGGAAAAAATCTTGTGTGTATGATGCTGAAAGGAGCAGGTTTTGAGGTTATCGATCTTGGAGTTGATGTAAAGCCTGATGATTTTGTTAAGGCAGTGAAAGAAAAGCGACCTGAATTTTTGCTTATTTCAGCACTTTTGACGAGCACAATGATAAACATGCCCAATGTAATAACGGCGCTTAAAAATGAAGGAATAAGAGATAAAGTAAAGGTCATCATTGGCGGAGCTCCTGTTAGTGAAAGCTATGCACAAGAAATTGGAGCAGACGGGTATTCTGAAGATAGTACAGGTGCAGTTGAACTAATAAGAAAACTCGTAAAACAGTAGGTAAAAGTTTATGGAATTTATATCTGGAAGCGAGAATGGAAAAAGGATTCTTATAGATGTTTTTAGAAAAAAAGAAACGGAAAGGGTACCCTGGGTTCCCTTTGCTGGAGTCCATTCAGGAAAACTGTTAAATTACAGTGCCGAAGAGATTTTAAAGGACTCAACAAAGCTCTATGAGTCGCTGCTTAAGGTTAAGAAGATGTATGAACCTGATGGAATGCCGGTTGTATTTGATCTTCAACTTGAAGCTGAGGTACTTGGATGTGAACTTCAATGGGACGAAAAATCTCCTCCCATGGTTAAAACACATCCTCTTTCAGAAAATAAAATTCCTTCTAAGATCCCAGAACCTGCTGAAGGGAGATATCCAGTTGTACTCGAGACAATGAAAAACTTAAAGTCCTCCATTGGTGATGAAGTAGCATTATTTGGATTGATTTGTGGACCTTTTACTTTAGCTTCTCATTTGAGAGGTACGCAGTTTTTTATGGATTTAATAGAGGATAGTGCTTATTCAGAGCAACTCATAAAATATACGACAAATGTCGTCAAAAGGGTTACAGATTTTTATATCAGTGAAGAAATGGATATTATCGCAGTAGTAGACCCTCTGGTTTCCCAAATATCTCCAAAGCATTTCATACAGCATTTGAAATCACCTTTTAGAAAAATATTTAATTATATCAAAGAAAAAAATACTTTTAGCGCTTTTTTTGTATGTGGCGATGCCTCGAAGAATATAGAACCCATGTGTGAAACATTACCTGATGCTATTTTTGTAGATGAAAATGTAGATATTCGTAAAGCAAAAAAACTTACGAGTAGTAGAAACATAGTAATTGGCGGCAACATACCTTTAACTACGACTATGCTGTATGGAACACAAATGGATAATATGAAGTACGCAGTCGATTTGATTGATTCAGTTGGGAAAAAGAACTTTATTCTTGCCCCTGGATGTGATATGCCTTACGATATTCCTCCTGAAAATGTTGTTGCGTCCGCGCAGGCAGCTAAGCGAACCGATGATATGAGGGAAATTATAAAGAACTACAAAACCGAAGAAAGGCGTATAGATGTTAGGCTTCCAGATTATGAAAAACTTAATAAGCCTTTAATAGAAGTATTTACAATAGATTCCAGTACGTGTGCTGCATGTACTTATATGTACAGTACAGCTATGTTAGCAAAAAAAAGATTTGGAGAAAGCGTCGATGTTATCGAATATAAATCTACTACACTCGAAGGTATAGCGAGAGCAAGAAAGCTAAATATTGAGAAATTACCTTCAATTCTAATCAATGGCCAACTGGCTTTTTCATCTATAATTCCCGATCAAAAAGAGTTATTCAAAAAAATAGAAGACGTGTTGAAATGAAAAGGTTATATATCATTACCGGTTTTTTAGGAGCGGGTAAAACTACTTTTTTGAACAATGCAATTGCTTTAGTAAATAAAAAAATTGATGTCGTAATAAATGAATTTGGAAAGGTTGGTTTTGATGGAAGACAGTTCAAAACTAACAGTATAAATATTTTTGAAATCAACGGAGGTTCAATTTTTTGTTCCTGTCGGGAACAGGATTTTTATAAAACGATGACAGAAATTGCTAAAACCGATACTGAATGTGTATTCATTGAAAGTTCAGGTCTGTCAGATCCCTCAAATATTGAACCTGTAATTTCAAGGGTAATCCAAAGAACAAAAAGGATCATAATAATTGAATCTGTAGTTGCAGTAGTTGATGCGTCGCGTTTTTTGAAGTTAACTGACATGTTTCCGGTTATTGAAAAGCAGATCAAAGCTGCTTCAACCATTATTGTAAACAAAACGGATATGGTTTCCACTGACGATCTGGATGAAGTTATTAATGACTTAAGAAAACATAATGATGAAGCATCACTGGTAAAAACTGCCCACGGTAAGATTAAAGATATTTCAACAATCTCAGGGAAAGTTAAGAAGCTAAATGGTGTAACACTTAACAAACCAGCATTTCGCGAGAAATCAGTACTCATTGAATCGAAATGCGATTTACGGCTAAGGGATGTTAAGAACTTTCTTGAAAATATATCAGGGGAATTGTTGAGAGTAAAGGGCACTTTTTCGACATCTAAAAAAAGCTATTATGCTGACTGTGTTGAAAAACATATTAGTATTTCTGAAACAGATGATAATGAGAAAGGTCTTAGATTAAGTGTTATTGCGCCCAGAAACAAGCCTGTGGTAAGTTACATCAGAAATCAATGGTTAAAGTATTTCAACTGCCCGCTAAACTTCAAATGAATTAACTCCTTTTATCTTAATTCGTTTCATTATTAAAAAACCCTTTTCAATACTATTTAACTAGCTTATGTTATTATCAGTTAGGAAAACTAAGTAAGTGCTTATCTGGAGGTAAATAGATGAAAAAGCGATTACCGCTTTTAATCACTTCTTTACTCAGGTTCATTGCAGTATTAAGTTTTGGAATGCTTTTACAATTAAGACTAAGAGAACTCGGAGCTTCTGTCTTTATAATAAGTTTATTAACCACCGTTAGAGGCGGAGTAATGACCTTTGGGTCTCCTATCTGGGGAGCGTTAGCAGATGAAAAACAGTACCGCAAATCATTATTAATTTTCTTAGTAACTTTTCCCGGTTTTTTATACTTATTGTATGCCTTTTTACAGGTGCCCTATCACTTCATTTTACTTGCGGGAGCAATAGCCTTTTTTTCATCAGGATTCAGACCTGTAGTACTTGCTGTAAGTACAGTAAGTGCGGGTAATTCTGTGAGTAAATCTTCACGAGAAATTTCATTTATTAATGCAGCAAGTTCTCTGGGAATGTTTCTTGGAAGGATGCTCGTTTCTTTATTGCTAATAGTACTCAGTGTTCAGAATACGTTATTTTTGTTTGCTCTTCTGGTTTTTGCTGCTGCAGCACCGGCTTTAAAAATAAAGGAATCAAAAAGAACAGACGTGAGAGAACGACATGGCAACTTACTACATAGAATATTCCCCATTACAGTTGATCCCACACCGTTGAAACAAAATGGCCTATGGGCTGTTTATCTTGGGAGCTTTATGAGACAACTTGGTATAGCCGGTATTATGTCGTTGATAGCGATTTATATGACTGAATCTGTTGGCCTTTCAGAGCCCCTTGCTGTTCTTCTTTCTGGAATTAATCCAGCGCTTCAGTTTTTTTCTCATTTATTTTTTGGTAGACTAATATCACATATTGGGCCAAAGGTAAGTACAGTGATAGGAATTTTCCTATCAGCAATGACTGCTGTATTTCTTTCTTTGGCTAATGGCTGGATAATGATAGCTCTGGCATACGGATGCCTGGGCCTTGCATTTGGAGCATTTATTAATGGAGCTTCTACTTTTATCACACTTAATTCTCCAAATGAAAGAAGAGCTGAGTTTCTTGGTTTACTAAGGTCTTCTCGTTCAATGGGATTTATGGTAGGACCTATTACAGCAGGATTGATTGCAGAGAGTACCTTTACGGGTATGTTTGCATTTATGGCATCGGTGATGGCTATCAGTGGATTGATCGTTGTAATTTTTAGTAAAGAAGATCGTTCACACGTAAATGAGAGGTTTAAGAGTTGACAGATTTTACCAGAAGAATTCTTAACATTGCTATACCAATAACAATACAAAATTTAATATCGGTTGGGCTTAATCTTGTTGATAATATCATGATAGGACAACTTGGTGCTGTATCAATAGCATCAGTTGGTATTGTCAATCAAGTAGTCTTTATACTAATGCTCATAACCTTTGGTGCAGCAAGTGGTTCGGGTGTTTTTGTTTCTCAATACTGGGGCATAAAAGACATGGCAAGTATTGAAAAGACTGTAGCTCATATAATGAAGATAACCATTTCAGCTGCGGTTATCTTTTTTGTTTTGCTTTTTGTTGTTCCCGAGTGGTTAATGTCTCTTTTTAGCGAAGATATAGCTGTTATCCAGCTGGGAGCTGAATATTCCAAAATAATATCATTCACAACTTTTTTTACCTCGTTTAGTTTTATAATGGCAATGGTTTTAAGGACTGTAGAGAGAGCAAAAATACCAATGTATATCAGTCTGGTAGCTCTTGCTGTCAATACAATAAGTAACTACTTACTCATTTTTGGAATAGGCTTCTTTCCGGAATTAGGTGTTAAAGGAGCAGCAATTGCCACATTATTTTCCAGAATTATTGAGTTTTCATTATATATATATGCTTTACGCAAAGATTGGACACCAATAAAGATCAATTTCAAAAGTCTGATTAGCTTTGATGGAATATTCTTCAAAAGACTTATGAAAATTGCATCTCCCGTAATAGCCAATGAATTCTTCTGGAGTCTTGGAATAACAATGTATTCGGTAGTGCTTGCAAAAATGAGTACAGAGGCTATAGCTGTAAGAAATATTGAACATACAATTGGTAGCTTTGGATTAATATTTTTTGGTGGGGTTTCTGCGGCGACAGTTGTATTGGTGGGCTCTGAACTGGGTAAAAATAACTATGAAGGAGCTATAAAAAATGCAAACGCACTTCTAAAGATTACTCTTGTTCTGGCAGTAATATCCGGTCTGGGTGTTATCGCACTTTCCTGGGGAATAATTGATTTCTATAATGTAAGCGAAGATTTAAAGGTCACATTGATCACTGTGATGGTTATTATGGGTTTATCTCAACCACTCAGAATGTTTAACAATGTTAATCTGGTTGGAGTTTTACGAAGCGGAGGAGATACAAAGATAGTTCTTTTCCTTGAGATATTTAGTCTGTGGGCAATAGGAATACCTCTTGTTGCAATCAGTGGATTAGCGCTAAAATGGTCTATACCTCTGGTTTACTTAATGATGCTACCAGAACAGGGTTTCAAAGGTTTTTTTGGCATTTTACGATTAAAATCGGGTAAATGGGCGAAAAAGGTCATCGATTAATGGAGTGATATCTGTTGGCAGTGAAGAAAGACAGGCAATTTTATAAATTTGCTTCATATGGTTTTTTAAAAAATCTGAGATTCTTTGAACCTTTCATTATTCTCTTTTTCAGACAGATGGGTTTTTCTTTTTTACAGATTGGGATACTTTTTTCTGTTAGAGAAGTTTCTACAAATTTACTTGAATTACCTACAGGATTTATCGCAGACCTCTATGGTCGTAAGATATCAATGGTTTTTGCAATGATCTCGTATATTATTTCTTTTTTGATTTTTTTCTTTTTCCCTCAGTTTTTTATCTATGCACTTGCAATGGTACTTTTTGGTATGGGAGAGGCTTTGAGATCCGGTACTCACAAAGCAATGATTCTTGAGTATTTAAGGATAAACGATTCTCTTGATACCAGAGCTGAATACTATGGTTCAACACGTGCTGCTTCTCAAATGGGTTCTGCATTAAATTCCTTGATTGCTGCAGGAATAGTTTTCTGGAGTGGCGATTACAAAGTCGTCTTTCTTGCAGCTTTGATACCTTATGTTGGGAATTTGATTAATCTAGCTACATATCCAAAAGAACTTGATGGAGAGATAAAGAAAAAAAGTAAAAAAGAAACCTTTAAAGACTTTTTTTCAATTTTTAAGAACAAATATTCTTTAAAAGGGATTTTTAACAGCACGGTTTTTGATGCATTTTTCAAGACGATATCAGTTTATCTTCAACCAGTTTTACAGGGGCTTGCCCTTTCATTACCTTTTTTGCTTAATTTTGAAGACGAAGAAAGAACAGCATTAATAGTAGGAATTGTATATTTTTTCATATATCTTGCGACAAGCTATGCGTCCAAGAACGCTGACAAAATTAGAAAAAGGGTTGGTAAGATTGAATTTGCCATTAATGTTACATTCTTAATTGGGGCAATGATAATAGTATTATCCGGAGTATTTCAATATCTTGATTTAAGAGTACTAACCGTCATTATGTTCATGGGATTGTATATTTTACAGAATTTAAGAAGGCCATTGAACATATCATATATTAGCGAGAAGATTTCACACAGAACGATGGCATCGGGTTTGTCAGCCGAATCACAGTTGAAAACAATACTTATGGCAATACTGGCTCCCGTCATAGGTTTTTTGGCGGATAGTATTGGAATAGCCATGGCAATTGTTCTTGGCGGTTTGATTATGGGCGGTTTATATGTTCTGGTACGATTGAAAATAGACGAGAAAGGGTGATGTATATGAAATGGATCGATATTAGAAGTGACACAGTAACAAAACCTACGCCAGAGATGCGAAAAGCTACGTATGAAGCTGAAGTTGGAGATGACGTTTACGGTGATGATCCAACGGTAAACAGGCTCGAAAAATTGTCTGCAAAGATTTTGGGAAAGGAAGACGCACTTTTTGTTCCCTCTGGAACTTTCGGAAATCAGCTTGCGATAATGACCCATACAAATATGGGTGATGAAATCATGCTTGCAGATTCAAACCACATCTTCGTGCATGAAGTTGGGGCGTCCTCTGTTATAGCTTCAGTACAAATGAGGACTCTTGAATGTGATGATGGAAAACCGGAAATTTCCAAAATCGAACATTCAATAAGAGAACAGGATATACACTTTCCAAAAACAGGCCTTATATGTATGGAAAACGCTCATTCGTCAGGAAGAACTATTGATCTTGATTATTTAATAAAAGTAAAGAAATTGGCTCAAGAACACAAAATTCCTGTTCATCTGGATGGTGCACGAATTTTTAATGCAGCAATTGCATTAGAAGTAGATCCAAAAGATATAGCTGGTACTGCAGATTCTGTAATGTTTTGTCTCTCTAAAGGGCTTTCAGCTCCCATTGGTTCTATTCTTGCAGGAAATAAAAATTTTATAGAGAAAGCCAGGAAAGGGAGAAAACTTATGGGTGGAGGAATGCGCCAGGCAGGAATTATTGCTGCAGCTGGAATAGTTGCTTTGGAAACGATGATTGAGAGACTCGGGGAAGATCATTTAAACGCAAGAATATTGGCGGGAAAATTATCTGATATTCCTGTTGTAAATGTACTGGAAGATCAGCTGGATATTAATATGGTTTTCTTTACTCTTAATAAAGAAAATAAAATAAATTTAGTTGAATTAATGAAAGATAAAGGTATTAAAATAAATCCATCTGAAAATGGAGTCTTTAGATTTGTCACGAACAAAGATATTACCAAAAAAGATATTGATGAAGTAACAAAAGCTATTGAAGGAATTCTAGGCTAAGAAGAACCGGCTATTGTCTGAGTTGGTTCTGAAAGGGTTTCTTTCTAGTTTAGTTTTAGTTAAGTAATAGTATTTTTTTAAAAATAGCAAATACTTTGTTGAAAATATCTTTATAACTCACTTTGCGCTTGGTTATGATTCAATAAAGCATTATAATGTGATTATAATTTGATAGTTCAGTTATTAATCTGGGGGTGAAACGGTTGGCTAAAATACTGGTCACAGCAGTAAGAAATATGTATGGTTTAAACACGATCAGGATTTTGAGCGCTGAAGGTCACGAAATTTTCGCAGCGGACAGTATAAAGTTTAGTGGAGGTACTTTTTCAAAATATGTAAAAAAAAGCATTGTATATCCTGAAGTTAGCAAGGACGCAAAAGGATTTATAAAAACGTTATTAGATTTTATTGAAAAAGAGCATATCGAATATATTATTCCAAGTTTTGAAGAGGCTTATGTAATATCATATTATAAAGAAAAATTCAAAAATAAAGTAAAAATGCTAATCGAAGATTACGAAAAGCTTATGATCTTACACGATAAATACTCATTGACACAACTTTCAGAACAACTTGGCATTAACACTCCAAGTACAGTTCTTTTGAAAGATTTTGTACCCGAAGAATGGGATTACCCTATTGTCTTGAAACCAAAGAAGAACCGTGCTGCCATGGGTATAAAGAAGGTTGATAACAGAGAACAATTGAATAAGATATTGAGGAAAATTAAGAAAGATGACTATATGGTTCAAGAGTATATAGATCATAAGCAATATTGCACAACAGGAATTGCATATAATGGGAAGCTAATAGGTAATGTCATTTACAAAAATTTAAGAGAGTTTCCTGAATCGGGCGGCTTTGGTACATACAGGGTAAGTTGCGATATACCTGAAATCATAACTAATGTTAAGAAACTGGTTTCAGAGTTAGACTATACAGGATTTATTTGTGTTGACCATTTATACGATGCAAAAACAGGTAATTATTATATAACGGATGTTAACCCTCGTATGAGCCCGGGATTATACACCGCTTATATGGCGGGTTTAAATCTTCCAAAAATGTATCTTGATTTGATTGATAATCCTCAAAATGTTCAACAGCAATTTGCTCCAGAGGGAAAGGTGTCTTATACAGGATTCCTTGAGTTAGGCTGGTTCTTATCTGTTTTATTCAAAGGTAAATTTAGAAGTATTGGTGAATATTTCAAGCAAAAAAAAGTACATGGTGCTGACGATGTGTGGGATAAGAAAGATGTTGTACCCGCGTTTATCACCTTGTTTACTATGCTTTATTCAGCTATTGTTGGGCCATTTTACAAATGGGGAGACGAAGAAATATTTCTTAAAAAGACGTTTTACGAAGATAAGTATTTCCAAAAAACCAACAAACTAATAGAACTGGAAAGAAAATATTGCGAAGAACATTCTAAAGAAAAAGAGCGAGTTGTTTCCGGTCTATAAACATTTTGCCTCTGTCAAATGTATTATAGGTTTAGCCACGTGTTATTATTAAGCAGAGGTGAAGCTCATGACTTCTCATAGTAGAATATTGTGGTTGCATGAAAGAATAATAAGAGGTCATTTCCCTTCGCTAAAGGAATTTAGCGATCATTTTAATATATCTAGAAGTCAGGCTTCCAGAGAGATTAGCTATCTCAGATATAAATTAAAGGCTCCTTTAAGATTTTCAATGGCTAATAAAGGTTATTATTACAGCAGTGAATTTTCGATACCATCACTGTTTGTTGGAACAGAAACCAACGAAAACACAGAGAGAACTTCGATTCAAAGAGTTAATCCTACATTATACAATGCATTAAAAGAATCCCTTGAAGTGAAAATTGATGAACAGGATAAGAAGCTTGTTCCCTTTTATGTTGATCTCAGAAAAGAAACCGTTCTGTGCTATTTTCCAGAAAAAAATGAAACCGGTGGTGTTTTACTGGAAAGATTTAATTCGCTTGTGTTAACAGGCAGGAGATTTAGTTTTGTATATGGATTTGATTTTGAAAAATATCGAAGTGGTTTACTGAATAAAACCCTCAGATGCGTAAGAGTGAAAATAGACAATACAAAAAAAATTCTTCTTTACAGTAACGAAACAGAATTGCTGGACTGGCTCTCAAAAAATGCCTCAAAAAAACCCGTGTTAAACGACAAAAAAATAAAAGAGAAACTGCGCAGAAAACTCAAATTACTCGAAGAATTACTCGATTAATAGCATAACAACTATATCCGCTCCGCTAATTGGATTATATCATATGAATAAGTCGTATGACAAATTTATATCATTTTTCTTTTGATAGTGAAATATATTATCATTTCTGTGGTAAATTAAATTGGGATAATATTTTATATTGAGGGATCTAAATGGAAGAGAGTACTGTACAGGTATTATCATTAAATGATATTTTTCTAGTATTTATAATCATGTTTTTTATTGTAGTAGCCGGAATGGTTACATTGTGGTTATTTAGACGTTATCGATGGACTAAAGCAGGACTTAGGGAAGTTAAAAGGATGTCAAGAAGGGAATTTATTAATTTTGTCAATTTTCATTTTATGCGCCTTGGATACATTACAGAAAAGACACGTCAGGCGGGAGAAACATCAGCTGATTTCATTGTCAAAAAAAATAATGTTAAATCAGCTGTTCTTGTCATTAGAAGTGATAGAAAGATCGGTGTAAAAATAGTAGAAAGTGTTCTAGGTGCGTATAGATTTCTGGATTGTTCAAGATCCATTGTAGTAACAGATAACTTTTTTTCTGACGAAGTTAAAGAATTGGCGGAAGAAAATAATATTGAACTCTGGGATAAAAACAAGCTTGCTTCATCAATAATTGCAGTAAAGAAAGGTAAGAGTTTCTGGTCAACTGTAAAAAATTTAATTAGCTTCAACAGGTATGTAAACGGTTTTTTTGGAAACGCGGACAGGAGAATTAACAATGAAAATGTAGAATCAATCTGTGCTGTGTGCGGTGCTGAAGTTTCCGAGGAAACAAAAAACTACTGTCTGAAGCATAAAGAGATATTTTTTGGTAAAGTTTATTGTGAAAAACACCAGAAGCCTTTGATTGATGATTTCATGAAAAAGAAAGAAAGACTTTCAAAATAAAGTACAAGACAATGGGGGAATATTATGGATAAGCCAAGAATAGCCTTAATAGCACATGATAAGAAAAAGATTGATCTAATTATGTTCGTTAAAGAACATGTCAAAACTTTCAAACAGAGTGAACTTTACGCTACTGGAAATACAGGGTTGTTGATTGAAGAGAAGGTTAAATTGAAGGTTAACAAGGTTAGATCTGGTCCCCACGGCGGAGATTTACAGATTGGTGGTTTGTTGGCAAGTGAAAAAATTGATTTTGTGATATTTCTGCGTGATCCTCTTACAGCTCAACCTCACGAACCTGATGTTTCAGCTCTTTTAAGAGTTTGTGATGTCCATAATATTCCACTGGCAACAAACCTTGCTTCAGCAGAAGCCCTGGTAATAGAAATCGAAAAACAATTGAAAGACAGTTTAAATACTGGCAACGGAGAGAATAGAGGCGGGGAAGAGTGAATATTTTCCAAAGTGATCCTGAAGTTTGATAACCACCTCGGTAGTATCTTTTTCTTTTTTAAACAAATTCTCCTGATAGATGCTTTTGTTTACGGGTTTGAGTTTATAAAGGGAAACTCCCACTGCCCTTATGGGTTCTCCGTTCCATAGTTCTCTTGATAACCAGTAAAGAACATTGTTAAGGTGCTCTATACGTGAGATATAAAAGGAAAGTCTTCTCGTTGTTCGAACAACATTAAAATTGCTATTTTTAAGGTATAGGCTTATTCCTCTGGCCTTAAATCCATATTTCCGCATTCTATAAATAACCTTTGCTCCAAGGAAACTCGCTACCCTTTCTATTAATTCAATATTATCGACATTGTGATTCAGCGTCATAGAATGACCAACAGACTTGGGTGGTTCTTTTTTGAAAAACAGTTCTTTTCGATAATTTTTTACACCTAACGATTTTATTAAACCCAGGAAAGAATTACCGAAGTTATTGTAAAGATAAAAATCATCGGCTTCCATCAGTTCTGAAGCTTTTGTATAACCACGGTTTTTAAGTTTCATCAAGGTGTGTGGACCAATTCCAGGTACTTCGGATATGTCAATGTTTTTTAAAAAATCTTTTTCTGATCCGTTTTCGACAACGACAAAACCACGGGGTTTCTTAAAATCGCTTGCAATCTTCGCGATTAAAGGGTTAACCGCTACACCTATTGAAAATGAAATATCAAAATCTTTCTCTACGGAGTTTCTGAAAAGTTTTAGAGTTTTTAATGAATGAGAAAGATTGCTGTAAACAGATAGATCAATAAAGGCTTCATCTATACTGGCTACAGAATATCTTGGAGAAATAAATTCAAGTTTTTTCATTATTTCCTCTGATACGTAGGTATATTTGCCACCATCAACAGGTACAGATATTGCATCATGACATAATTTCAAGGCTTTGAAAGCAGGCATTCCTGCTTTGATTCCATGGTTTTTAGCTTCATAGCTTGCGGATGTGACAACGGAATGTCTGGTATCCTTACCCGTTACAATGACCGGTTTGCCTTTGAGATAAGGGTTGGCAGCCTGTTCTACACTTGCAAAAAAAGCATCCATATCTATATGAGCAATATATGAAGCGGATTTTTGTGTTTTACCAGTACTGGCTTTCGTGATAATACCACTGTTTGTCAAATTCTTTATATTCGAGAATGTGGATATTCCTCGAAGTTCTAACTGAGAATTTATAGACAAGATAATCCCCCCTATGCTCTCTCCATACATATACAATCTTGTGAACTCGAAAACTTTTTTCATCAAGTACAAAACGAACAGGAAAGAAAAAACCTTTTTCGAAACAGACAGTGACTTTTATTGGTTTGCCTCTGAAATACATATTTCCACCTGCTTCAATAATTAGGTATAAATAAGTATATCATATTTGTTTCAGACTCACAAAGTTCGTTATAATGGTCTTGTATAGCTCATCAAATAAAGGTGTGTGCCAATATTTAACAGGACGGCAAAAAGAAGTTAAATTATGATAGATTATATATAGAATACATTATGATACCAATAATAAGGAGGACGCAATGAAGATTAAAGAAATTCGTGAAGTAAATGGTATTACACAGGAAGAGCTGGCTAATGTAGCCGGTATAAGTCGAACGACGCTATCAAAAATTGAGAGAGGTAAAATGAAAATTACAGATTTTTTTCTTGCGGATGCAATGGCAGCTTATCTTGATATGCCTGTTGAAGAAGCTTTCCCCGAGTTTAAGAGAAACAGGAAATCCCCTTTAGTAGCTGAAGGTGATGTAGAATGAATCTTATTAGAAGTACACGCGTATCTTCTAAATATACCCAGAAAGAACTGGCTGAGGCAATAGGGAAGGATCAGAAATATATCTCAGCGGTTGAAAATAAACGTATTATACCTCCTTTTGTTATGGCAGATAATATTTCAAGAGTCCTTGATGCTCCGATAGAATTGCTTTTTCCAAAGTATGTCAGAACTTCTCCCTTTCCAAGGTGGGTTGATCTGATGTATTTGAAAACTCTTGGGCTTGATATGTGTGTTTATTTTGATTTGATAAAAAAAGCTATAGAATAGGTTATATGTGTTAATGTATAGTATGTTTCTTGACGTTTTTTGACTAAATTACGGAAGGATGATTGGAGAATGGGAATAACGGCTACTATAACAATTGTTGGTGTACTTCTATTTTTAACGATTTTTTTTGGAATTTGGTTGAGCAATCTTGGCAGACCACTTAATACAGTACTTTTTAACATTCACAAACTCATCGCAGTAGGTTTTGTAGTTTTTGGTTTCTTTGGATTACGTGCGTTAACTAAAGAAATAGATCATATTGACAGCATTTTTAAATTATTAATTATACTTGCGGTTATTTCTACAATAACATTGTTTGTTACCGGAGGTTTGTTGAGTTTTGATAGGTTCACCAATAAATTTACGCTGATGGTTCACACTTTGACACCCATTTTGACAACTTTATCCATCACAATAGCTATATACATTTTGTTCAAGCAGAGATAGTAAATATTTACATAATTTAATTTATAGTCATTATATATTTTTTATTGAACTGTAGCTTTTCTAACAAAGCCCATATAACTTCCGCCAATAATCCATCTGTTACCGCTAGAGGGCTCATCAATAAACAGCCCTATACCTTTTACGATTGCAGCAACGAAGATCTTCCCCGTAATTTCATCGTTTATTAGTTCAACAGCAGAGGGCTGGTCAGGGTAAATAATCTCAGTAATTTTTTTCCGTGACGAAGTAAGAAACAATGATACTCTTTTTTGAAGTGGTTCAGCTACTGCTATATATGAACTATTTACTGCTACATCAAGACTGACTCTATCTGTTAATTTTAATTCATGGAACAGCTTGTTCCCTTTAACTCGCATAAGATGTAAACCATCTTTGGCTGCTATGTAGATAGTCCTTCCATGGGTTCTTATATTCATTGTGGTTAATGGTTGTTCGAGGGGATCGTTATAAGTTCGTCCAAAGTAATCCAGTAATATATAATGTCCGGAACATTCTCTGACCAAGTAAATACCTTCATATAAAGATGCCAGAATGATGTAGTCGCCAAAAAGCTTCACATGGCTTATCCAACCTCTCAGGTGTATCTTGCTCCTAAACCAGACTTTTGAAGGCCTTTCCAGGAAATAAATCCCCATTCCCACACCATCGGCTACATAGAATTTAAGCTTATTGATATCAAACGCAATATCTTCAGCATGAAAGGTATCAACTTGTTCAAGTACGCTCATGTTTTCTTTATTGATGATGCAAAAACCATGATCACGCAAGTTAATGTACAGGTATCTTGTAGTCTCTACACCTGAAGTACTTATAGGTGGACAGTAGTACTGCTCTTTTATCCATTCTTCACCATCAAAAGTGATTTTTGAAATCCCATTGTAACCCGAACCAAGATAAATGGTTGTTGAAAATGTGGAAGTAATAATAAATAAAAGGATAATAATTGATAGCAATCTTTTCATTACGCTCACCTCCATTTTTTTAATAATAACCTGATGTAATGGAGAATTAGATTGCATTAGTAAGTATATTGGTATTATTTTCGGTTATATTTCGATGGGTAATAACAAACAATAAATATGGGTATAATAGTGACTTAAGAAACTTCAGTTAAATATGTTTTAAGAATGTTTAGAGCATAAAAAGTGGTAAGTGTACGAATTCTATTTCGTTCACCTTTTAGGTGAAAGAGAAAAGCCTCGGTTTTTTTACCACTGCTCAATCCTATATAGACCGTTCCAACAGGTTTTTCTGGGCTTCCACCAGTAGGACCCGCAATACCGGTTGTAGAAATACCTATATCACTGTTGAAAGATTTTCTAATATCTCTCGCCATTTCCTTTGCCGTTTCTTCGCTTACCGCCCCATATTTCCTGATAGTCTTTTTGGGAGTATTGAGTTCACGAATCTTAATTTCATTGCTGTAAGCTACCACGGTTCCCAACAAAACTTTTGAAGCTCCGGGAATACTGACGATTTTTGATGTAATCATTCCGCCGGTGCACGATTCTGCAAAGGAAATTGTCTTATTTTTTTCAATGAGTGCATTGAGTACCACGCTTTCAAGCGTATCATTATCTTTACCGTAGATATAATGCCCCAATCTTTTTTGTATTTTATTTTCGATATCATCAATTAAGATGATGGCATCTGATTTGTCCTTTGCCTTTGCAGTTATTCTTAACGACACCTGATATCCATCTGCATAGGGTGCGATTGTTGGATTGTCTTGATTTTCTATAATATTTTCAATTTGTTTGACAACATCACTTTCACCAATTCCAAACAACCTGAGAAATCTGGAGTGAATCACTTGCTGACTCTTTTCATTGAGATAATTGAACACATTTCTCTCAAACATTTCAGTCATTTCATGGGGAGGACCGGGAAGAAGAATTATTATTTTTCCTTTATCTTTGACAATGCATCCAGGTGCAGTTCCTACGGTGTTCTTTAGAATTGTCGAATCTTCGGGGAAATATGCCTGTTTTTTGTTATATTCGTTCATATTCTTATCTCGAGACTTAAAGAACTGTTCAATATCTTTCATGGAACTTTCATCCATGACAAGCTCTCTTCCCAAACACTTTGCTACAGCTTCTTTTGTAATATCATCCTGTGTTGGTCCAAGGCCACCTGTTGTTATTACAACATCTACGTAGTTAAGAGCGTACTTCAAAGAATTTGTAAGTCTTTCCATGTTATCTCCAACAACTGTATGTTTATAAAGGTTGATTCCAAGTTCAGCCAATTTTCTGGATAAATAAGCACTGTTGGTATTTATAATATTCCCAAGCAGTATTTCAGTTCCTACATTTATTATCTCAGCGTTCATTCTAACCCTCCAATATTATTATAAGCTTTTGTAATGATTATATAATAGAAAAGGATAAGGAAATGCTAGGGTAATTAATGAGGAGTGGTTTCTTGAAAACAGCAACCATAGTCATTCCGCTGGTAATATTGAATAAAAAATATTATTTAATTTTGACAAGACGCTCTAGAAGGTTACATTATCATCCAGGACAGATCAGCTTTCCCGGTGGAATAGTCGAGTATGGTGAAACACCTACTGAAGCAGCACGGAGAGAGTTATTTGAAGAGATTGGAGTAAGAAAAAATGATGCTAATGGTCTAATTCCTTTACCTGAAAATCAAACCATAACAACACATATTAAAGTTTTTCCTTTCGTCACAACGCTTTCAGAAACATCTTTTAAATTAAACAGCCATGAAGTGGAAGATATTTTTTTTGTTTCTTATGATTATTTAAGAACATTACAACCGGAAAAGATCATTTTTTTTGGTAAAGAAACACTCCGATATAGGCTTCCAAAACTGATTATCTGGGGATTGACTGCCCGGGTAATTAATTCATCGATTGAAATATTAGAGTCATTTGTTAAAGGACAAAAATTAATATAAATGGTTTTAGTTAACTTTAAACATGTAAACACATTAGGTTTTTGAAAGCAAAAACGTTAAAATATTTTATGTGGGATTTTATCTAAAACTATAGATCAGGAGGTGTAATTTTATGAAAAAAGTATTGTTATTGGTTATTTTAGTGTCTATACTTACATCCTTCGGTTTTGCAGCTGATGCAACTGGTGTTGACAATAGCAAGCTCACATGGGCTGGCTGGGATACCATAGTTTATGGCTGGCCAAAACTAAATAGTGCCGGACAGATAACCAGCATTCAGGGAATCTCACTTATAGGATATGCCTGGAGAAATTACTTCAATCCCATGGAACCAGAAAAAGTCAATTTTTACTGGGAAGCCGGTTTAAATGCAGCTTTTCTTGGTGTTCAGGGTGGTGTAGGTCTGACATATCCTTTGCCACTGAAAGAAGGTCAATTTGACCACCTTTACCTTACAGGTGGGCTGGTAGTTTCGATATCTGCCTGGAGTATATTGGATCTTGATTTTAAAGACATTTTGTATGACATTGTTTTTCCCTATCCCTGGATAGGTGTAGCTGTAACATTTTAAGTAATTTCTTAATTTGTTTTATCGAAAACTATACAGGAAGTTCTGCTAATAAATATAGTAGATTAGGGATATACACTAAGAAGTATTTGGATTTTTAGTTTGATAGCGTTTAAAATGAAGAGTTGTTATATGTAAATTTATAAGTAATTAACTATTATAGGGGAGGTGCTAGAATGAAAAAGGTGCTTTTGATAGTACTGGCGATATTGATTACAGCAGCATTTGTTTTTTCAGCTGAAGAGGCGGATGTTGGTGACAGTAAGTTAACATGGGCTGGCTGGGATACCATAGTTTATGGCTGGCCAAAACTTAATGATGCAGGTCAAATAACGAGTGTTCAGGGAATATCTATTCTTGGTTATACCTGGAGAAGTTACTTTAATCCTGTTGAACCTGAGAAAGTAAACTTCTACTGGGAAGTTGGACCCAACGCTCTGGTTCTGGGTTTGAATGCAGGAGCAGGTATAACATATCCACTTCCAATGAAGGATTCACGTTTTGATTATCTTTATTTGTCAGGTGGACTGAATGTATTCTGGGGAGTATTGACAGCGATTATTCCTATACCAGCTCCCTGGATCGGTGTAACAGTAACATTCTAAATTAAAGCAATCAAACTCAAAACGGTACCTTGAAAAAGGTACCGTTTTTTAAAATTATCAAAAAGGGGGGATATTATGAAAAAGTTTATAGTAATATTGTTGATTATTGGTATGGCTTCTATGCTTTACGCGAGTACAATAACTGTTTCCAAAGCAAGAACGCTGGCAAAGCAACATGCAAGACAGGATGTCAGGAAGCTTGGCACATTATTTTTAGGTGTTCTTTTTCCTGTGCTTACACCTGTTGTTTCTTTCGTACGAAATTATTCTGTTCCCAATGAACGTCTGGTATATATAGAATCACTGGCCAATGATCCAAATGTTATTTCAACCTATATTGAAACCTATAAAAGATCCAGAAAAGGTTCAGCAGCCCTCTGGGGCTTGGGAGGAACAATTATTAATTTAACTTTAGTAATAGTTGGATCTTACTCAGCACAATAAATACTTCATCAGTCATTTTTTACTCTAAAAAACCAATTTTAATTGGTACAGGAGGACATGATGCTTAAGAAAACAAGAAGATTAGTACTATTTGTGACATTAGCAGTTTTAGTGTGTATAAAGTAGTTTATTGACCCCCCAGGGTCATAAGTAATTAACCCCTTACCTCTCCTGGGTA
>CAYTVB010000004.1:0-81212 GCA_964441735.1 uncultured Thermotogaceae bacterium
GCGATTGTTTCTTTCAACATTCCGGCTCAATAGTCATGCCCGGCAAACAAAAAGGAGCTCCCTTTTGGGAGCTCCTTTTGTTGGTTTATTTAATTACTACTAAAACTCTGGTGAGAAGTGTCTCGCTTTTCCGAATCCATCAAGTGCATTCGTATTACCACATGCATCTTCTATTTCTTCCAACACAAAAGCATACCAGACGTCTTTTTCAAGATCATAGTTAAACTCGTCATGAGCAAGATTTGCTATCAATATGTCTTCCATCCAGCCATGTTCAAGGTCTTTGTTGTAATATAATGCTTCAGTTGTATCATAGAAGTCACTTGATGTTCCCTGAACTATCTTGTTCCAATTTCCAATTACTACTGGATTACCCTCTTCTGGTTCGAATTCGGTTGGATCTGAGTCACCTGTCCACACATAAATGGTTAGTAATACATCACCATTTCCATCAGCAGGATAGATATCTTCTGTTAACCAGAACCAGAGTTTGTTTGTTTTGGCATTAAACGCAAAGTTATCAAGTTCAGGTGCTATGCTGTCTACTGTGAATTCAAAGGACTCAGTTGTTGTATTACCGCAGAAGTCAGTAGCAACCATTGTTACTGTGAATGTGTCATCAATATCCGTTGCATCAATAGTTAGTGTTGCGTCATAAGTAACATGAGTAGCAAGAACAGTAAGTTCTTCTTCTAATGTGTAATCACCAGGATCATAAGTTGCTGTGCTTTCCCATGTTATATAAGCATCGTAGTCAAACAAGTTTTTATCAAATGCTTCTGCATGCAGGACAATTTCGTCTCCCGCTTTTATACAATCAAGATTTTCTGGGCTAACGTCGTAAGTAAGGTCTGGTACGACATTGTCAAAGAATAAACCATCAATCAAAGTTACACTTGCTGTATGACATTCATCTTCAACGTAAGCAACTGCTGTGATTGTGGCACCATCATACAATGGTAATGTCATAGTACCTTCAAATGTTGTGTAATCTCTAGGTTCTGTTGCTACTAATGTTTCAGTAAGAGCAACAAACGTTTCAGTTTCAGATGCATCTTCACCTATTATTTCGTACTCTACATATGCATTTTCTATACAGTTTTCCGTTGCTGCGAATGAGAAGAACGCTTTAGTAAATCCACAACTTGTTTCTCCTGCTCCAACTAATCCGCTTTCAAGATCTTCAACTTCAGGTTCAACGTTATCTACTGTAATTGTCTCTGAATCCTGGAAGTAATTACCACCGCAAGGAGGTAGATTGTTAAGAGCTGTGAGTTCGTTTGTATCACCATTCGGTGGGCCACAATAACCCCAGCAGTCATCACAGTCGTCAAATACTGTAATTGTTGCTGTCAGGTCTTCACAGTCATAACCTTCAAAATCCCAATTTAATGAACCTATAGAATCGGTTGAATAGTATGATGTACGCTTATTAGAAGCTTCAATAAATACATGTACTAAACCTGATCCATCTGTGGCATCCCAGGAAATTGTGGTTTCTGTTGCACCACATGCGACAGGATCAATTTCCCACTCTACTTCAGGAGCAAGGTTATCAACAACGATTGTTGCTTCGCCTGTAGCATCATTACCGCATTCATCCAAAACGGTTAGCAATCCTTCAATCTCTTCACAATCGATATCGCAATTAAAGTCTACTCTTTGATATCCTACTACAACACCAGGAATTGCGGTAAAGCTTTCTACTTTCTGACCCGTTCTGCAAATTTCATCACCATAGGCAATATCAGTTTCTGCAAGACAATCATCTTCTGCAATCCAGATAAAGTATGCCTTCTTGTCGTCGCATTCAGGTCCAATTGGTAATTCTTCCTCGTCTACATAGTCAAATATATAAGGATCGTTAATGTTAATTGGCGTAGCTTCTTCGTCATATAACATAAGATCAAAAATTCCTAGTAACCCGCTTGCCAAAGTTGCAAGATGCGGTGTGAAATGTTCTTCATTTAAGAAACCATATACTCTTATTCTTGGATCACGCAAGTCTTTAGAAATTGTAAATGTATCCTGTGTAACATTTCCACATTCATCGATTGCTGTAACTTCAAAATCAAAGTCTGTGCAATCTTCAACATTATTGAATGTAAGTGTTGCTGTTCCTGTATTGATATCCCTACCACCAAGGATTTCTTCGGTATCCCAATCGCTGTATTCTATCGTTACGGCTTCACAGCATGTAAATATCTCGAAACTTTCAAGACAGTTTTCATATACTGTCCATTCAATAACTTCTTCGTCTATGTCACATTCTCCAGGATCGACAGGGAAGTCAATTTCAGGTTTCACGTTATCAATATCTAATACTTTAGTATCTGAAGCCTCATTGCCACAAACGTCAAAAATCTTCAATGTGATATCAATTTCTTCACAGTCGATATCACCAAATTCCCATGTAAGTTCTCCACGTGTTAAACAGTTTTCTTCGACTGTTGGTTCAGTTGTCATGATTGCAGTGCCATGAGATGTTTCCCATGTTAGAGAATTTACATCCAATGCTGTTTCATCACAAACTTCAAACTGCACAAAGGTTTGTGTTGCATCGCAGTCAGGTTCATCAATTGTCACAGTTAGATATGGTGGTATATTATCTACTTTTGTTATTAAAATACCAACTGATTTAGTACTGGTTTCATCTTCATTCTCTGCATAAACAGCCAAGTTATACATCTTATTTTCAGTTAACTCTGGACTTTCAAAGGTTAGGGTATAAAGATTTCCAGCCTCTGCTACCTCAGGTTCTATGGGTGTTTCACTTTCTCTTTCCAGAGCAAAGTCTACTTCATCAGCATTCAGTACTTCAACAACTGCCTCAAATTCTTCTCCACCACAAACACTTTCGGGTACGTCGACAAACGTTATTGTTGGTTTTGGGGCTTTTTCTTCAAAATGAGCTGTAACTGATTTATCTTCATCCATTACCAAGGTTTCAGGATTATCCGATCCTGAAAGATCCCCAGACCATTCAATAAATTTCCATCCTTCATCAGCTACTGCTGTCAATGTAACTTCTGTGTCTTTTGCATATGTTCCACCAGAAGGATTAAGTGTGACTTCACCATTTCCTTCTTCAGACACAGTGAGCGCAACTTTAGGTTGTGTTAACGGACAGCCCGCTAATAAAAATATAACAAGTACAACGCCTAACAGTGTCGATAATTTCAAGAGTTTCTTTGCCACTATACACACCCCCTATAAAGATATGTTCTTTTTTGTTTTCAATAGTGCACATTAGCTTATACATTATATTTAATGCACATCACCATATAGTGCCAACTCGTAACCTTTGGAGCCACTTCTTGTAATGTGTCAATTTGCCTATCAATAGTCTATCACACTGACACCCAAGAAACCAAGTTTCATAAACAAATAAGAAATATTGTAGATTATTACTTTAAAGATTTTACCATTTCCTAATGTCTCTTTTCAAGCTAAATAGATGTCTACTCATATATTATACCAACTTTTAAGCATAAATATAACACTTTTTGGTATTTCACTTAATCTGTTTCTATTTATAATTATCTAAATAATTCATTGTTTTTGTTAAAAACATTTGCAAAAGACTCATCAATAAAAGCTTACAGAACAAGACGCTATGACTGTTTTTCACTGTTAAGTATTTCTCGATATTTTTTATCTATTTCTTCTTTTCTGTTTTCTACTGCTGATAATTTTTCTTTGCATAGTGAAAGTAATTCCATCGCTTTTTCGTAAAGCTCGAGGGCTTCTTCTATATCAATACTGTCCCTATTAAAATCATAAAACTCTGAGATTCTTTCTACAAGCTTTAAAGCTACTGAGAAGCTCATTGTTTCAATCTGCTTGCTTTCGAGGTTTTTAACAAGTTTTTTTATCTCCTGAAATTCCATTTCTTCAATTTTTTCAAGATTAATTTCCGGTTTTTTCGTTGCCATAAAACTCCTTTCTGTTACTTTTTCTTTAAATTACTTTCTTGGTTTTGATTGTTTTTATGCTTTTCTTTAACCTTGGACAGCAATGAACCGTCTTTAAGCGCTACTCTAATCATATCACCTTTGTTTATTTCATCAATGCTTTTTATCCTGTTGTTATTGATATCCGATACTATGGCCATTCCTTTTATAACATTAAAAGGATTGAGTAATACCGCAGTTGATTTACTGGAAGTAAGTCTACGTTGATTGTCATCTATAATTCTATCAAAATTGTTTTTCAGTTTGGTAGTTTCATTTTGGAGGTTTTTATACCTTTCTTCAAATAATTTATCAAAATCAAAGGGACGTTCCTGAACCATCTCATAAGATTTTGATAATTCACTTTTCAATATATAAGATATTGTTTTTGCTGTTTTCGAAACCATTCTATAATCATTTCTGATACCATAAAACAATTCTTCGATATCTACAAACAGGTTTTTTTCTTCTTTGAAAATATTACTCTTTTCTTTTCCAAGGCGCTTTCCAAAGCTCAAAAAGGGCCTTTTGAAGTAATCTAATTGTTTATGGTAATCACTGACATATCTATCAATCCCATAATCCGAGACATCTGAAAATGCCTTCTGTAAACTTTCTGCAACTTCTGAAAACATTTCTGAATAATTCTCTTTGATCCTATCTGTCAATTCATCAACAGAATCCACGAAATAATTAATGGTGTTAGCAATTTCGCTTCCAGCAGCAGTTGGGGTTTCTCTTGAAATAGTTGCGACAAGATCGAGTAAAGATTTATCTTCAGTATGTCCTATTCCCACCAGCACGGGAATCGTTGAGCTGATTACAGACCTTGCCAAATCTTCATCTTCAAGATAAAGCAGACCTCCCTGACCGCCACCACCTCTTACTATTACAATGAGATCGTATTTAATTTGATTAGCCTTTTTCAGAGCTTCGCATATTTGTTTGGCTGAGTCTGTATTTTCAACACTTACCGGATAAAGGGTAAAATCCGGTAAAATGTCGCTTTTATATAAATTATGAAAGAGATCACTGATTCCTCTGGTATTTGGTGAGCCCATTATGGCGATTTTCAAAGGCGGGGTTTCAAGTTCTTTTAAGGATCCAATCTGTTTAACAGGATAGAGTCCATCTTTTTCCAGCTTACTCAGGATATGTTTTCTTCTCTGTTCAATTGCTCCTTTTCCTGAAGGGAGTATTTCAACGAGTTCTATAACATAACGATTCTGGGTTACACGGAATTTTAAGAATCCTCTAACCATGTATTCCTGGCCTTCCATTTCAGATGGATGATCGATTCCAAGATTTTCCAGTACATAAGTCGCATTTTCTATCTGACAGCTGATCTGATAGTTAAAACTGCTTCCATAGAAACTCTTCACTGTTTCAACAACTTCCATATACAGCTTCCCATAACCTTCGCGTGCGTTTCTAATTTCTCCTGTAAGCTGTATATCTTCTTTGAAGGCTTTCTCTGAAATATCTCTTATTTTCTGCATCAATTCTGCTACGCCTGTAAACTGTAAACTCATTTAATACCTCCTTAAACGATGTTATCACATGAAATGAGAATAATGTTGTAAAATATACAAAGACACGGAGGTGAATATATGTTCAGAATGATGTATAAATCTAAGATACACAGGGCCAGGATAACGGAGAAAGATCTCTATTATGAAGGCAGTATAACGATCGATGAAAGTCTGATGGAACTCGCTGGCATAAGAGAAAATGAAATGGTACAGGTTGTAAACATGGAGAACGGTTCCCGTTTTGAAACCTATGTAATAAAAGGAGAGTATGGTTCGGGAATTATAGGTTTAAATGGACCCGCTGCACGACTTGGGGAACTCGGAGATCAGATTATTATAATATCCTATGGCATTTTCAGTGAAGAAGAAATCGAAAAACCCCGAGTAGTTCATGTTGATGAGAACAACAAACCTGCAAAATGAGTATTCTGGGCATTGTTGTTGAATACAATCCCTTTCATAACGGACATGAATACCATCTGAAGGAATCCATAAAGCTCACCAATCCGGATTTAACCGTAGCGGTTATGAGTGGAAACTTTGTCCAGAGAGGTGAGCCTGCAATACTTGAGAAATTTGCAAGAACTGAGATGGCCCTGAAATCAGGTGTCGATCTTGTTGTACAGCTTCCTCTGGTTTACTCAATCCAGGATGCTGGAGGATTCGCGAAGGGTGCTGTGTCACTTCTTGATCATCTTGACATTACAGATATGGTTTTTGGCAGTGAGACTGGCAACCTTTCTTTGCTGGACAAAGTCGCTTCGGTTCTTTTAGAAGAACCCGAGGAATATCTCGTTTATTTGAAAAAGCATCTTGGAGACGGCTTTTCCTTTCCAAACGCCAGAAAATACGCCATTAGAGATTACCTTACAGGAAGTGATGACTACAAGGCTCTATCTGTGGAGGAAATAGGCAGTTCAAACAACATCCTTGGACTGGAATACATACATTCTATAAAGGAATTAAATAGTAAAATAAAACCTCATCTGATAAAAAGAATAGGTGCTCGATATCATGATGAAAATCACCATGAAGCTTATTCAAGTGCCACTGCTATTAGAAAAAGTATAATCGAAGAAGACCGGGAAAGAGTAAAATCTTGTGTTCCGTATTACTCCTATGAGATTATTCTCGGAGAGCTGGAAAAAGGAAAAGGACCTGTGTCCATCGAATCAATGGAAAGCTTTCTTTTGCCCTTTTTGAGAACCTTTAATCGTGATAGCATGAAAAAATATTATGGTTTTGTTGAGGGGCTCAACGTGCGTTTTGAAGAATGCGCTACTAACAGTGCTACGATTGATGAGTTCTTCAGCTGTGTGAAGGCAAAACGTTTTACTTATACCCGTATACAAAGACTTCTACTGAATTTGGTATTTAAGATCAACAGGAAGTTAATCAAAGAAAGTAATAGCAAAGGCCCTCAATATATTCGCATCCTTGGATTCAACGAGAAGGGCAGAAGGTATTTATCTAAAATTAAGAAAGATCTTAAAATACCATTGCTGACAACCCCGTCTCGCTGGGCGAAGATTCTAAAAACAGCTGAAAAGAATAAAAACAATGATGTTAACTCCGAGCTGTTTTATGGGCAATTCATGCTTGATATAAAAGAAACTGAGATCCATTCATGTTTTTACAGAAATAAGTCACTTGTAAGGGAAACATCCGAGCTTAAAAGCAGACCTATATATATGGAGGATTGATGTTATCAGAAAATACGTAGATGTTGCGATTTCCAACAGCCCTCTTCTCGATACATTCACATACCACACTGAAATGGAACTCTTTCCTGGCGAAAGGGTCATTGTTAATTTCGCAGGGAGAAATACCATTGCCTATGTCATCGATATTGATGTTGAAAAGCCTTCCTTCAAAACCAAAGCAATATTGAAAAAAATCGATAACAAACTCTTTTTGAGTAATGCGGATGTTTTACTTGCCGAAAAAGCCATGAATGAATTTCTGGCGCCACCAGGAAAGATTTACGATCTTTTCTTCCCTCCGGGTAAATTTCTGAAAACCAGAACCTTTGTTATTCCAAAAACTGATAATGTGCCCTTTAGTAAACCCCTAACCCTTGAAAAGGCTAATGAAACATATGGCAAAAAGCAGGTCAAAAAATGGAAGGACACTCAAAAGGTTAAACTGTCCCACAGCTTCGAAAAAAAGATAGCCAGAACAAAGAGAACTGAAAAAGTGGTAAAACTCAGTGCAAATCTTTCTGAAATTGAGCGTTCTGATTTAACGGATCTGCAAAAGAAGGTCGTTAATTATCTATTCGGAGTTACGAAGGTAACACCAAAATCCATTGAGAAAAATCTTGGTTTGAGAAGCCGATCTCCCATAAATTCACTGCTAAAAAAAGGACTTATTGAAGAAACAGAATCAGATTTAACCGATGAGTGGGAGATTGCACCCGTCGAGAAACTCAACAAAGAGCAGTCAAAGATTAAAAGAAAAATACTTGAAAAACCAGAAATCCCTCATCTAATTCATGGATTTACAGGCACGGGGAAAACAGAGGTCTACTTTAAAGTAATGGAATATTATCTCAATAAAGGAAAAAGTGCTCTTTACATGGTTCCCGAAGTTGCTCTTACACCCCAGTTGTTAGCGAGAATAAGAGGTACATTTCCCGGCAGAGAGGTAAGACAGTACCATAGTTACCTCACTCCTTCAGTGCGAAGAAATGTCTGGCTTGATGCCTTTGAAGGCAATATAGATATCCTTGTGGGAACAAGAAGTTCTCTGTGGGTACCCATGAAGAATACGGGAATAATCGTTGTGGATGAAGAGCACGATAGCAGCTTCTATCAGCATATTCCACCCCATTACAACGCAGTTAATGTAGCACTAATGAAAAGCGATATTCTGAATGTCCCCATTATTCTTGGTTCTGCAACTCCCAGGATTACACATTATTATATGGCGGATAATGAGAACATGCTTTTACACGAGCTTAAGGAGCGCCCCGTGGGAAAAATGCCCGAACTGGAAATTGTAAATATGACGAAGGAAAAGGATAATTATCTTTTGTCTTCAAAAGCGAAAGAATCAATAAAAGAAACCCTTGATAGAGGCAATCAGGTTTTTGCTTTTGTGAACAGGAAAGGGTTCTCCAATTATGTTGTATGTATGGATTGCGGTTATGTTGTTCACTGTCCGAACTGCGACATCTCAATGACATATCACAAAAAGGATGGCATAGTGAAATGCCATTACTGTGGATATAAAACCTTTCCACCAACACAATGTGAACGGTGTGGTTCTAAATTTCTCTCAGCAAGGGGCTTTGGTACTGAACGCATAGAACATGAATTGCAAAAGGAGTATCCCGATTTCAACATAATGCGGATGGACAGGGAAACCATTTCCAATCCAACAGAGTACGAGAAGGCTTTGAGAAAAATTGAAAGTGGCGAAGCACAGATAATCGTGGGGACAAAAATGATTTCCAAAGGACTTGATTTTCCCGATGTAGGACTTGTGGTCGTTGTTGATACAGACCGCCTCATAAACCTTCCCAGTTACGATTCTTCCGAAAATGCATTTCAGGTCATTTCACAGGTTTCAGGTCGTTCTGGTCGTGGAAGTATAGGAAAATCACTCATTCAATCATTTAACCCCGAACACAGGGTTATTAGACTTTCATTATCCAATGATTTTAAATCTTTTTATGAATCAGAACTCCCGGTAAGAGGTGAACTTGAATATCCTCCATTTTCAACACTGGTTGAGCTTGTAATTGAAGAACAAACAGAAAGAAAATGTCAGGAAAACACAGGCAAACTACATAGCATTTTAAAAGAAAATTTCGAAGATAGCTTTGGAGAACTACTTCCGCCTGTTGTACCGGTAGTTAAAAAACTTTCAAATCGTTACCGAAGAAAAATTTACATTCGACTAAAGCATAAGGATTTTTTGAAAACACTTAGAGAAATAATTATACGGACAAACATCAATGTAGATGTCCTTATAGATAATATTGGAAGTCTGCTTTAACTTTTTAAGTTTAACCAGTTTCATAAAATAACAATAATAAAAAGGCGGGACTCAAATCCCGCCTTTTCTTTTATAATAAATCATATTAATGGCTTTTTATATCTGCATTTCTCCTGCAAAATGACAGGCAACCTTGTGGCCATCTTCATTTTCAACAAGAGGTGGTTCTTCCTTGGAACAGATCTCTTTAGCTATCGGACAGCGTGTATGGAATCTGCATCCTGAAGGCGGATTTATAGGACTGGGCACATCTCCCTTGAGTACAATTCGTTTGCTCTTCTTCGCAGGATCAGGTATTGGTATAGCTGACATCAGGGAAATGGTGTAAGGATGCAGAGGTTTTGCAAATAAATCATCCTTTGATGCCAATTCAACAATTTTTCCAAGATACATGACCGCGATTCTGTCACTGACGTGTCTTATAACTGCAAGGTCGTGAGCAATAAACAGAAAGGTCAAACCAAACTGTTCCTGAAGATCATTAAGTATATTCAAAACCTGTGCCTGAATAGAAACGTCCAGGGCTGAAACCGCTTCATCAGCAACAATAATGTCCGGATTTAAAACGAGCGCTCTGGCTACTCCTATTCTCTGCCTTTGACCTCCACTAAATTCATGGGGAAATCTCGACATATGCTCGGTAGAAAGACCAACCGTTTTTAACAGGTCAGCGACTTTTTTCAAAGCTTCTTTTTTTGTGGCGAGTTTGTGTATTATTGCACCTTCAGCAATAATGTTCTTTATCCTCATTCTTGGATTCAATGATGAATAAGGGTCCTGGAATATTATTTGAGCTTCTCGTCTGAATGCCTTACGTTTTTCTTCTCTTTTTGACATCATATCTTTCATAAATGCTGAACCGGAACCATCATGCTTCTCGAAATATTGCCTTGCCATTTTTTTATCGAATTCATTCTCAAGGCTTTTTATTACTGAATCAACCGATCCGGTTTTTTCTTTAAGGTCATCAAATCTATTTACATATGTTTTCTTTAAATATTTTCGAGCTCTGAAAAAGGGCATGAAATAATATGTTGTGTCTTTTCCTTCAACAATGATGCGGCCTGAGGTTGTTTCGTGAAGCCTCAAAAGTGTCATACCTACTGTCGTTTTTCCACAGCCAGATTCTCCAACCAGTCCAAGCGTTTCTCTGGGATATATTTCAAAACTGACATCATCAACAGCCCTTACCTGAGCAACAACACGTCTGAATACACCTGCTCTAACAGGAAAATACTTCACCAGATTTTCCACTTGAAGGAGAGGTTTGCCTTTGTCTCTGCTTTTTTTCAGTTCCGTTCGTTTGTCTTCTGTCATGCACTTTCACCTTCTCTGACTCTTTTGATTTCTTCGAGTAATTTGTCTATGTGCCAGCACGCTGCGAAATGCTTCTCTCCAACTTCCTCAAGAGGTGGTTCCTCGGTTTTACATTTATCCGTAGCGTGGATACAACGTGTGTTAAATCTACACCCTTCAGGAAAGTCCAGAGGATCCGGCACAACGCCAGGTATATTGTAAAGTTTTTCCTTTTCTTCATCAAGGCGTGGTATCGCATTCATCAATCCCCAGCTATAGGGATGTCTTGGTTCCTTAAATAGTGTATTAACATCTGCGTATTCTACAACCTTTCCTGCATACATAACGACAACCCTGTCAGTAACTTCCGCAATAACCCCAAGATCATGCGTGATCATTATAATTGACATTCCGTATTCATCCTGTAACTCTTTCATTAGCTCAAGAATCTGTGCCTGAATTGTAACATCAAGGGCAGTTGTAGGCTCATCAGCAAAAAGCAATTTAGGATTACATGATAAAGACATGGCAATCATTGCTCTTTGCCTCATACCACCGGAAAGCTCATGAGGGTATTCATCTATTCTTTTTTCGGGTTCTGGAATGCCAACCTTTCGTAGCATACCAATACCAAGCTCTCTGGCTTTTTTCTCATTTACATCCTGATGGAGTAAAATGGCCTCCATGATCTGATCTCCCACTGTATAAACCGGGTTTAAAGCAGTCATAGGTTCCTGAAAAATCATCGCCATTTCATTGCCTCGAAGTGTTCTCATTTTATTTTCAGCTGTCGTTAACACATTCATATTATCGAATTCTATTTCTCCTCCGGCGATTTCTCCCTTTTCGTCAAGAAGCCTCATTATGGATAAAGCAGTGACGCTCTTTCCACAACCAGATTCTCCAACTATTCCAAGCGTTTCTCCGGGGTACACCTCGAAGCTTACTCCATCAACCGCTTTTACAATGCCATCTTCAGTATGAAAATAAGTTCTCAGATCTTTTACACTAAGAAGTGGTTTTTTATTATTGTTATTATTATTCACTACAAAACCCCCTTACGTTCTCATTCTCGGGTCAAAAATATCTCTTAACGCATCTCCAACAAGATTCCACGCAAGCACAAAGAGTACCATCGCTGTACCGGGAAAGACAATGGAAAACCATGCCTTATCAAGCATAGTCATCCAGTTCCTTGCATAACTCAGTATTGTGCCCCAGTCAGCATAACCAGGTTCAGCACCAACACCCAAGAAACTTAGTGCTGCTGCGGTAATAACATAATTTCCCATTCTCATGGATAGTTGAACCACAACGGGAAAAATTGTATTTGGAAGTATATGCTTAATGATAATCAAAGCATCTTTTTGACCGAGAGCCTTGGCTGCAAGAACGTATTGTTCTTCTCTTGCCTGCAAAATATTCCCTCTTATAAGTCGGGCCGACGTCATCCAGCCAAAAACAATTAGTGCAATCATAACATTATTCAATCCCTTCCCCAGTATGGTAGTTAAAACCATAGCAGCAACAAGGAATGGAATAGAGAGGAAAATATCCGTAATCCTCATCAAAATTTCATCGAGAATTCCTCCAAAATACGCCGCAATCGAACCTACAACAACGCCAATGAATGTTGCACTCAAGCCAACTATTAAACCCAATCTAAATGCTGTTCTTGTACCCCAGACTACTCCGTAAAAAACATCTCTTCCTCCAATAATTCCAAAAGGATGTTCTTCATCTGGTTGCTGAGGCGATGAAGACCAGGAGGCACGTGGTATCTGATAATTATCTCCAAATTCATTGACTCCAGCTATCTGAGGAGCGAAAATTGCAACTCCTATAAAGAAAAACAACAAAATTGCTCCCATAACAGCTGTGGGGTTTGTCCAGAATTTTTTCATCATTTTTCTTAAGTCACTTTTTCTTTTTCTTTCAGCCATTCCAATCCCCCCCTCAGCGTAACCTTATTCTAGGATCTATGACGGCATAACTGACATCAACTATTAAATTACCAAGAACAAGCACAAAGGAATAAACAAGCGCTGCTCCAATAATAGACCAGTAATCCAGTTGCTGTGCAGCCTGCGCGATAAATCTTCCTATTCCCGATCTAACAAAGACCGTTTCAACGATAACCGTTCCCGCAAGTAATCCGATTATAGTCATACCCGCAACGGTAACAACCGGAATCAGCGCATTTCTTCTTGCGTGTTTATTTATAACAGTTTTTTCGGGAACACCTTTAGCTCTCGCGGTTCTAATGTAGTCTTTTCTTAAGACCTCAAGCATACTCGAACGGGTTATCCTTAAAAGGTAAGCCCACCATAAGAATGAAATTGTTGCTATCGGCAGGATTAAGTGTTTTAAGCCATCAAGGAAAATATCAATTCTGCCATTTATTAATGCGTCTATAGTTATCATACGGGTAACATTGGTCCAGTTTGGATCATTCATTATTCTGTCAAAACCAATACTCACCATACCTGGCCCTACCCAATCCAGACGCGAATAAAAAAACCAGAGCAAAAATAACCCCAAAACAAAGTCAGGCAGGGACCATCCAATCAAGGCGACCACCCTTATGAACTGGTCAAGGAATTTATTCTGGTGGATCGCCGAAGTCACCCCGAGCCAGATCGCCACCAGTACCACGGGTATAAGCGCATATAAAGCCAGTTCAAGAGTGTAGGGGAAGCGATTTGCTATGGCCTGGGAAACCGGGACCTTTCCAACCAGGGAATAACCCCAATCACCCTGGAGTAAATTCCAAAGCCATTTTCCATACATCATAGGCATTGGTTGATCCAGACCATATTTTTTTATGATTCGTTCTTTTGCATCAGGACTTTTTAGAGCTTCAGGACTTTTTATATAAGATCCCAACAGTTTATCCGGCCCCAAAGACCAGATCATCGCAAAAATAATAAGTGTTACGCCTATTAGAATCAAAGGTAAAATTAAAAGGCGCCTTATAATATAGGCAGTCACTTAAATATCACCCCTTTGGATTTAAATTGTAAATTATTATAAGTCAAAAAGATTATAACGCAAACTTTATATAAAAAAAAGAGGACGGGTTCGAAACCCGCCCTCTGTATGAAAATAAAAACTAAATTGCTAACTATTCTTCAACTTTATCAAGTACGTAATACCAGGGTCCGGATCTCAGTGAATGTGCATGCCAACCTTCTACCCAATCTCTCTCTACATGGAATCCTGTTGGGTTATATAATGGAACAGTAAGTGCCTGTTCAATAGCAATTTCCTGAATCTCAAGGTACAATTCTTTTCGTTTTTCAGGATCCGGTGTTTTAACTGCTTCTTCTATAAGTGGATCAAGGTTTTCTCTTGCAAATTCTCTAAATGGTTCACCATAAGTCTGACCAAATGTACCATAACTTGCATAGTAAGTTGCTATGAAGTTATGTGGATCAGCGTAATCAGCCAGCCAACCAAGTGTGTAAGCAGGCTGCAATCCATTTAGTGATGCAGCAAGGAATGTTGGCCACTGTACACCGTTTACGTTGACCTTGAATTTTGGATTGATCTGCTCAATATAATATTTGAACATTTCGCAAACTGTCTGTCTGATATCGTTACCTGTATTGTAGAGTAATGTGATTTCAAATCCATTTTCCCAGAGTTCACCATCAAAGGCCTTCTTGAATTCTTCTGTTGCCTTTCTCAGGCTAAATTCTGGAATTGGTAATTCTTCACTGTATCCAAGGTATCCAATTGGAAGATCTGTTGGAATTGGATCTCCAAGTCCGTAAAGCACTTCATCAATAAGTACCTGGGCATTAAAGCTATGTCTGAAGGCTCTTCTTACGTGAATATCACCAAAAAAGTCTCTTGGAATGCCTTTTCCGTCAAGTTTTCCACTTCCAAGATATTCACTGTCTTCTGAAACTTCCCAGTTCATGAAGAATGATGTTGTCTGTGCTGCTGGATAACCTTCAATAACTCTTACACCATCAAGATCGATAACCTGATCTCTATACTGAACAGGAACATAAACGATATCTGCGTCTCCTGCCTCAAGCATCGCTTTTCTTGTGGAGTATTCATCAATACCCCAAATAATAACGTTCTTAAGTGGTGCTGGTCCCATCCAGTAGTCTTCAAATCTTTCAAGTGTTATTCTCTGCTGTGTTCTGTCCCAGTTAACAACCTTGTATGCACCTGAACCGGCATCCTGGGTATGAATCACTGTTTCACCCTGTGATGGATCGTGGTATTTCCACCAGCCTGCAGGGTTACCATCCCAGCCACCAAGTTCTGCTACATACTGGGAATCAAGTATTGCTGACCAACCAGCATAATGTGCAATAATCTGCATGAATGGCGCAAAAGGTCCCTTCATGTTGAATACTACATTGTCACCATCAACTTCAACAAGTGGATCAATAACTTCGTTAAAGAATCCAATAAGTGCGTTTTCTGCTTCTTCACTTACTGGCTCTTTATCTGCATTAACGGCATCAGAATAGGCCATTCCACTGTAGTCTTCGAACCAGCTTTCTATAGAACTGTAGTCTCCACCGGAAAGTGCTTCAATAATCATCCACTGTGGCCCTCCAGCTCTATCCTGTACCATACCTCTTTCAAAGGAATACTCAACGTCATAAGGTGTAAGTTCATTACCTGAATGGAATTTTATTCCCTTTCTGATTGGGAATACATAAGTGGCACCGTCGTCTTTAATGAGTCCGTTTTCCAATGTAGGTACCTCTGTTGAGATCATTGGAAGGAAATCCGTCAATGATTCTCCATCGTACCTTATAAGGTTATCGTAAGCATTCAATACAACCTCACCGCTGGCTGTGTCATACATCCAGTGTGGGTCAAGTGTCTCGGGTTCACCAATTGTTACATTAATAAATGTATCTGGGTTTTTGACTTCGGCGAACGCCCAAACTGCTACAAAAACTGCAAGTACTACTAAAAGTACTTTTCTCACAAAAACACCCCCTTAGCAAAGATAAATTATTAGTTAAGTCACACAAAATATTATAACCTATATCTCTGAAAATTCAAAACGGTTCCAAGTTTACGCTATCAGATTTTTTGAGCCCAGCAGGAAAACACTGGAAACTTGACAAGCTCAGAGCACGGTGATAGAATTCTTTTTGTTGGGTGCGTAGCTCAGTGGGAGAGCGCTTCCTTGACGAGGAAGAAGCCGTAGGTTCAATCCCTACCGCACCCACCAGTGGAGGAGAAGTTTCTCCTCCATTTTTTTATTCAAAAAGAAACGTGTATATTTTAAATGGTTCGTATTCAACTTCAATCTTCCCGTTTTTCACAGTTAATTCTTTTTTCTTTTCTTCAAGAATATTTGCAAGCCAGACTCCACTAAAATGAAAATGATTTATTCTTATGCAAACTTTTCCCCTTGCTCCAAGTGTTTCAGCAATACGTAAGATTATTCCGCCCCGTTCATTTCGCTTTGCAGTAAGGACTTTAAAATTCTCTTCACTGACTTCAATTAGTCTAACGACATTTGACGGATTACCTTCAATAACTACTAAAGATTTGTTCAAATGCTCTGCCTGTTTCAATGTATTTAAAACATTTTTTCCATTATGAGAATATATCGAATAAGTGAAACTATGTTTCCCCTCATCCGCAAAAAAATGTGGAAATACAGGCGATCTTAATAAACTAATTCCCATAACATTTTCAAAACAGTTATGACCGTATTTTCCGTTATTAAGCAAACTTACTCCAAAACTTTCCTCCGAAAGATCCATCCATCTGTGTGCAACTGATTCAAAGCGTGCCCGTTCAAAGTCAGTATTCCTATGGGTTGGTCTTTCTATGTAGCCGGTACCAATATCATATTTTGCTTTTCTTGAAAGAACATTTACCGGAAAAGTTGCCTTGAGTAGAGTTTTACGATGATGCCAGTCAACATTTGTTCTAATATCCAGTCTTTTACTATTATTATTAAGAACGTAATCCTGAACAATTTCTGTTTTATTTATCCTGTATTTAACTCTAATTATCTGTCTTATTTCACCCTTTTCTACCTTTATAATTTCCCGAGCTTTTAGCTGATGTCCGCTTTTCTCATAATCAACATCGACATCCCAGGCATCCCACTTGGGCGGAACATCGTCATACAGGAATAATTTATTTCCGGAGCCATTGAATAATTCCCTATCAAGCTCTTTGTCATAAATATTGATAGTGCCATCATCATTGACGAAGACGTTAATGAATTGATTTTCTAACACTCGACCATCTGAACAACAATCATCGCTTTTTTCTGGTTCTTTCCTTTCACTTATAAATAACTTTATTGAAGAAAAAGGTTTTATTATTTTTTCTCCAAAATAAATCCATCCATTTTGTGTTTTCTGTCCTTTTAGTGTTATCCCATTGGCAGTGGTCAATTTTTTTCCACCGAGATCCGCTTCAAATAGCAATGGTCTCGAATATGAACCCGGATTAAAGACAGTCAAAACATTTTCATCCTGTTGCACAAACCTGGAAAGGCTAATATTCTTTATATCATTTGTTTTTTCGATAACATCAGTTAATTCTTTTTCAGATGTTTCATAGACCTCTTTTATGGAAGAACCGGGTAAGATATCGTGAAATTCATTGTGAAGCAATGTTTTCCATAAACCATCAAGTTTTTTGCCAATTGAATTATCTTCAGCAAATAAAGAAAACAATTCAGCAAGATAAAGTGCATCTTCTGCTTTTTTGTGCAACATCTTGGTTCTTGACTGGGTGGTCAACGTTCCTCTGTGAAGCTCAAGATAGAGCTCTCCATCCCAGACAGGTAGATTGTCTTTCACCCTCTCTGCTCTTTTATAGAATTCAACAGGGTCTTCATTTGATAATTCGGGAATACTTGGAAAATTCTTCATATGAAGGAAATTTTCAAACATCTCGTCACTGGGACCACCTCCACCATCTCCATATCCATAAGTAAAGAGCGTTTCGGGAAAAACTGTTTTCTGTCGATAATTCTGCCAGGTGTCAATAATATCTTCTGGAATAATTTTTCCATTGTATCCCTCATCAGGGTTTTCAAAACTGTGATATATAACTTCCGATCCATCCAGTCCTCTCCAGATACAGAGATCATATGGAAATTTGTTCTTCTCATTCCAGGTAAGTTTTGTGGTAAAGAAATATTTTATACCAGCATCAGAAAGTATCTGCGGAAGCAGCCATGAAAAACCAAAAACATCTGGTAACCATGCTATCTCACATTTTCTATTGAAGTAGTTTTTGAAAAAATTCTGGCCATAAAATAACTGTCTTATCAACGATTCTGGTGATGGAATATTACAGTCACTTTCAACCCACATACCACCTGTTATCAACCAGCTCCCATTCCTCACTTTTTCCTGGATTTTTTCAAAAATTTCCGGGGACATTTCCTTAAGATCATCATACATCTTTGCTGAGGATTGAATATATTTGAAATTTTCGTATTTATCTGTCATTCTAAGTGCATTTGAAAACGTTCTTAAAATCTTGTTTTTAGTTTCACTAATGGGCCACAGCCAGGCATAATCAATATGGGCATGGCCGATAATATCTATTTTCCCCTGCGAAGGGAATCTCTCTTTTAGCAAGGCTAACTCCTTATCAAGTGTTTTACCTGCATCAATAATACTTTTTATAACGGATTCGGAAAGGTTATTTTCCATAGAAGTTTTGAAGTCTTCCGCATTCCATATCCAGGATACTTCCCTTTTTACTTCATGATTATCATTAACACCTTTAAAATAGCTTTCCGTATCCCGTGGAACCTCAATTTTTCTAAGCGTTTCATCCAGTATTTTTGAAAGTAAATCCTTTAAGTAGCTATCCTTTGTTTCTTTCATGAATTCATTTGCAAGATAAAAACCTCGAATAACATTCTTTATTGATTTATTCTCTATTATCAGTTCGGCTTCTTCGAAAATTGGTTCCTTTACCCTTTGTCCCAGCAAACCATGAGGCACGGTTCTTACTTCTATTGTGTGTTCTTTTCCATCACCAAATGTTGACAGGTCAAGCCCCCTGTGATATTCATTAATTTCGCCAAAGGGTTTTCCATCAACGCAAATAAGACTCTCTCCACCAAACCACGCTCTCAAACCTATAATTTCATTGGATTTTATAACAGGTAATCTTACATTTTTCCTAAATGTTACATATTCAAAGTCGGTACTCCATGTTTTTCCGATATCAATTTTCTTGTTTGTATCATTTTCTTTATTCTTATAAAAAAAATCCCACTGCCTTAGCACATTTCTCGAATTTAAAGCAAAAGGAGTTATATCCGAAATCATTCGCTTAAACTTTGTATATCTTGCATTATGGCTATCATACATTGGTATATTTCCTCCTATTCCCTGTCAAATTCATATTTATCAGAGAGCTTTCTAAATTCATTTGAACGGTGTTTGTAATCCTTATCGTTAATCATTAAATACCAGTGCGAGAGCTCATGAAGGATTGTTTTTTTCAGCAATTTTGAATCATCAAGCAAGACAGGAGAAAGCTCCATACGCAATGGCACAACTTTTCCTTTGTCTTTTTTATAAACAATACGACCGAGCGTCCTTTTTAATCTGCTATTTAATTTAATTGGCAAATCAAAAAACAGACCAAACTCTTCCGCTGCAAGCGTTCTAACAAGAAATCTCAATTTCTTTTGTTCATCATCCATACTTAAAGAATAGCACGAACTCACAAAAAGCAAAAGATTTCTTATATGATAAAATCACTTTTGTAGTTGCAATGGAGGTATTTAATATGAAGAAGATAGCAATGATATTTGGAACCAGACCCGAGGCAATAAAAATGGCTCCTGTATATCTGGCATTGAAGGAAACTGATTTAAAACCTGCTATTATAGCCACCGCTCAACACAGAGAAATGCTCGATCAGGTTTTAACATTATTTAATATTTCACCTGATTATGACCTTAATATCATGAGAGTTAAACAGAGCCTTTCCAGTCTCACTTCAAGGTTAATTTCTTCAATTGATAATGTTTTCAGTAAGGAAAAATTCGATGCAGCACTGGTTCAGGGCGATACCACTTCAACCTTTGCTGGAGCACTTGTAGCTTTTTATTACAAATGCCCGGTAGGACATATAGAAGCAGGGTTAAGAACGAATAACATTTATAGTCCTTTCCCTGAGGAGGTTAATCGCAGATTATCTTCAACACTCGCGAATTTCCATTTTCCTCCTACAAACAAAGCGAAAGAGAATTTGCTTGCTGAAGGCATTTCAGATGAAAAAATACTTAAAACCGGTAATACCGTTATAGATGCTCTAAAATGGGTAATAAACAATAAAAACTACGACATGAAACGTATAAGAGAAGAATTTGATCTATTAGATAAAAATTACATTCTTCTTACCACCCACAGGCGGGAAAGCTGGGGCGAGCCTATGAGAAATATTATGAAGGCTATAAAAGAGATATTAATCCAGGAAAAAGACCTGCATGTGGTTTTTCCCGTACACCTTAATCCATCCGTGCGGGAAATTGTTTTTGAAGAACTCGGAGAAAAAGAAAGAGTAACATTGCTTGATCCCCTCGATTATCTTCCCTTTGTGGCAGTAATGGAAGGCTCAAAGATAATTCTAACCGATTCTGGAGGCATTCAGGAGGAAGGACCCGCTCTTGGAAAACCTGTACTAGTCTTAAGAGAAACAACGGAAAGACCTGAAGCAATAGATTCAGGAACAGCTAAACTGGTGGGAACATCTACCCAAAAGATAGTCAGTGAAACATTAGAATTACTCCATGATAATAAAAAATACTTACGTATGGCAAAAGCTGTAAATCCCTTTGGTGATGGAAAGGCAGCGAATAGAATTAAAGCTTTTCTTCAAAATAAATTGTACAGTTAACTGTAATTATCCACTCTTCACTCTTATAGATCGGGTATTCGTTACATAGAAATATATAAAGCATTATTTACTAAAACATACTATTCAATGATGATTAGTACGTCTCCAGCGTCTATATTGTCTCCTTTATTAACCTTTACAGTTTTAACCGTTCCCTCATAATCTGAAAGTACTGTGTTTTCCATTTTCATTGCTTCCATTAATATCACTTTGCCTCCACGACTAATTTTATCTCCAGGAGAAACATAAATATCGAGTATTACCCCCGTCATCGGAGAGGTTATTTCTGTACCTTCAGCTCTCTCTGTCTCTTCAACTTTTTTCTCAGTAGTAGATTTTCCTCTATTATCATTAATCTCTTTTGGCTTTTCAGCAGTTTCTTTTTTTTGTTTCTGTTTTTGAACGTTTTTTTGTGTGGTAGTCTGTTTTTGTGTGACTTCATGAGCGGGTTTTGATTTATCTTTTATTTCCTCAACATCAACGATGTATTTTTTGCCATCCACGGTTACTTTGAATGTTCGCTGCATTATTCTGCCTCCCCGTTTTCCAGAATATTAAAGGTTTCCTCTGTTTCCAGTGATTTATCCTTTCTTCTGTCTTAACAGATTTTATTACAAAATCGCCATGTCCCATATACTGCGTAACTGTTGAAGTGATTACAGCAACCATACGTGATGTCAATTCGCTGGAATCTTTGGTTTTCCCTGCTTCACTCTCATGGAAATCGGTCTTCTTTTTGGTCTCTTTTCCGGAAATTTTGACCGGTTTTCCTTTATCTTTAGATAAAAATTTACCCATAAGGGCAAACATAATTGCAAGAATTGTTAAAACACTGAATACTACAATAAGCCCAAGTATTGTAACCTGAATCGTTTCAGACATTAAATCACCTCAAAGAGGAATATTACCGTGCTTTTTGTTCGGAAAACCTTCAACCTTGCTCTTTGTTATGGATAACGCAGCTGCGATCTTCATTTTACTTTCTGCAGGTTCAATAACACCTTCAATATATCCCCTTGCAGCTGCTCTATAAGGATTTCCAAAGGCTTCTCTGTATTCTTCTATCTTTTCTTTCCTTGTCTTTTCAGGATTATCGGAATCCTTGATTTCTTTTCTGAATATAATATTTGCCGCTCCTTCTGGTCCCATAACAGCTATTTCCGCTCCAGGCCAGGCGTAAACAATATCTGATCCAAGATGCTGGCTACCCATGGCAATATATGCGCCACCATAAGCCTTTCTTAGAATTACTGTGATTTTTGGCACGGTGGCTTCACTGTAAGCATACAGAAGTTTGGCACCATGCCTGATTATTCCACCATGCTCCTGAGCTATTCCCGGAAGAAAACCCGGAGTGTCAACCAAGGTCAGTATTGGGATATTAAAACTGTCCAGAAAACGAATAAATCTTGCAGCTTTGTCAGAAGAATCAATATCCAAAGCACCTGCAAAAACGGATGGTTGATTTGCCACAATTCCCACAGATTGACCATTGATCCTGGCAAATCCTACAACCATATTTCTCGCGTAATCCTTATGCACTTCAAAGAAATGTCCATCATCAACAGTTTCTTCAATTACTCGATGAACATCATATGATTGTTTGGGATTTTCCGGAACTATTTCATTCAACGTTTCATTCTTTTCAATTGACCGGGGTTCTTTTGCTTCTGGTTCTTCTGCATTATTCTGCGGTATATATGAAATAAGCTCTCTGACATTTTTCAAAACTGTTTCATCATTCTCAGCAGAAAAGTGTGCAACACCGCTTTTTGTATTATGAACAGAGGCACCGCCAAGCTCATTTTTACCAATATCTTCTCCGGTAACTGCTTTGATGACCTGGGGACCGGTAATAAACATCTGTGAAATATCTTCAACCATAAATATAAAATCTGTTATAGCGGGTGAGTAAACAGCGCCTCCTGCACATGGTCCCGATATAACCGTTATTTGAGGTATAACTCCTGAAGCCCGTGTATTTCTATAAAAAATACCACCATATCCATATAGTGAGTCCACGCCTTCTTGAATCCGCGCACCACCTGAATCGTTAATGCCAATAAGAGGTATTCCCATTTTCATAGCTGTATCCTGAATCTTCATTATCTTTTTTGCATGCATTTCACCAAGTGAACCACCCTGAACTGTAAAATCCTGTGAAAAAATCGCAACATTTCTACCATCTATTTTTCCAACTCCCGTTACAACGCCATCGCCAGGGAAATCTTTTTTGTCAAGTCCAAAGTTCACAGATCTATGTTGAACAAACCTGTCATATTCTTCAAAACTTCCTTCATCACATAACAAATCAATACGCTCTCTCGCAGTCAATTTATTGCGAGAATGCTGTTTCTCAATTTTTTCTTCACCGCCACCTTTTTCTATTTTTTCGTTACGTTTTCGGAGTTCTTCAATATTGTCACTCAAAATAAACACCTCCAGTTTTAATGCTCACCTTCAACAAGTTCTATAAGAACACCTTTCGTGCTCTTTGGATGAAGAAAAACTGTCTTTGTTCCTCCAGCACCTTCGCGTGGGGTTTCACTTAATGGTTTCATATTCATTTTCTTAGCTTTTTCAATACCTTCAAGTGCACTATCAACAGAAATCGCGATGTGGTGAATACCTTCACCTCTTTTTTCAATATGCTTTGCAATTGTACTGTCAAGATTTATAGATTCCAGCAACTCTATTTTCGTATTCCCTGTAACTAAGAATGCAACCTTCAATCCTCTATCATCCAGTGTTTCTATTTTTTCGAGCTTAAAACCAAGATAATCAACGTAGATCTTTTTATGTTCTTCAATGGATTTTACCGCAATACCAATATGATCAATTTTTTCCGCTTTCATTGTCCTTTCACTCCTCCTTCGAATACAAATCGATTATCTTTTCGAGATCTTCCGTCCTCTTATACCTGGTCCTTAAAATTGAAAACAATGTATTTAAAAGGTTGAATCTGTATCTATCTTTTCTATTCTCCTTCAGTTTCTCGGTTTGTATTAGAACGTCCAGATGGTTCCGGATAGCTTCTCTTAGTTTATCTATATTCTCACCGTTAATGCTGTTTGTAGTTAATACATCTCTTTCTATGCCCACGAGTTTTAATGTCGCTTCTATGTTAGCCAGAAGCCTTCCTGACCCCTCCAGATCTTTTTTGTTGACAACATAAATATCCCCTATTTCCATGATGCCTGCTTTCAGCATCTGAACATCATCACCAGAGCCAGGTGCAAGCACCAACAAAACCAGATCGGCGAGATTCACAATATCCGTTTCAGACTGTCCCACACCGACTGTCTCAACGAAAATGATATCATAACCAGCCCGTCCGAGAAACTCCACAGCATCGTATATTCCAGGGCTTAAACCTCCAACCGCTCCCCTGCTGGCCATAGAACGAATGAATATATTTTTTCGTCCCGCTGAATGTCTCATCCGGATTCTGTCTCCAAGAAAAGCCCCACCAGTAAAAGCGCTAGTTGGATCAACAGCAATTATGGCCACATCTTTCTCTATTGCAAACATTTCTGCAAGTCTATCGGTCATGGTAGATTTTCCCGATCCGGGACTGCCGGTGATACCAACCACCAAATAATCTCTCTCAGGATATTTTGAAACTATATCTTTTGCTTTTAGTGGATCTTTCTCTATTCTGGTTAGTGTTTTCGCTACTTCTCTTTCAGAAATCATTTCACTGCTTCTTTTACACCATCAATTATCTTTTTCAGTGGAACTCCCGGACCAAAAACATCATATATTCCCATTTCTTTTAGTCTTTCAGTATCTTTACCGGGAATTATACCTCCCACAAATACAGGCTTATCTTCAATATCTGATTCTTCCATTAGCTTCAGTATTCTTTCACACAATTTCATATGGGCTCCTGAGAGTATTGAAAGACCAATAATGTCAACATTTTCCTGTAATGCAGCTCTCACAATTTCTTTAGGCGACTGCCTTAACCCGGTGTATATAACTTCCATACCTGCATCCCGTAGAGCCATGGCTACTATTTTCGCTCCTCTATCATGTCCATCCAGTCCGGGTTTAGCTACAAGCACCTTTATTTTATTTTCCATATACATATCCTCCCTAGAGTATAATTGCTTCTGTATACTCTCCAAATACATCTCTAAGCGCTGATGAGATTTCTCCAACCGTAGCATAATTCTTAACGGCGTCGAGTACATGTGGCATAATGTTGTTGCCTTCTTTAGCTGCACTTTTAAGCTCTTCAAGCGAATTTTTGACCTTATTTTGATCACGTTTTTCCTTTACTGATTTGAGTTTTTTCTTCTGTCTATCTTCAATTTCTGGATCAAACTCAAGAATTTCTTTTTCTGCTTCTTCATCCGTTTGAAATTTGTTCACTCCAACCACAATCTCTTTTTGATTTTCAACATTGAGCTGATATTCGTACGCAGTATTCAGTATTTCTTTTTGTATATATCCCTTTTCTATTGCCTTTACCATACCACCAAGATCATCAATTTTAGAAAGATATTCTCTTACTGCATCTTCGATGTCGGAAGTGAGTTTTTCAATATAATAAGAGCCTCCAAGAGGATCTACTGTATCTGCCACACCAGTTTCAAAAGCTATTATCTGTTGTGTTCTCAAGGCTGCCGTAACAGATTCTTCTGTTGGCAACCCAAGTGCCTCATCATAGGAATTAGTGTGTAACGATTGGGTACCTCCAAGAACTGCAGCCAACGCCTGATAGGCCACTCTTGCAATATTATTCAATGGTTGCTGGGCTGTCAGTGTTGAGCCACCGGTTTGAGTATGGAAACGTAACCGCAGAGCTTTTTTGTTTTCCACATTAAAACGTTCTTTCATTATTCTTGCCCAGAGTCGCCTGGCGGCACGGAATTTCGCTATCTCTTCAAAAAAGTTATTGTGTGCATTGAAGAAAAAAGAAAGCCTTTTACCAAAGACATTGGGATCAAGTCCCGCATTTATGGCCGCTTCAACATAGGCTATGCCATTTGCCAGGGTGAAGGCTATTTCCTGAACTGCGTTGGCACCAGCCTCCCTGATATGATATCCGCTTATGCTTATCGTATTGAATCCGGGCAGGTTATTTGAACAATACTCAAAAATATCTGTAATTATTTTCATTGAAGGCTCAGGAGGGAAAATGTATGTGCCTCTTGCGACGTATTCCTTAAGAATATCATTTTGTATGGTTCCTCTCAATTCGCCAGGAGATACTCCCTGTTTTTCAGCAAGTGCAACATACATGGCCAAAAGAATAGCAGCTGTCGAATTGATAGTCATTGATGTGCTTACTTTGTCAAGAGGAATTTCTTTGAATAATGTTTCCATATCTTCTAATGAATCTATTGCTACACCAACTCTTCCAACTTCTCCTTCCGCCATTGAATCGTCTGAATCATAACCAATTTGTGTTGGAAGATCAAAAGCTACTGAAAGCCCTGTCTGTCCCTGGGACATCAGGTAATGAAATCGTTTGTTTGATTCTTCTGCCGTTCCGAAACCAGCATATTGTCTCATTGTCCATAGTTTTCCCCTGTACATCGTGGGCTGAACTCCCCGTGTGTACGGTGGCATTCCAGGGAAGGCAAGGTCTTTATCATATTCTAAATCGTCAATATCAAGAGGTGTATAGTTTTTTTTTATCTCCTGCGAAGAGGAAGTTTTAAATTTATCCTTACGTTCGGGGAATTTCTTAATGGTCGGTTCTACAATTTCTTCATCCCATTCCTTGCGTTGCTTCCTGATTCTTTCAAGCTCTTCTTTATCAAACACGTAAATCCCTCCCTTTCTTATACTGCAAAATCATAATGAATATACCTTATTTATCATATTTCATACATATTTATTATTACATATAGTTCAAATTTATACAGTTAAAACCCCTGAAAATTCTTCTAATCCTAAATAATTAAATTAACAGAAGTCGAAACAGTGTCAAGCTACTTTACGTTATAATTGATAAAAGTGGAGGTGTAAAAATGGATATAGATAGATTAACAGAGCTAATTATCACCCCCGGGATTCCCGGAAGAGAAGAAATGGTGCGTGAATTAATTACCGATTATATTAAAGAAAACAAAAAATATGATTACATGGTCGATGATCTTGGTAATATCATTGTAGAAATAGGAGATGGGGAGCCTGTTATTGGAATGGCTGCTCATATGGATGAAATCGGGTTATTGATTACAGGCTCCAATAGAGATGGGACGCTAAATTTCAAGAAACTCGGAGGCATTCCAGACGAAACACTTCCCGGCAGGCATATCGATGTGGTTAGCTCTCATGGTGATCTGCTTGACGGAGTTATAGGAATCGTCCCACCTCACTTAAGGTCTGGTAATAAACCACAAGCTGATCTGTGTATAAACGTGGGTGCTGACAATGAAGAAGAATTAACAGATCTGGGTATTGAGGTTCTGGATTATGCTGTTTTCAAAAAACATATTTCTATACTTAATGATAGGTACATGGCTGCCAGATCTCTCGATGACCGTTTTGGCTGCTCTATTCTGCTTGACTTGATAGATAACCTAAATCCAGAAAAGATAAAGGGAAAGCTAATCATTGCATGGACGGTTCAGGAAGAAATTGGATTGGTCGGAGGACAGGCTCTTTCAAATAAATACTCACCTGAATTATTTTTCCCTGTGGATAGTTTTGCCTGTTGTTCAAAGTTGACAGGTTCTGTAAAGGTTGGGGAAGGTCCTGTGCTCAGGATGGTGGATAGCAGATCAGTGGCTTCATATTACACGGGTAAAGAGATTATGAATCTGGCTAAATCAAAGGAAATTCCCCTTCAAATAGGCGTAACGGGTGGTGGAACAGATGGTATCCCCTTTATGCAAAAGGGCGTAAAGACTGTGCCGTTGAGCCTCGCAATAAAATACCTTCATTCTGAAGTAGAATACATGTCCTTTGATGATTATGAAAATCTATACAAATTGTTGCTGGAGATAGTCTATAGTCTCTGAGTCAGGAGTTTTTATGAGTGAAATTTACAGCTGGTTAATCAATTCCGGGGTTTTAAATAGTGTTTCAAAACCCTCTCGATATATAGGGAAAGAATTAAACGCAGTAAAAAAGGGTACGACTAATAAATTGAGATTTCTACTTCTTTTTCCTGATACATACGAAATTGGTATGTCACATCTTGGGCTGAAATTACTCTACAGACGGCTTAACGAAGAAAATTTCATTTTTGCCGAAAGATCTTACCTTCCCTGGAAAGACATGCTCGCTGAAATGAAAAAACAATCGATTCCTCTTTATTCATATGAAACATACTCACCTGCCGGAGATTTTCATATTATCGGAATGACCCTTCAGTATGAGCTGAGTTATACAAATGTTTTGGCAGCACTTGAAGCAGCCAATATTCCCATCTGGCAAAGTGAAAGAACCACAGAACCGTTAATAATTGGTGGAGGTCCCTGCACTGCCAACCCTGAACCGGTAGCTGGCTTTTTTGATCTTTTTTTAATAGGTGATGGAGAAAAGGCTTCTGTTGAAATCTCAGAGTTAGTCTGGAACAATCTTGAATTGCTTAAACAGGGAAAAAGGAAAGAATTACTTCTAAAATTATCTGATATTCAGGGGGTATATATTCCTTCACTCGGAAAGAAAAACGTGAATAAAGCTGTTATCAATGACCTCAAAGATTATCCGGTAAATAGAAAGCCCCTTGTTCCCCTTATGGTAACCGTTCATGACAGAGCAAATATAGAATTAATGAGAGGTTGTAATAGAGGGTGTAGATTCTGCCAGGCAGGTATGTTTTACAGACCTGTTAGGGAGAGAAATGTAGATGAAATAATAAAGAGCGTTGAAAAAATAATTGATAATACAGGTTATGATGAACTGTCGCTTTTATCTTTGAGCACCATGGATTACTCTGCAATAGAAGAGCTAAGTGAAAGACTTTTGCCCTTTCAGAATAAAAGGAAAATTGGGCTTTCACTTCCATCTTCAAGGGTCGATACCTTCAGTGTAGAAATGGCTTCAAAAATTGCCTCAATCAGAAAAACGGGTCTCACCTTTGCACCCGAAGCGGGTACACAGAGACTGCGCAATGTTATTAATAAGAACGTTGATGAAAAGGATATTTATACCGCTATAAAACATGCTGTGAGTAATGGCTGGAAAAGATTGAAACTCTATTTCATGATCGGTCTCCCAACAGAAACAACGGAAGATTTAGAGGGCATCGTTAAGCTGTGTTCCAATATCAAGAATCTGGGACTGAAGGACATAACTGTTTCAGTTGCGACTTTTATTCCAAAACCACAGACACCCTTTCAATACGCCAGACAGATTATCCCAAAAGAAGCCTGGGAAAGATATGATCAGCTCAAAAAGATAAGGCGGTTTGGCAAATTGCAATTTTCTGATTCCTACAAAAGCTATATTGATGGGGCTCTTTCTCGCGGAGGACGCGAAATCGCAGCCGTTATTTACAGATCTTATAAGAAAGGTTCTTTTTTTGACGAATGGTCTGAAGAGTTTTCATATGACACCTGGTTAAAGGCCTTTGAGGAAGAAAATCTTGACGTTAATAGTTACACAAAAGAAAGAAATACAGAAGAGATTTTTCCCTGGAGCCATATTTTTCTTGGAATCGACGAATCATTTCTGGAACATGAATACTACAAATCGCTTAGAGGTTTAACCACTGAAGATTGTCGTAATGGTACATGTAGCCTTTGCGGTGTTTGTTATTCACTGAATGTTTCTAACCGACTGGACAGAACCTGGAAACACTGAGATGGGCTATTCTTGTAATATCTCCGGCACCCAAAAACAAAATAACGGAACGTTTTTTGGAATCTATCCATTTCAGGACTTCATCGTAATCTGTTGCGTGATACGCAGGTACGCCATGAAGGTGAAGGCCTTTTAGCACTTCTGTTTCATCAAGCGCATACATTCCTTTTTCATATGCATCGTATAGTTTATAAACGCATACTTCATCTGCTTCCTTCAGGGAATTGGCAAAACGACCATTTTCCCTTGCCAGTCTTGAATATCTATGAGGTTGAAAAACAACCAGAATCTCACTTTCAGGATAACTTTCTCTGGTTCCCATTATTGTGGTTCTAATCTCTTCAGGTGTATGAGCGTAATCATCGATAAGATACAGATCTCTTGATTTATCAATACCTCTTATAGAAAATCTCCTATCAACAGATATGTAGCTTATTAAAGATTCCTGAATGACCTTTATACCTATGCCAAGTTCAACTGCGAGGGCTATGGCAGCAGTTGCGTTATAAGCGTTGTGCTCACCCGGTAAGCCAACCGAAAAGTTGCCCAGTAGTTCTCCTTCTTTATATACATCGAAGCTCTGAATCAAACCGGCTTTACGATTTCTAAAGGTATATTTGCCTTTATGTTTTCCAAAGGTTATTCCTCTATTGCCAAAGGCTCTTCTGCTATTTGGATCATCAGCATTGTGAACCAGTATACCTTTTACTTTTTTGCCAAAGTAAGCAAAATGATTGATAAGGTTGCGTTCTGAACTAACGTAGTGTTCAAGATGATCATGCCTCACATTTGTAACAACGGCATGCTGTGGTATGAATGACGCGAAGAAACCATCGCTTTCATCAAGTTCTGTTATTATAGTGTCTTTGCTCCCTCTGTGATAATTGCCCTGTAAAAGATGTGGAGATAATCCACCAAGAAGTACAGTAGGATTCTTTTTTGCGTCAATGAAAATCTTTGATAAAAGCGCAGTTGTGGTGGTCTTTCCATCCGTTCCCGTAACACACAAAGAATTCTCATATGATGAGACGACTTTTTTTAGCATTTCCATTCGATAATAAGCAGGGATGAATTCACTGAATGCTTTCTCAAGTTCAGGGTTTCCCTGGGGTATCGCTGTAGTTTTAATTACAACATTGGGATTTTTCCAGTTTTCGTCAGAATGAGAAGAAAAAACGCAAATACCTTTTTCTTTAAGGTATTCAACGCGTTCATTAACCTCTACATTTGAACCGTAAACTTCGTTTCCCTCAGCCGCTAAATGAAGTGCGAGACCACTCATACCGATCCCGCCAATACCTATAAAATGATATTTCAAACCTATTCCTCCTGTAGTAAATGCCCTGCGATCGTTTCAGCTGGATCATCTTCAACACGCAACTTCGGTCTGTAATTCGTTGAAATCTTGTTGATAGTTTCTAACAAACCACCGGAGGTTACTGCACTTTCAAGTATAACATAACCAAGTCCCATTTCTTGCAATATCAAAGCATTATAATATTGATGATTTTCTGTTGCTTCTGACCATGGAATAATTACACCAGGTGTACTGTAATTAACTAATTCAGCCACTGTTGTAGCACCACCGCGGGCAACCACAACATCAGCAACAGATATATATTCATGTAATTGTGGATCATATTTTTGAAATTTTACAAAGGGATAATCTTTTATTTTAAGATTCTTATCCCCTGTTATATGATAAAAGAAAAATTTGTTGTCTCTTAAGCGCTTATAAATTTCAATCATAATATTGTTTAAATAATCGGAACCCTGGCTCCCACCACAAACAACAACCAGTTTTCTGTTCAAAGGAATTTTAAGGCTGTCAAATATTTCCTTTTTCGTTTTATTTGCTTTTCTGACAGGATTACCCGATAGAATTATCCTGTTTTTATCAACTTTTTTGAAGTAATGACTACTCTTTTCAAAACTTATAAAAACCTTTTCCGCATACCGGGCAAGTTTTTGATTGGCAATTCCGGGAATGGAATTCTGTTCATGAAGAAAAACAGGCAATCCAAGTTTTGCCGCTGCCTTCACAACAGGAAATGAAATGTATCCTCCTGTTGAAAAAACCAGATCCGGAGAAAATCTTGTCATACTTTCTTTTACCTTCCCCGTTGTTACAATATGATCAAATAATACTCTGGTGTTTTTCATACTGTAGATCGGTCTATTTAAGCCTTTAACATTCAAGGGAATCTTTTTTACGTTTACAATGTCTCTTTCTGCGTATTTGTCATCAAGCCTTCCTTTTGCTGTATAGTAAAGGACATCAAGTTTCACTTTTCTTTTCAACGCATTTATAACAGCTAAAATGGGATAGTAATGTCCTCCGGTACCCCCTCCGCAAACAACGATTTTCATTATTTCTCTATCGTTCATGAAGGTCTTTCTCTTGATCAAAGATTATACTGAGTACCAGCCCGAGTCCAAACATCAATGATAGAAGAGAAGAACCACCATAACTCACAAAGGGTAGTGTTAAACCGGTGGGAGGAAATAAACCCAGATTGACAGCGATATTAATACTTGCCTGAATTGCAATGTAAAAACCAAATCCAAGGATATAGAATTTTCCCTGGGTATCTTTTCTCAATTTTAAAGCAATAATAATCAGGATTCTCAAGAAGCCAAGGTAAGCCAGTAATAGCAACACAAGTCCAATTAAACCAAGTTCTTCACCAATAGTGGCAAAAATAAAATCAGAGTAACTGACCGGGATGTAGTATTTAACAATTCCCAAACCAAGCCCCGTTCCGACAACATCACCATTGGATATAGCCATCAAACTGTAATCTATTTGATCTTGAACTTCTCCGGATTCAGAAGAAAAGAATGACGTCAATCGTTCAATTTGATATTCCTGTATCCACCCCTGCTGGAATGCCAGCACAGCAACCAGCACTATTATCAATATTAAGAAAAACACATGTCTAAATTTCAAACCGCCTATAAAGAGCATTACAAAGGTTATTATTAACATCAAGCCAGAAGTCGACAGATCAGGCTCAAGAAAAGTCAGGCCAATTATAGGAGCAACAATAAGCAAAGGTATTAACAGTACATTTATTATTGTTTTCTCATTATCTTCAATCTTCGCAAGATAGTGCGCCAGCACTAAAATAAGAACAACTTTAGCAAATTCAGAAACCTGAAGACTCATAAAACCAAAATCAATCCATCTGTGGGAACCACCTCTACTGGCTGAAAGAAGAACAACAGCGAGCAAACCAATAATAACAGGGTAATAAATATAGAATGCATATCTAAAATGACTGTTACCCTTCATCAAAATTACTATTATTGCAGCAATAATACCCAACCAGAATGCTATAAGCTGTTTAAGCAAAAAATCAGTAGCAGATAAATAGGGTAATCTGGCTTCCATACTCAAACCCGCACTATAAACAAATACAAAACCAAGCACTATAAAAAAACTTGTAAATATTGATAACAGAACCAGTCTTCTAGTCATTACTTTCAATCCTGTTCTTTAAGTTTCTCACTTTGTTAGTGAAATCATCACCTCTATGCTTATAGTTCTCATACATATCATAACTCGATCCACCGGGACTGAATAAAACAATATCATTTATCGCTATCTCTTCAAAAGCCCTGCTTACAGCTTCTTCCATATTGGTGACGCTTATAAAAGGTATTCTCAGTTCTTCCAGTTTTCTTCTCAATGATTTCATTGAAGAGCCTATCATTATTATACGCTTAAGCGAAAATAGTTTCTCCAATAATTCATCGTAGCTTTCTTTCTTTTCCTTACCCCCAAGAATTAATACAACCCTGCTAGGATCAAAGTTCTTGAGTGCAGAAACAACCGCGTGAGCATTGGTAGCTTTTGAATCATTAATGAACATAACATCGTTTATTGTAGCTACAACTGTCATTCTATATTCCAGTGCTTTATAATCCCAGAGTAATTGAAGTGAATCAACCGGATTAATTCCAATTAGATATGCAAGAGCAATAGCAACCGAAGCGTTTTCTCTGTTGTGCATTTCTTTTAGGGGGAAACCATTGAATGGAAGCTCCATTTTGTGAAAACGAAGTATCCCGTTTTCAAGATCAAAAAATGTACCCTTTCCCTGACTGAAATCAACTACCTTTTTTAATGTTTCAGCACTTAAAAGTCTGTTTTCTCTTTCCACTATTTCTTTTCTTATTATTGAATATCCTTCCGTTATTTCAGGGAGAATCATTTTCGACCATATGTATTCTTCAAAGGAAAGGTGATAATCAAGATGGTCTTCTTCAATATTAAGCAAAGCAGAAACCTGGAAGTATGGGTCTCTTTTTCTAAACCAGCTCAGTTGAAATGAACTAACCTCAACTACATAAAAATCTCTATTTTCCCTCAGTGATGACATGAGAGGCGTACCAAGATTGCCACCAGCAAAAACAGAATCATGTTTTTTTCTAAGTATATGTTCTAACATTGTTACCGTGGTGGACTTTCCATTTGTCCCCGTTATTCCGATTAGTATACCGTGCTTTCTATTTTTCAATATGTTTAAAGCAATTTCCTGCTCGGTGGCAAAGGATTTCCCAGATTGGCGTATCTTCCTCCCTACACTGCTGTTAGGAGAAATTCCTGGACTGATCGCGAATGAGTCACATCTATAAAGCTCTTCCGTGTGAGCATTTTCTTCAAACTGAATACTGTTTTTTTCGAGATATTCCCTTTTATCTTTATCCAGCAGCTTCTTTTCGGATACAAAAAAGTTAGAAGGTTCATAACCTTCAGCTTCAAGCAGGTATTTTAACAACTCGAAATTTGAAGTACCAAATCCAACGATGCCAATTTTTCCTTTTAGTAATTCCAACTACAACCTCCCCCAGACAAACAAACTGATAAAAGAAAATAACAATGCAAAAACAGAAAAAGTAACAGTTATTTTTATCTCACTCCAACCAGTTATCTCAAAATGATGATGAACAGGGGACATTTTGAAAACCCTTCTACCAAAAGCTTTATATGAAAACACCTGAATAATAACACTGAACATTTCCGCTATAAAAACTGATCCAAAGAAAATTACGAACAAATCAAGTCCTTTTATTGCCAGTGCGGTTGCAAGAATCCCCCCCAGAGCAAGCGATCCAGTATCTCCCATAAATATCCTGGCTGGATGCCAATTATACCAGATAAAACCAAGCACAGCGCCTATAAGTGAAAGGAATAGTACGTTAAAATACCCAATTAACACAAGCGGGATGACCGATGCTACAAAAACAGAGGCTGCCAGTCCATCTACTCCGTCTGTAAGATTCACCGCATTGCTTGTACCCACGACGATAATTAACGATAGAGGGAAATAAAATATACCAATATCTATCGAGCCAATAAAAGGCATAATGATTTCTGTATGAGGAAAATTCAAATATATTAGTATAATAACAACTGCTGCAGATACAAATTGAATGCTTAGTTTTGTTAATGCGCTGAGACCCGCAGCGTTTTTCTTCTTGAGTTTTAAATAGTCATCAAGGAATCCTGTAATACCAAAGAGAATTCCTGAAACGGAAATAATTAGATTTTCAACATTAAAATTCCAGATAAGCGCTATAATAAGTCCTACCAGAATGAATACAAAACCACCCGAGGTAGGCGTTCCCGTTTTTTGATTGTGTAAATCGGGTCCTTCTTCTCTTATAAATTGCCCGATCTTTTTTCTTCGTTGTATTTCTATAAAGGGTTTTAGAAAAACAAACGTAAGGATAAATGATAGGATTAACACAATCCTTTCCATATTAACCTATCCTTTCAAGAAAAGCATTCGCCAATTTTTCCATTTCTATTCCTCTGGAAGCTTTAAAGTAAACTAGCGTTCCTGGAGAAGTATTCTTCAATAACCAATCAACTATTTTCCTGATTTCATTCGTAACAAGATCCGGTGAAATGTTTTTTTCAGCATATTTTATTTGTTCGTCTTTTGTGTATAACAGAACGCTGTCAAATCCTTTCAACTTTTCACCCAACAACTCATGGGTATTTTCAGTGCAACTTCCCTGTTCAAGAATAGATCCCACAACAGCTACTGTTTTCTTTGTTTTCATTTTTTTGATTGTTTCCATTGCCATTTGAACAGACTCCAGACTGCTGTTATAGCAATCGTTTATTATTGTTATACCCTTTTTATTAACAAAACTAAACCTATCCTTGAAGGGAAGCTCAATCTTTGTCGCGGAAAGCTCAAATCCTTCAATGCCCAGCGCATAAAGAATAGTTCTTGCAGCCAAAAAATCAAGCAGCTGTCCTCTATGCCAGATTCCCTTAAATCTCAACATGTATCTTCCTCTGTCGTCTTCAAAAACGCCAAAGGTAAAATTACTATCATAATAGAAATCTACAAATCTCTGATCTCCTGAATACTGCCCAAAATAGAATTTCTTACAGGGTAGTTTTTCTACATATTGAAAAATATCTTTATCATCAGATAAAGTTATTGCTACATCATCTCTATTTAATGTTGAAAATATTGTGAGTTTTTCTTTAAGAAGACTTTCTCTATCTGAAAATTTTCCCAGATGGGCAGTCCCTACATTCAACAGTACAGAAATGTCCGGGTTTATTAAACTGACCAGTTCTTCAATATTGCCAGGTGAATCCGTTCCACATTCAAATATGCCCCATATGGCAGCATCCAATTGTTCTCTGTTATTCAATATCGAAAGTGGAACACCGATCTCTGTATTATAATTTTTTTCAGTAAAATAGACAGTTCCCATATCTGAAAGCATTGAAGCAAGACACATCTTGGTGGTAGTTTTTCCATTAGAACCGGTTATCGCTATTCTATGCTGGACATTTGATTGGTTTAATACATACCTGGCTGCTTTTTTTAGAAATTCGAGAGTGTCAACGGCAGTAAGATATCTTGGTTCTTCTGAATCTTTCCTGGTGAGAACGTAGGAAGCACCTTTATCAAAAGCATCTTCAACATATTCATTACCATCAAATCTATTGCCTTTGAGGGCAACAAAAATGTCTCCTTTGCTAATTTCTCTCGAATCTATAACTAATTTTTTCCCCCGGGATTTTTTAATAAAATCTCCCACAGAAACGGGATTCACTTTTTCATATTCCTCCGAAATTTTGTTTCTAAGATCTCTTTAACTACATTTTTGTCGTTAAAGGGAAGAGCGTTATCTCCTATAAGCTGGTAAGCTTCATGCCCTCTGCCGGCAATGATAACCATATCCTGTCTATTTGCAAGGGTAAGAGCGACGCTTATTGCTTCTCTTCTTTCAGGTATTATCAGATAAGGTTTGAATTTATCCACACCTGCTTCAATGTCGGTGAGTATTTCATGAGGATCTTCTCTCTTGGGATCATCTGATGTAAGCACAATTACATCAGAAAACTTCGAAGCCACCTGTCCCATAAGAGGCCTCTTACCTTTGTCAGCATTGCCACCTGCTCCAAAGACTGTAATAAGACGGCCTTCGGTGAGTTTTCTGGCAGTAAGAAGAAGTTTTTCAAGTGCATCAGGGGTATGGGCAAAATCAATTACAACTTCAAAACCGTATTTGGTTGCTTCTTCTACGAATTCAAACCGCCCGGGTACACCGGTGAAATTTGAAATTGCGTCAGCAATATGTTCAACATCGTAATTAAGTGAGTCCAGTATAGAAACACACGCAGCAACATTGTACGCGTTATGCTGTCCAACCAACCTTGTATAAATCTTGTGAGAAGAGCCATAAGGTGTTTCAATGGTGAAAAACATCCCTGTACGAAGCATTTCAAGATCTTTAATTTTGTAATGAGATTCATCGCCAAATCCATAGGTTACAAGTTTATCTTTAGGTACCTCAATATCACAAACGTTTATCCTGTCACCATTAACAACAGCTTTACCATTTGGTTTTAATAATTCGAAAAGTTTTAATTTGGTTTTGTAATACTCTTCAAAGCTGGGATGAAAATCCAGATGATCTCGGGTAACATTTGTCAGCACTGCAATATCAAAGCGTATCGCCTCGACGCGATACATGGCTAGTGCGTGCGATGAAACTTCCATTAAAAAATATTCATAATCTTCTTTTACTGACTCTTGAAGATAATTAATCAATGTCGATGGACCCGGAGTGGTGTTTTTGGGATTGTTTATGAGTCTTCCAGCCACCTGATTTCTTACTGTTCCGATAAGAGAAGTTTTCTTCTCAAAATTATCAAGGATATGTTTCAGCATCGTTGTTATCGTTGTTTTTCCGTTGGTCCCGGTTACACCTATGGTTACAAGACTTTTATATGGATGACCTTGAAGTTCCATTAGTAATATAGCTTCTGCTCTTCTCGAGTTCTTAACGTAAATAACGGGAACTTTTATTTCATCAAGGTCAAGAGGTTCTTCAGCTACAAAAGCCTTTGCACCTTTTTCCTGAAGATCATGAGCAAGTAGATGGGAATTAAAATTTGTTCCTTTAATGCAGATGAAGATTCCTCCGGGAGCGAAGTTTCGAGAGTTATGTGTAATACAATTAATTTCAGGGTCAAGTCCATTCATGTTAGCAATTTCAACTACATCTTTATCAAGGAGCTTAACAATCCGGGATACCCTCATGGCTTCTCCCCCCCTTTCTTTAAGCTATTTTATCACCCTATAGTTCCCTTGACAACTAAGAAAGGTCATGCTAAGATTAATTAGCAGTCTACTGAGGTGAGTGCTAATGAACCGGAAGAATATAATAGGACCGGACTTGAACGAAAGACAATTAAAAGTCCTGTATTGTGTTGTTAAGCAATATATAGAGAATGGTAAACCAGTAAGCTCCAAACAGGTACTGGAATATTCCAATCTTGACTATAGTTCTGCAACCATAAGAAACGATATGAGAAAACTTGAATTCTTAAACTACATACACCAGCCTCATATATCAGCTGGTAGAATACCGACCGATAAAGGATTACGTTTTTATTACGAATCGATAGAAAAACTCTCCAACGAAACGAAAGAAGAAAGCGCTGAGATTTCTTTAAGGCGGGTTGCAATTATTGCTGACATAGACAGATTACTTGCAGGTACAACGAGATTACTTGCAGGTCTTACAAAGAGTCTTGTTATTGCTGAGAAGCCAGATCTTGATAAACTAAGAGTTAAACACATTTCTATTTCTCCAATAACAAACCAGTATTTGAATGTTACAGTTATTACAGAACTTGGAGTCACAAAAAACTCTGCGGTTAATGCTGCTTTTGACTATGCTGAGCTGGATAAATTTGAACGAAGAGTAAACGAAATTGTCGCAGGTAAAAGAATTCAAGAAATAAAGGAAGGATTACGAAATGTAACCTTTGGCAACGATTCATGGTATAGTGAGAGATTTGAAAGGTTATTTCACTTTATGGAAAGCGTGTTCGAAAATGAAAATTTTGACAGATATGAAAAATATGGGCTGGAATATATACTTGGATCTGACAGGTTAAGTGTAAAAGACATGATAGCAATAGCAAAATACGTTGAAAATTCCAGAAGGCTTGAGGATTTGTTGACAGAATTGAACAGTTCTAATGGTGAGCTGGCTTTGATAGGTAGTGAAATTGGTAAAAATGATCTTAAGAGCTTTTCTTTCCTCAGCTCGTCATACGGTAATCAGAATTTAAAACTGGGTACAGTTGTAGTCATTACACCAAAAATAATTGAATATGAAAGGATCTTAGGATATCTAAGATTTGGAGTAAACAGACTTACAGAGATTCTTAGTAATCGATAAATGGAGGTGAAGCAAATGTCAGAATACAAAAAGAAGAAACAATTTAACGAAAAAGAGCAGACTGAAAAAAAGAATAAAATAAACGAAAAGAATCCTGAAGAACCAAAGGATAAAAAACAAAATGAAGAAAAAAATGGAGAAGAAAATACTCTCAAAGAAAAAGAAAAGGAAATTGAAGAAAAAAATAATGAAATAAAACAGTTAGAATCTGAACTTATGAGATTAAAAGCAGAATTCCATAATTATCGTAAAGCACTTGAAAGAGAATACAATGAACGTTTAAAAAGAGAGAAAGAAAATGTCATATTTAAGTTAATTTCACTATTTGAGGATTTTGAACGTGCACTTAATCATAGTGATAAAGCTTCTAAAAATCTGTTAATAGGAATTAGAATGATTTACAAACAATTTAAAACAATCCTTGCTGAAGAAGGTGTCGAGGAAATATTACCTTCTATTGGTGAACTGTTTGATCCATTCCGGGATGAAGTTGCAGAAACGCGTGTATCTGAAAACAGGGAAGAAATGGAAATTATTGAAGTTCAGGAAAAAGGTTATAAATTTGGGAAAAAAATATTAAAGTCTCCAAAGGTAATTGTCGCTGTAAATCCAAAGGAAAATGGCGATGCAGCTGAGGATAGCGATAACGATGAAAATGAAACGGAGAGCAAAGACAACCCTCAGGATACAAAAAACGAAAACAATGGTAGGTGATACTTTTGGCTGCTCGCAAAGATTATTATGAAATTCTTGGCGTATCAAAAGACGCATCAAAGGAAGAAATAAGAAAGGCATATAGACAGCTCGTAAGAAAATGGCATCCTGATAAGCATAAAGATGATGCCCGAAAGGATGCTGAAAATAAATTCAAAGAAATTCAGGAAGCATATGAAGTACTTAGTAATCCAAAGAAAAAGGCAATGTACGATAAATTTGGATATGTTGGAGATCAGTCTTACCAACCTTCAGGCAGTGGAAGAACCACAGGAGGTACCGGAGGATTCTTTGATGATGTGTTTGGAGATTTCCAGGATGTATTCGATGTATTCTTCGGTACTCAAAGAAGCAGAACAGGCGCTGGAACGAGACAACAGAGCATAAAGGGTGAAGATGTACATGCAAGGATAGATGTGGAATTATCAGAAGTTGTAAACGGAAAAACCACATATCTCGAATATGATAGAAAGGTACAGTGTTCCTCCTGTAATGGTACGGGAGCGGAAAATGGTACAAGTTTTTCCACATGTCCGCGCTGTGAAGGAACAGGAGTGTTTAGAGAACAACATCGTTCCTTTTTTGGCGTCTTTACTAATACCAGAACATGTGAGACATGTGGCGGAACAGGAAGAATAATTAACAAAAAATGTTCAAAATGCAACGGCACTGGCTATGTTAGAAAGAAACACAGGGTAAAAGTAAACATTCCTCCTGGAGTAGAAAATGGAGCAACGTTACGTATTCCAAGACAGGGGCACGCAGGAAAATATGGTGGCCCGGCCGGTGATTTATATGTTCAGGTTCGTGTTAATATGCCTCCTCAATATTCAAGAAGGGGCACTGATCTTCTGATAGAAAAAGAGATTGATTATCTTGATGCCTCACTGGGAACAGTAGTCAGTATCGGACTGCCTGAAGGTGGGTATGAAAATCTGAAGATCCCACCTGGAACGAATCCAGGTACCACATTCCGATTAAAAGGATATGGCATGCCGCAAATGTCAAGCAATCGAAGAGGAGATATCCTTGTCACAGTCCGGGTAGATATTCCCAAACCATCAAGGAAAGAAAAGAAATTACTGGAAGAAATTGCTAAAAATAGAAAAAAAGATAGATGAAAAAAATGAATTTGAAGAAGAGTATTATTGATTATTTCTTTGTTTCTATCGGTTCATTGATTACAGCCATCGCTCTGGTGGCTTTTCTTGTTCCAAACAATATCGTAGCCGGTGGTGTAAGTGGGCTGGCAATAATACTTTATAGAACATTGGGCTGGTGGGTTGGAGCCCAAATGCTTTTTTACAACATCATACTCTTCGTCGTAGCCTTTATTATCCTTGGTGTTGGGTTTGGTATCAAATCCATATACTCGGCTGTACTGTTGTCATTTTTGGTGGATTTTCTTCAAAATATTAATCTTCCCATATTTGATGCAGCACAAATAAATGACGGAATGTTGCTTGCAACAATATATGGCGGTGCATTATCAGGTATAGGAATGGGAATTGTTCTATGGCGTGGTGCTTCTACAGGTGGAACCGATATCGGAGCAATGATAATCAACAAATATCTTCATGTAGCCACTGGAACAGGTTTATTGATTATAGATTCAGTTATTACAGTACTTGCACTAATAGTATTTGGCCCCATTGTAGCCATGTACGGAATAATCACAATCTTTGCTACGGGGAAGACAATAGACAGCATACTTGAAGGAATAGAACATACAAGAACAGCTTATATTATGTCCGATAATTATAAAAGTATAAAGGAAAAAATCCTCCAGGAATTGTCACGTGGTGTTACAATACTCGAAGGTCAGGGTGGCTTTACAGGTGAAACCCGGCCAGTATTGATGGTTACGATAAGAAGGAGAGAAATCGGTCAACTCAGAAGGATTATCAGGGACTCGGATCCAAAAGCTTTCACCATTACCGTAAACAATGCTGAAGTATTTGGAGAGGGATTTAAAAGGTTAAATTAACAAACCGTTTGAGTAAGGAGTTTTTTAAGATGAAATATCTAACCATGGATAGCTCGACAAGAAAATTATTGATTTGTGCTGTAAATAATAATTCAAAGGTAGGTATACTCCTGGACAATGCTGGCAAACATGGAAAGCTTCTTGCCCCTGCAATCAACAATGTCCTTGAATATGTAGAACTTCAGGTAAAGGAGCTGGATTTTTTGGGATGTGGTATAGGTCCCGGTTCCCTGACCGGTTTGAGAGTAGGTATCTCGACAATAAAAGGACTGGCCATACCATGGAAAAAACCAATTGTAAGCTTTAACTCGTTAGATTTAGTATCCAGATCTACTGAAATAGAAGGAAGTCATGTTGTTTTGAGAAAAGGAAGAAAGGGTTATTTTTACTGGCAGCAGTACAATGGACCTAATAACACTGGTGATACAGAATTTAGCAGCATTGAAGAACTGAACAAGATCCTCGAAAAAGACGCTACCCTAATTTTTGAAACCGAGAAGGATACTTCTACATTCAAGGAATTTGAGCACATCATATCCCCAGAGCCTTCTTTTGAAGAACTTATAGATATTACCACAAGTTACTATGAATCAGGAACTCTGGTGAATGCAATGGAGCTAAAACCGCTATATATTCAGAAATCACTGGCAGAAATTAATTGGGAGAAAAAACACGGTGAAAAAAATGAGTCCTTATGAATTATTTGAAAGATTGAAATCACATTACGGTTCCCAGCAGTGGTGGCCTGCAGAAACGAAGTATGAAATAGTTGTTGGTGCCGTGTTGACGCAAAATACAAACTGGAACAACGTCGAAAGGGCAATAAACAATTTGAGAAAAGAAAAACTTTTGTCTCCTGATAAAATCCTTGAGAATTCTTCCAATGAACTCAAAAAACTCATAAGACCTTCAGGATTCTATAATGCCAAAGAATCCACGTTGAGAAGGCTCACAGATTTCATTCATAACAACAACGTCAATGAAATGCCAATGAAAGAACTTCGAGAGCAGTTGCTCAAGATTAAAGGTGTGGGACCGGAAACTGCTGACTCAATACTGCTCTATGCTTACAATCGACCTGTATTTGTAATAGATGCCTACACAAAAAGATTGGTTAAGCGCTTGAAAATGACCGGCAAAGAAAAATATAATGAACTTCAGGAATTTTTCCAGGATGCCCTTCCCAAAGATACAGATCTTTACGCTGAATTCCACGCGCTCATTGTAGAACATTGCAAAAAAATTTGTAAGAAAGAACCACATTGTGACATTTGTTTCATGAAAGACGATTGCCCAAAATCACTTTCTTAAGAAGATTAGAGGAACCTTCATCTCGTCCTCTGTTAAGCCTCCATGACGTGCTTTCATAGAATTTTCCTGACCTGTATGCTTAAAACAAAAAGAATAATTATCTCTGGGTATAACAACCAGTTCTCCTATCCGATCGATGTAGTTTTTATTGTTTGTTAAACCAAATAAGCCCTTCTCTATAGCTTCTTCGCGTTCTAAAATTAACAGCTTGTCGCCCCATTTTTTGGTTAAAAGCTCTTTGGTTTTCTTAATTTCTGATGTGTGAAGATAACAGGCTCTGTGTTCTCCAGCAGGTAACGAGTACAAATGTTTATAAATTTCATCACCTTTCGACCACCAGATTTCTTTTTCCCAGGGGGTTTCCTTCTGGCCATGATCTGCTGTTACAAAGAAGGCTACATTGCTTTTTGCTTTTCGTTTAAAGAAATCATCAATCATTCTCAAAATCCAGTACGCTTCCATTTCATATGCCTGACTGCTTACACCGTACCTGTGTCCAAAGGTATCAATCAAACCCCAATATACGTAAATCAAACTCTGCTTTTCTTCATTGTGTAAGATATCGGTAATCTCCTCGATCATATCTCCAAAACCGTATACGCCCTTTATATAGCCTCCTCTTGTATGCATCCTGCTTAAACCTGTATTCACAAAGGATTTGGATGTAATATGATAACCCTTTATTCCTCCATCGTATAGCGTTTCAAAGATCGTTGGAACCTCCAGAAATTTCAAAGGATCCATCCCTATTCTCTGAAGTCCATCCCTATCCTGACCAAAGGGTGTAAGCTCTATCATATTGGAAAGTCCACCATATTCCTTAAGGTAAAGCGTATAACCGAGCATACCATGCTCGATAGGAGGAACTCCTGTATAAAGACTCGTTAGTGCACATGTCGTTGTGGATGGAAATACAGAAGTCATGTGTTTGAGGGTAGATAAATCGATATGTGAAAAACCCCCTGGCTCATTGATCAGTTTTTCTACTGTACGATAACTCAGTGCATCAAGAAGAAAGACCACAACCTTATCAATTCCATCAAGCTCGATTTTTCTCGATTTAAAATCTATTGGCTTTCCAGAAGCCTGAAGCCCAAAATGTCTAACCAGACCTGAACTAAAATTGGGAATGGAACCCTCATCGTAATCAGGTAATAATTCAAACACAATAATCCATCCTTTTCACTAACCCTTTACAGAACCTTTTGTTAATCCTCCCACAATTTGATCCTGCAATAACAGGAAGAATGTAAGCATCGGTATTGCACCTATGAGTGCAGCAGCAGTAAATGGTCCCCAGCTGGCTTCAAATCTACCTGAGAACTGCTGTAATCCAACTGCGTATGTCCATTTATCTATACTCTGCAATATTATACTCGCTATTACGAATTCATTGAAAACGTTCATAAACGTTAGAATTGCAATAACTGCAAGTATTGGTCTTGCCAGAGGCAACACAATTCTCCAGAATGTTTGTAACCTGTTGGCGCCATCAATCAAGGCTGATTCTTCAAGGGAATCGGGTATGGTATCAAAATAACCCTTTATCAACCATATATTGAAGGCAATGTTACCACAATAAACAAAAATCATTCCACTTATTGTATCCAGTCCAAGGAAAGGAACATAACTACCAAGAAACTGTAAAAGCGAATATATTGCAATCATAAACATTACTGTAGGGAACATCTGTATTAGCAAAAGGAACAATAGACCCTGACCTCTACCGAAGAATCTCATTCTGCTGAAAGGATATGCAGCAAATGCTGCTACAAGAACACTTATTATTGCCACCAAAAGAGCAATTACTATTGAATTGAATAACCATCTCATGAAAAAGAAGTATGTACTCTCTTTTCTGGTCCATATCTGACTGATTCTAAAAATTGATCTGTCAACCTCTCTCAAAGTACCTTTATAATCACCAGAGTATGTTGTGTTGAAATCTATCATATCACCTATCAATCTCTGGGCTCTCTTATAACTGGCATTGAAATTCTGAAATTCCTTGTTAAACAACTTCGTCATTTCGTCAAAAACAGTAACATCAACCGATGCCCCCAAAAATCGTAACTCGACATAGTTAACCATTTTTCCATCGAGATCCTGCTTCATGTTTTTCATATTATCAATTACGGCTCTTATAACTGCTGTCGCTTGTTTAATTTCTCCATAGGCATTATTAAAGTCACTGTACCACGTGTGAGCTCTGTATCTTATATTTGCCTTGATTTGAAAATACTTTTTCATAATACCGCTGGCAGTGTTGTAATAGTTTTCAGCATCTTCAAGGGTTTTTATCTCATCCAGAGCAAGATCTTTAAGTAAATTCAGCTCTGCTATTTCAATATTACTATTCAACCGGTTAAGTCCCTCTTCATATAGTGGTTTCGTTTTGGTCAGAAAGGATCGAAGCTCTTCCTTTTCGTTCGATAATTCTTTTAACTCGTCGTTTTTCTCTTTGCGTTCAGCGATCATATCAACATACTGATCTGTATATTCAGTAAGATCCCCAATTACTCTGGAAATATTTGAATGGCTTACTTCAAGAATACCAGTTACATTCTCAACATCTGTATTATCCTGATTGGCAACTATCAGTTGCTTCTTTTCAATAAACCAATCCATGATTTCTATGGCTTTTTCTATATGTGTATAAACATCAAGTTCACCATCAACGGTTGATAGTTTATCCTTTACAGGTCTTAACTTCTCAATAAGCGATTCTATATCTCCCAGAATTCTTACCGGAAAGGCTCTTTCCGCTTCCTCTTGTACTTTATCTGAACCGAAAAATGTTTCCAGTGTCTTTCTTACCTTTTCCATCTTTGTTGTCTCAGGTATAAGAACCATTCCTGCAACATTTAATGAGTCTTTTATTTCAGGTATCGCTTCATCCAGGCTGTCTTGCCTACTATTTAATTGCGCGATTTCATTTTCAACTGTATCCAATCTCTTTTGAGCATCCATATATTCAACGTATTTGTAGTCTGATAAAGCACCATCAATTACATCTTCCGCCTTCGCAATCAAATTATTGTGCAATTCCTCCATGTTATCCCATGTTGCATCAGCTGCTTTAAAGGTTTCGTATAGTTGATCCTTTTTACCGGTAATTACTTCAGCTTCTTCCTGCTCAACAAAATCTCCAATATTTTTAAGGTTCCTGTTGATTACCTTTAACCATAGTTCACTTCTCCATTGCGAATACGATATATTAGACAGTGAAATATATTCGTTCACATTGTTTAAAGCTAAAATTACGTCAACTTTTCCCTCAAAATCATATGAAGTAATAAGATCAATAAGCTCATTGCTAAGCCTTAAAACGTCTTCATATTGTCTTGTATATTTGTTAATCGTTTCCATTAATTCTTCTGAAGGCTCTATGCTGAGCTGTTCAACATAGTATTGATAGTATTCATCAACTGAAAATTCCTTATTCCCAATAACCTTTAACAGTGCAGCCTGATAAATTTCTGCATCCTTCTTTTCTTCAAGTTCGTCAAGTCGTTCATTGATTAATTCAAGATCCTGTTTCCTGACACTATTCATACCAGAAATCACTTCATTGTTTTTCTGCTTCACTGATTTATTCAATTCTTCAAACTTTGTTTCGATGTTATCCACAAGTGTTGTGGACTCCTGGATATAGTCGTCGAACATTTTAGAGAGATCATTGATCTCTTTCTTTATCTTTTCCTCGCCTGTTTCTCTGTAATCACCGAGTCCTTGCACGGCCTGTTGCAAGGATAGAATTACCCTTGATACACTCTTTTTTGGGAATAGAAGATTTTGGTAATGTTGCAAGGTTACACGAGTAGAAAACAGTTTTGGAGAAAAGGCTGCTTCGTCTCTTCTAACGGAAGTGCTAACAACCCATACCATGGGGAACAGTACAATGGCCAAAACTATAATCAATATCAGATGCCTTAACCAGTAACGTTTTTTTTCGATGGCCATTATCTTCTCACCTCTTCAAATGCCCCTGATAATTTGAAATTCAACCAGCTAAATCCTGCAACAAGGCCAAAAATAATTATCGATATGGCACTCGCAAATCCAAAATCCTGACCTCTGCCATAGAAAGCAAGCTTATAAGTGTAGGAGATTAATATGTCCGTTGCACCGGCTGGTGTGGTACTACCAGGTATTGCCGGTCCTCCTTCAGTAAGCAAATATATACCCACAAAATTGTTGAAATTGAAGGCAAAGGTACCCACTAACAATGGGGCTACTGCTACCATTAACAACGGGAAAGTTATTCTCCAGAATTTTTGCCAGCGTTTTGCTCCATCAATTGAAGCGGCTTCATAGAGTTCACCTGGTATGCTTTGAAGCGCTCCCAGTGAAACTGTCATCATATATGGGAAACCAAGCCACGTGTTCACAGTTAAAACAGAAACCTTAGCCCAGAAAGGATCACTTAACCATCTAATGGGATTTTCGAATCCTAAAAGCCCCTGAAATAGAAAACGATTTAATATTCCATAGGTTTCATTGAACATACCATTTCTCCAAACAAGCACAGAAATGAAGGCAGGTATTGCCCATGGGATAATCAGAAGGGTCCTGTAAATCTTCGTCCCTTTTAACTTTCTGTCATTCAATACCATTGCTAAAGCCAGTCCAATAGTAAAACAGAATACAACACTGAGTCCTGCCCATGTAAAAGTCCATACAAATATCTGAAAGAAAGGTCCTCTTACCCGTGGATCGGCAAGCATTTTCATAAAATTGTCAAAGCCAACTCCAGAAATATAACCATCTAAACGGGTTTCTTCTCCGTTTTCCTTGACATCATAAAAATATCCGTCTTCTTCAATCAGATTTCTCCCAGTTTGTCTGTTATAAATGACCTGTTCCTGTCTTGGATAACCGGCATCCAGACTTGTAACAGTTTTCATACCATACTGTCTTTCGACGGTGGCAAAATTTCTGTAAAGCTTTTGTGGATTTAATCTCACCTGATAGTCCCGGGGATTAATAAACTCCGCATTTTTTAACCAGTTGCTTCTTATTTCTCCAAGAAAAAAAGCAGCATTGGCTCTTGTTGAGGGATCATTGGGCGAATAAAAATAAACGTAGTTTTCTCCCAGTTCATTACTTATTGACAAATAATTACCTTCTTGCTTTGAAGTAACTATTGTATAGTTAATTCCATCAATATTTGCTCTATTATTTGTCACTTTAAACATTTTTGAACGTGCAAGACTAATATTCCCTTTACTATCACGTGATATTACATCCGGCTTTAAAGCAAGTAATCGATTTTCTGAACTCTCTTCTTCGAATAACATTACAAAATCATCTGTAGGCTTATAATCCTCCAACTTAACAAAAACCCAAAAATTATACTCAACAGGGTCATCGGGTACATAAAAATATTCATTTAAGAGTTTCTGCACAATCTGGGGTCTGGTAAAAAGATGTCCTGTTCCATAATTTGTGAATGCTACATCAAAGGTATAGTACATTGGGTAAATGGTAAGTACAAAAAGTAAAATTAGTGCAGGTATCATGTACCTGTATGGATATCCTTTTCTGCTGAAAGAAACATAATCAATGATCAGTGTCAAAACAGCAAGGACTATTGCAAGCCCAAATCTAGCATTAATCCATAAAACAAAAACGCCCCAGATGACAAAAGCGTTATATATTGCAAGAAAAAACATTGCTGCGAGATAGATGAATAACTTTTTACCGGACACCTTTTACGACCTCCAAAGGTAAAGGATAAGGAACCGCGGAGCCAAAAGGCTCCGCGGTTTAAGTATCAAATTGAATTACATTCCAATGGATGTTTTTATCTTCTCAACTGCTGTTTCAAAAGCACTTTCTACTGTGTCTTCTCCGTTGATAACAAGGTTTAAAGAATCCTGCATTGCGCCCCAAACAGGTGCCATTTCAGGTACGTTGGGCATAGGAGTTCCTATGGATGCGCTCTTGGAGAACTGAAGGATATCGTAGACTTCCTGTCCGCCTGTTTCTTCAATGTATTTAAAAACATCTTCTCTAACAGGACCTCTTTTATCATTCAAGAACAATTCGTATTGTGTTTCGAAGGTGCTGCAATAACTTGCAACAAATTCCATAGCTTCCAGTTTGTTGCTTTATCTTGAATTAACCATAAAGGCCTGAACGCCAACAAATGGTGTTGGATTTTCTCCATTAGGAAGTGTGATTTCACTAAATGGAAGGATATCGTAATCAATACCTGCTTCCTGATAACCGGATGTTGACCATGGTCCATTAACTATAAACGCAGCCAGTCCATCTCTGAACAGGGAATCCATAAGAGAATAATTTGCTCCCTGTGGGATTAAACCAGAATCAAACCAGCTCTTTATAAGCCTTCCACCATTAATAGCGCCTTCATTGTTAAGTCCGATATCTGTTACATCATAACCTTCAGATGTAAGGTTAAATACATAACCACCATATCCAGCTATGAATGGGTATGAGAAATAGAAATCATCAGCAGGATATATAAAACCAACTACTTCATCGTCTGCAACTTCTGCACCAATTGTTTCCAGTTCTTCAATTGTCGCAGGGACTCTGTCTACAAGATCTTTATTATACAAAATTGCAAGGGCTTCAATAGCGTAAGGTACACCATAAAGTTTCCCTTCATATGAGAATGCATTAAGCGCAGATTCGTAGAACTGACCCCTTTCAGGCAAGAAAGGAACTGGTTCAATAACACCATTCTCTACCAGTTCACCAACCCAGTCATGGGCACCTACAATAACGTCCGGTCCTTCACCTGCTGGTGCAGCGGTGAGGAATTTTGATTTAATATCACCAAAGTTAACCTGTTCAATCTTTACTTCAATACCAAAGTTCTTTTCAAAGTCAGCTCCAATTTTCTGGAGAACAGGTACCTGAACTTCAGATGTCCAGACTGTTATGGCGGCATTTAAAGTACTAACAAGTGCAAACGCAACAAATAAGAATAACACTAATTTTCTCATTTGACCAACCTCCCTTTTGAAAAAATGTGTTTTTATGCACATATTATAATTTTAACAGTTTTAACATCGATTTTTTATAAAGTGAGTTTCTCAGCATCAGCTAAGAAAATACATTATACAGATTGACAAGTAATTAAGCTATAATAGCTCTGTTTTACTCGGACAAGCTTTTATATTGGATATACTGCTACCCAGTCTGAATTCGCATCAGCCAGCTTCAAATCAATCTTAAGTTTTCTTTCATATTCATTTAACAGGTATTCCCTTCCGATATTTCCCAGTAATGCATAGATTAAAAGCTCTTCATCGTTATTTGCCAGCAAACCAATTTTTCCCCTGGCCATTTCTATTTCTGGTTTAAGATAATCTGCAGGTCTATTTGTTAATGGCTCTTCATTTTTTAATACAGTTCTTCTCAAGCTTTCAGAAATTTCACCAGGTGGCCTTCCATATAGACCTTTAATGTATTTCTTCGTTTCATTAGTAATAATTTTATACCTTTCAACAGAAAGTACATTGACAACCGACTGTACACCAACAATTTGTGAACTAGGTGTAACAAGTGGTGGATATCCAAGTTCTTTCCTAACTCTTGGAATTTCCTGCAAAACATCTTCAAGTTTATCCACCGCTTTCTGTTCTCTCAACTGGTTAACCAGATTGGACATCATTCCGCCAGGAATCTGATTAACTAATATCTCTGGACTAACCGTTTTCATATTAATATCAGTATTTCCATGTTTTTCCCTGATCTTCTTAAAATAATCACTGACGTTCTTCAATTTTTTAAAATCGGGTTTGGTTGCGTAACCAAGATTATTCAATGCAATCCAGAGACTCTCAACTGGTGGTTGAGAAGTACCTGAAGCAAGTGAAGAAATTGCTGTATCTACAATATCAGCTCCTGCTTCCACTGCCTTCAAATAGGTTAAATCAGCCAGTCCTGAAGTAAAATGTGAATGAACATCAACACGTAGAGAGGTTTCTTTCTTTATTCTTGATACCAGTTTATACCCAACGTCTGGCGTCAATAATCCGGCCATATCCTTTACACAGAGTGAATCTGCTCCAAGTTTTTCAGCGCTTTTTGCATATTCGATGAAAAGACCAATATTATGTACCGGACTGACTGTATATGCAATGGCAATTTGAAGATGCATGCCATTCTTTTTTATTTCACTGCAAGATTTCTCAATATTTCTGAAGTCGTTCAAAGCGTCAAAAACTCTAACCCTATCAATTCCATGTTTTGCCACTGTTTTTATAAACAATTCAACTACATCATCAGCATAATGCCTGTAGCCAACAAGATTTTGTCCTCTGAGAAGCATCTGCATTTTTGTATTTCTAAAATATTTTCTTAACCTATCTATACGAACCCAGGGATCTTCACTCAAATAGCGAACACAGGCATCAAATGTTGCTCCTCCCCACATTTCCACAGCATCATAGCCAATTTGATCCACTGTTTCAGCAATTTCTACGAGTTCATTGGTTGTAACTCTTGTTGCGAGTAAAGATTGATGTGCATCCCTGAATGTAGTATCAACAAATCTAACCTTGCTCATGTAACTATTCTCCTCTCTGTTGTAAAATTATATTACATACCGGGGAGGGATTATGTTGAATAGTAATTACAAATATGATGTTGTTGTAATAGGATCCGGACACGCTGGCATAGAAGCAGCACTGGCTACTGCACGAATGGGAGCGAAAACTCTGCTTCTTTCCATCAATCTTGACACTGTAGGATGGGCTCCATGCAATCCTGCCATTGGGGGACCCGCCAAGGGTGTGGTTGTAAGAGAAATTGATTCTCTTGGAGGCCAGATGGCAAAAATAGCTGATAAAACTTCAATAAATATACGCATGTTGAACACCAAAAAAGGGCCGGCAGTAAGAGCATTACGTTCCCAGATAGATAAATTTAACTACAGTCAGGAAATGAAACATGTGCTTGAGCAACAGGAAAACCTTCACATAAAAAGTGCAATTGCAACAGAAATTTTGACAGAAAATGGTAGAATTTCTGGCGTCAAAACCCACTTCAAAGGACATTATGAATGTAATTCGGTAATAATCGCCACGGGAACATTTCTTGGCGGGCGAATATTTATTGGTCAGGATTATTTTGAAGCCGGAAGATTGGGTGAGTTTCCTTCAAAAAAGTTAAGTAAATCACTTAAAGACCTAGGGTTCACCCTGAGACGTTTCAAAACGGGGACCCCTGCCAGACTTCATGGTGATTCCATTGATTTCAAAAAAATGGACAGGCAGGATACATCGGACGAACCACTTGCCTTTTCTTTTTTCTCCGAACCGTATGTGCTTGAAAAAGATTATCCTTGCTGGTTAACCTATACCAACAGTAATACACATGCCATTATTCGAAGGGATATTGGCTTCTCTCCACTTTATGGTGACATTAAACTCATACATTCAAAAGGGCCCAGATACTGCCCTTCTATTGAAGACAAGGTTATGAAATTCTCATCTAAGGACAGTCATCAATTATTTGTTGAACCCGAGGGCAAAACTACGAAGGAATTTTATCTAAACGGTTTATCTACAAGCCTTCCCCTCAAAACACAAAATGAAATAGTCCATACAGTTGCAGGATTGGAAAACGCAGTGATAATTAGACCTGCCTATGCTGTGGAGTACGACTATATCGAACCAAATCAGCTTTATCCAACCCTTGAATCAAAGTTGGTAGAAAACCTTTATTTCGCAGGTCAGGTAAACGGAACAAGTGGTTACGAAGAAGCCGCAGGTCAGGGCTTAATTGCAGGATTAAACGCTGTTGCAAAGATACGCGGTGAAGAACCTCTTGTTTTGAAGCGCTCTGAATCATATATAGGAGTGATGATAGATGATCTGGTCACAAAAGGTGTTGATGAACCATATCGTTTATTGACTTCAAGGGCAGAATACAGATTGTTGCTCAGACATGATAATGCCCATTTAAGATTGACCCAGTACGGTTATAAATACGGATTAATACCCAGATGGTTCTACGAAAAAGTTCGTTCTTTAAATGAAACAGTGGAAAAGGAAATTGACAGACTAAACGAAGTGGTAGTGAAACCCTCCAACAGATTAAATAACAAATTATTGAAGATAGGTTCCTCGGCTATATATCAATCAACACGAATGATTCAGTTGCTTAAAAGACCCGAAGTAGATTATTCGCTGCTTGCTGAATTCGACCCCGATCCGATCAAAGATTACAATATAAAGGAACAGATTGAAACGGTGGTGAAATATCAGGGATATATCAATCGGCTGGAACGGGAAGTTAGCCAATTTGAAAGGCTGGAACATGAGAAAATTCCCGTAGATATTAATTATGACGAAGTTCCTAACTTATCAACCGAAGCCAGAGATAAACTAAAAAGGTTAAAGCCTCGATCCATTGGTCAGGCGACAAGAATACCCGGTATAACCCCATCAGATATTATGAATCTTTCAGCATATCTAAAGTCAAAAAACGCCGATTAATATCTTATATTGGATGTCATTTGTTGTTGACATAGGATATCATGCGTATTATAATCGTTTAATGTCGGGCTCGTAGCTCAGTTTGGTTAGAGCTTCCGGCTCATAACCGGGCGGTCGGTGGTTCGAATCCACCCGAGCCCACCATAGCGGCGAAAGCCGCTTTTTTTAATTATTTTTTTCTCAAAAATGATAAAATCAGTTCCTGGAAGCAAAAAACCTATTGGAGAGTGCACAGATGTTTGCGAATATTAGCAATGAAGTTTTATGGTTGATCTTCATGGTCATTGATCTATCCATTGCGGTTGTAGTTTTTAGATTATTCAAGCGTGAAGGACTGCTCATGATGATCATTGCAAACATTATAATAGCTAATATCCAGGTAATTAAGCTGGTTGAATTGTTCGGTATAACAGCAACACTGGGAAATATCGTTTATGGTTCAATATTCTTTTCCACCGATCTTCTAAATGAACTTTATGGAAAAAAAGAAGCCCGTAAAGGGGTGATCTTGGGATTTGTTACACTTATGATCGCAACCCTGTACATGCAATTTGCCATCACGTTTAATCCTTCAGCAATTGAAGAATCACTAAAAGCCCATCAGGCACTAAGAACAATCTTTGGTATATTACCACGTATAGCTGCTGGAAGCCTTATCGCATATCTAATCTCTCAGCTCCATGATGTGTGGGCGTTTGATTTCTGGAAAAAACTAACCGGGGGTAAATATCTCTGGTTAAGAAATAATCTCTCAACAATGGTCAGTCAGTTTCTTGATTCGGTAATTTTCGTGTTTATCGCTTTTTGGGGAACACTTGATCTGAATATATGGTGGCAGGTCGTTCTTACAACGTACGTATTCAAATGGTTTGTCGCCATCTTTGATACTCCGTTTATTTATCTTGCCAGATGGATTTATAATAAAAAAGGTTAATACATTAGTCAAAAGTAGAAGCAATCCTTGCAGCAATTTTTGCGTTATTTTTTAGTAAAGAGATGTTCGTTTGTACCGTTTCTCCGTTGGAATAATTTGCCAGTTCAGATAGTAAAAAGGGAGTTAATTCCTTCCCGGCAATGTTCTTTTTCTCAGCGTTGTTAACTGCTTTTTCTATCCAGCTATTAAGCTGTTCATAACTTATTTCATCTTCTTTTGGAACAGGATTCAAAACTAATACAGCACCGGATAAACCAAGTTCCTTTTTTCTGAGAAAAATATCCCTGATTTTCGAGGGGTCATCTGTCGAAAAATTGATTTTGTAATTACTGCTTCGCGAATGAAATAACGGAAATACTTCTGTCTTAAAACCCACAGTGGTTATTTGTGATGTTTCAAGCAACTCAACTGTTCTTTCAACATCAAGAATACTTTTAAAACCCGAACAAACAACTATCATCGTGTTCCTGGAAAGCTCAACAATATCCTGAGAAATATCCCAGGTTCTTTCTCTATGAACCCCGCCTATTCCACCTGTTGCGAAAACATCAATTTTCGCATTTTTTGCCAATGCCATGGTTGCACTTACTGTAGTTGCAGCATTTTTTCTTCCAACAATCGCCGGAGCAATCTCTGCAGCTCCAATTTTGACAACATTTTTATTATTTGCAAGAAACTCAATCTCTTTTTTGCTTAACCCGACCTTAACTTCTCCAGAAATAATCCCGATGGTTTTTGGTTCGGCTTTATTTTTTGTGATTATACTTTCCATTTCAAAAGCTGTTTCAATATTAAAGGGACCTGGAAGACCCTTTGCTATCACCGTGCTTTCAAGAGCTACAATATTCTTCATCACGTCTCACCTCTACGTTTTGCCAGATTCCATGCCATAAGAAGTCCAATAACAAATCCACCTATATGTGCCCACCATGCGACACCAGCAGAACTCCCTGATGAAACACTGAACACTCCACTAAAGAATTGTGAGAAAAACCATAAAACGAGAAAGAAGTACGCTGGTATTTCAAAAAGAAGTGGAAAAAAGAAAATGGGTACAAGTGTTAAAATCCTGCTCCAGGGGAAATAATATAAATAGGCGCCCATAACTCCTGCAATACAACCAGAAGCTCCTATGATAGCAATATTCGAATTTGAGATAAAGGAAAACTGTATGATATTTGCCAGAACACCCCAGCTCAAATAATAAACTAAAAATCTGATATGCCCGAGCTTGCTTTCAATATTATCTCCAAATACAAAGAGAGTCCACATGTTACTAATAATATGAAGCCAACCACCATGCATGAATGTAGAACTGAGGAAAGGAAAAAAATTAAACTGATTTACACTCATTTCACGGGTGCCCTGTATGATGATTCTGCCCTCTGTGTAACGGGAAGGGACCAGCCCGTACCTGTGAATAAACATGATAAGGTCGGTTTTGCCGAGACTGAGTTCATACACAAAAATTACCACGTTAAGCACGATTATTACATAAAGAACATAGGGAGTCTTTGTGCTTCTTATGCTATCCTTAATCGGAAACATAATATTCTCCTAACCGTTTGTTATTAATTATTTTACCAGAAAAACAACTTGAAAAGCCAAAAAGCCGGTGATATAATTTTGCGCGTGCCCCCGTAGTTCAACGGATAGAACGGCGGATTCCTAATCCGCAAATGAAGGTTCGATTCCTTCCGGGGGTACCAGGAAAGCGCGGGGACCCCGCGCTTATTTGTTTTTTACCACTTTGGAGATAAAATATCTGTAAAATCAGGGCATTACCAACAAATTTAACGCTGCTCTTAGTCGAATAAAGGACTTTAACAATACTAACTACAAATAAATGCGTCTTTTGTCAATTTTGTGGGTTTGTTCACAAACTTAAGTGAGACTACAATTAATCTGAAAGCACAAACTTTAGTAGAGGAGGGTTTTTAGTGGCCGATGTAAGCCTATATCAAAATGCGTTAAGACAGTTTCGAAAGGCTACAGAAATAATGGAGCTTGATCCTTCACTTGTGGAGGTACTTTCCTTTCCGAAACGAGAATTAACCGTAAACTGCCCCGTAAGAATGGACGATGGCAGGATAAAAGTCTTTACAGGTCATAGAGTTCAACATAACATTGCAAGAGGTCCTGCAAAGGGCGGTATCAGATATCATGCAGATGTTACTCTTGATGAAGTAAAGGCACTTGCTTTCTGGATGACCTGGAAAGCTGCAGTTGTTGGAATACCCTACGGTGGAGGAAAAGGTGGTATAGCTGTTGATCCATCACAACTCAGTGAAGGTGAACTTGAAAGATTGTCCAGACGTTTCTTCTCTGAAATTCAGGTAATTCTTGGTGAAGATAAGGATATTCCCGCTCCGGACGTTAATACCAATGCCCAGGTAATGTCATGGTATATGGATACCTATTCCATGAATGTTGGACATTCCGTACTTGGTATAGTAACAGGCAAACCTCTGGAAATCGGAGGTTCAGCAGGAAGATCTGAAGCTACAGGACGGGGCGTCAGAGTAGTTACTGAAGAGGCAATCAATTATAAAGACATGGATCCTGAAAAGACCACAGTAGCAGTTCAGGGTTTCGGTAATGTTGGTTCACACGCTGCCAAACTTATACAGGAAGAGATTGGTTCAAAAATAGTTGCTGTAAGTGATGTATCTGGTGGTGTCTACAATGAAAATGGTCTCGATATAAACAATCTAATTGAGTACACAAAAACAAACAATGGACTTGTAAAAGGATATCCAAAAGCAGAGTTCATATCAAACGAAGACCTTCTTACTCTGGATGTTGACGTTCTGGTTCCTGCTGCACTTGAAAACGCAATAACCGAAAAGAATGCAAATGATGTCAGAGCGAAGGTTATTGTTGAGGGTGCCAATGGCCCTGTTACACCGCAAGCAGAAGATATTTTGTTAGACAAAAACATTTTCTTTGTGCCTGACTTCCTGGCAAATGCTGGAGGTGTTACGGTTTCTTACTTCGAATGGGTCCAGGGATTACAGTGGTATTTCTGGGAACTCGAAGATATCCGAAGAGCTCTTCACAAAATCATGAGACAGTCATTTAATACCAATGTCAAGACAATGCACAAATATGGAACCGATATGAGAACATCCGCTTACATAGTTGCCATAGATCGTGTTGCAACAGCTACAAAACTCAGAGGTATTTATCCTTGATCCAACAATTATAAAAGGCAAGGCGGGGTTTTGACCCCGCCTTTTTTTAAGTTTATTTCATAATCTAAAAATAATATAATGGTTAGAAAGAGCAAACAATAAAATAACGCATATTTGACCATTTTGGAGGTGAACCGGTAGAGTTTATTGCCAATCATTATGAACATTAATTTGAAGAATGGACTGATCTACGATCCCTATAAAGGTGTTTTTATGGAACGTGACCTTGTTATCAGAAAGGACATAATTGGAAAGGATAACGGTGTTGAAAAAAAACTCGACATCAAAGGTTATTACGTTTATCCGGGTTTTGTTGATTCACATCTACATCTTGTTGCAACCGGAAAACGACAGTTGACACCAACACTCGATGAAGTTACCAGTAAGCGTGAACTTAGCTTATTGCTTAAAAATATCTCCAATAAAAATATGGTAAGCAACATTATTAATGCACGTGGTTGGGATCAGGATAAACTGGGATTTATGCCCGATAGAAATTATCTCGACAGCATTTTTCCGGAAACCCCCGCAATTCTTGAGAGAAGATGTGGTCACGTAGCAGTTGTTAACAGTGCATTGATTGACAGGTACAATTTAAAAGAGTTTGATGGACTCGATGGAACCTGTATTTCACAGGGATACCTTAAAGAAAGAGCCCTCATAAACCTGCAAAATTTGATGACATTATCAAATGATGAATTAAATACATATTTGAACAAAGGAATAGAGATACTTTTAAAATACGGTATAACAAGCGTTCACACAGATGATTTGCACAGTCTGGAACTGGAAACCTTAGTTAAGTTTCTTTCATCTCAAAGAAAAATAAGGATTTTTGAAAAACTAAATGTGCCGGTCTCATACATTGAAAAAATCAAAGGCTACAAACAGTATGAAAACGGGTTCTTTAAAATAGGATCGGTAAAAGTGTTTCTTGATGGATCGTTTGGTGCGCGTACAGGTGCTTTGATAGAACCCTATGCAGATGATGACAACAACAGAGGTTTGCTTTACTACTCAAAGGATGAATTGAAAAAAATCCTGGACCTTTGCGAAAAAGAAAATTTACAGTTATCAGTTCATATAATTGGTGATGAGGCCCTGGAAACAGCACTAGATGTATTTAGCAACTACCCTAAAAGTGCTCTAAAACATCGATTGATACACCTTCAGGTTGCTTCTGAAAGTCAGATTAAAAGAATAGCAAAAATTGGTTTAATAGCTTCAATACAGCCAATTTTTTATTTATCCGATAGCGAGATGGCTCTAATAAGATTAGGTGAAAAACGTTTTAAAGAAAAAGCCTATCCCTTCGGAAAAATGCATAAAGCAGGGATAAGTCTCTCATTGTCTACAGATTCACCGGTTGAAGACCCCAGTCCTTTTCTTAATATTATTGCAGCAGACAGATTTTTCAAAAGAAAAACGACTCTTTATTTATATATGGTTAATGGAAGAAACCACGGTTTTTCGGAAGAATCGGGCAGACTTTTATATAAGGAAAAAGCTGACTTTTTTATTACGGATACTAATTTGCTAACAGCATCAAAAAGTGAGCTTAAATCAGCCATAGTGAAAGCAACATTTGTTAATGGAGAACTGGTATATGGTGAATTACCTTGAACATTTAACCTGAAAATACTCTCTATCTTCAAGTCTAATTGCTGTTAATTTACCACCATAAACACATCCGGTGTCTATCCCAATCTTGGTTTTATCAATGTATGGTCCGTCTAGAAATGGTGTATGTCCAAAAACTATTATTTTATTCTCTAAAGGCTTTTCACAATAAATAAATTCCTCTCTGATCCATATCAGTTCCATTTCATCCTGTTCTTCAAGTGATTTGCCAGGAAGTACACCCGCATGAACAACCAGATAATCTCCAGAATTATAAAAAAATTCTGTATTTCTGAAAAAGTCAAGGTGATCTTTGGGAATCAAATTTATGTTTCCATAACTCTTCAATGTTGCATCCATGCCGTTAAAATACCAGATCCTTCCTAAATTCTTGTCATCCAGATAATCCAGCAACATTTGTTCATGATTACCTCTAAGAAATTTACATTTATATTTCTTATCAAGCTCAAGAAGAAAATCGATTACACCTTTTGAATCTGATCCTCTATCAATATAGTCACCTACGAAGATCAATTCATCGTTTTTTTTCACGGGTATTTTTTTCATAAGTTTTTTCAGACTTTTTAAACAACCATGAATATCTCCTATCACGTATCTCATATTAAAATATATTCTCCATTAACAATTTCCATAATAGTGAAAATGCTACACCAATTAATGGACTTAGAATCCACTCAATCTTTCTTTCTTTAGAAAAAATTACCCTATATACAACTGCAGCCAAAACAGAAATAATAACCCATTCAATTTTTCCTGCAAAGGCGAAAATATAAATAACAAGCCTTTCAGTTATTCCTATTGAATCTTTTTTTAAAGAATCGATAACGCCCTTCCTAAAGAAGTAAGTTACGCCTACCGTAACTAACAGAATTCCCAGTAAATACCAGGCAAAGGGAGGAGTAATGTATGAATCTCTAAGTAAATCTGAGACTAGATAAGAAAGAAATGCATACAATATTACCGATAAAGCTTCAACCAAATCCTGAGACAATCTAATTCTTAGAAACAAAACTACAGGTAATGCCAAAATGGCTATTGTAAAAACTAAGATTCCTTTAGGTGTCGAAAACAATGTATCGAAAGTAAAGGCCAGTACTATAAGAGCTCCCCACAATATTTGATATTGTTTCTTCTTCCCTTCCATTTCTCCAAGCTTGTTATTGTTTACGAAAGCGTGATTTGCAACAATATAAGCAACCAGCAAGTGAACAGGCATATGTTTATCCTCCTATTTCGATTTCTTCCATGGTATCACGGGAACAGCAAAAGTGGCAACAATCAGGGAAATCAAAACCCCTCCTGCGAGACTCAAACCAAAAAATCTCAACAATCTACCCTGAGCCAAACTAAAACTCATAAAAGCAAGCATGGTTGTTGCTGCTGACATAGTAACAGATTTAAGTGTACGGGCTGATTCATAACGTTTGTCCCGTGAAGCACCATGTATCATGTGAACCATTCCATCAACTCCAATCCCAAGTATCAAAGGAGCAGATATAATGGTAACAAATGTAGTTTCTATACCCATTATCTCCATAACTCCAAACATGGATAGCAGCACTCCGATTACAAGTATAAGCAATTTGATGCTATCAATAATACTCTTTCTTTCCAGATAAATAATCAAAAATATAAAACCAATTGCAAGCAAAGAAACAGGAGCTGTGATTTTTCTAACAAGATTCATCATATGATAGTAAACTTTGGGATATCCTCCAGCTTCATCCTGATGCTCGTTAAGACTTTCAAATAGTATTTTAATACCATTTTCCTGATATATTCTCAGTCTGGGTTCAGCTGAAAGCACAAAATATTCTTCACCCTGTGGTGTAGTATAATAAAGCTGTTTACGAATATCTTCCGGCAAATATCCTATCATTAAATCCAGAATCTCTGAGGTTTCATCGACATTCTCCGCTTTTTGCATAAACTCTAGTAAGGGACTGTAATACTCATTTTTTTTCAACAAAGATTCAGCGACCGGAGAATCTCTAAACGATTCTATCGAACGTAAAACCTGTCTGAAGTTTTCTAAAAATCTCGCTTCATCATCTCCCAAAAGGTCAAGAACAGAGGTTACACTATTAATATTATCGTTTTCTTTTAGATCATCCGAAATGCTCTGTAATTCGTCGATATTTTCAGCAAAAAATGGAACATTGTTAGTCAATTCAGATCCAAACACTCTTTCAATAAGTCTTAATGAATTCATTGTTTCGGAATCCCTCGAAATCAAACCCGGTGGTGTATAAGAGAAATTTCGTATGTTTTGAACTCCAAAATATGATAAAAAGACTATGAGCACCACAACGATGGCTAAAAAGACCCCTGAATATTTTTTCCCCATCCGGGATATGAAATAGAAATATTTATCAAGTGAATGAATTTTAGCTGATGCTCCACCTCTACAAATTGATCTAAGAGACAAAGCAGGTAAGAAGAAAAACATAACAGTGAAAAAAACAAGTATTCCCAGTGCTGTTAAAACACCCAACTCTCTTATAGCTGGGGCTCTAACAAAAGAAAGAATAAAAAAAACAAATCCCGTTGTTAAAACACTCACAAGCAGTGGCGTGGTGGTAGCTCTGTACGTGCGATAAAGTATTTCAACAGGATCTTTTGTTCGTTTTGATTCATCAGCCATTCGTGTAATTATATGTATTCCGTAATCAATACCCAGTCCCAGGGTTATTGCGTTAAGAAAGGTTGTTACGACGTTTAGCTCTCCGAAAATAATATACGCTATTCCCAGTGTCAAAAACATGGAAACAGCCAGGGAGCTAAACATAAAAAAGGTAATTCTTATACTTGAGTAAGCCAAAAAGAATATTAAGGCAATCCCAATTAGAGATATTATTGTCGTAAGGGTGAAATCAAACTGGGCCTGTTCATGAGCTTCATAGGTATTAAAATGATCTCCTGTCATACTGAAATAAACTCTCTTATCGTCCATCCTATCTTTTATCCATTCTTTTAACTGAGGGGCCACCCGCTGGACATATGAAATATTGGTACTGGGACCATCGAGTTTAAAGCCCATTACAAGAATCATCGGATCCTCTTCGGGGAAATGTTGGGGCATTCTTATGTAGCTTTCAAATTGCTTCGTTTCATTTTCCCCCAGCAAACTATCACTAATTTTCTGGAATGAATGAATGGATAAACCTATTTCTCTAATTGCAGAAAAATCATAGTTAAGTAATCGATCAAGATTTTGTGGAAAGAGTTGCTCCTCTACGCCGAGATTTTGCAGTTGCTCTGGATTCATAAGAAGAAGCCCTAAAGGTCCTTGATTGGTTATAACATCAAATCTCACCATGCTTTCAATGTGAGAAAATTCATCAGTACTGTTAAATATTCTTTCTGCTGCTGCTTTAAGTGCGTTGATACCTTCCAGATTCTTTAGATCAGTTTTCAATACTACGTACGATACGTTAGAGGCATTATTTCTAACGGAAAAATTTTGATACTTTTGCACCACAGGATCATCTGGAGGTAAAATTCTCATGAAGTCAGAATTTACCATTAGCTTAGAAGACAGATATGCACCAAGTATCGATAATGAAATAAAGAAAGCGACTATTGGTATTTTATAATTACTAACAAATCTACTGAGCTGTCTCATATACTCACCTGGAATAGAACAAAATTACTTTGCAATATTCATTAAGTTTTCTATTATCATACCCTTAAACACATATTTCATTAAAAAGCACCTGGATATTTTTTATGGCCAACCAGTTACAGAAAGCCTGAAAATTCAAAATATTATCTACCAGGTGCTCATATAAACCATCTAATTTCCTACTTGATTTCTTCTAAAAGAACATCCAGACCTTTTTGCAATTGAATATCTTTATCAAAATCAAGTTTTGCTTCAGTTGTGGTCATTCCTTCGCTGGAATCAATTATTGTCTCTGTTGTATCCACTGTGATATCGGGAGTAATTCCTTTCAAGTGAATGTCAGAACCATTTGGCGTTAGATAATGAGCTGTGGGTAACCAGATCTCACCACCATTGGACAGATCATAAACCGTCTGTACTGCTGCTTTTCCAAATGTTGTATTCCCGATAATAGTTGCAAGCCCATGATCTTTAAGTGCACCTGTTAAGATCTCTGAACCTGATGCACTTCCTTCATTAATCAACGTAATCATGGGTTTATTTTGAAGGTATGAGGCAATATTACTACCCCAGGATCGATAGATTTCTTTACTACCATCCCTTTCTTCTATTGTTATAACTGTTTTTCCTGCAGGTAAGAGAAGACTGGAAATATTGAGTACACTATTCAACAATCCTCCGGGATTATCTCTCAAATCAATAATCAAGCCATCAGATTGTGCAACTTCATTTAACGCTTTCGCAAATTCATTGTATGTGGGTTCACTAAACTGTGTGATTCTTATATAGCCAATTTCAGCATCTTCATAATCAAACTGTGTATATTTAACTGTTTTGATTTCTATTTTTTCCCTGGTTATTGTTATAGTAATCGGTTCTTCTAAACCTGCTCTAAGAACCTCCACTGTTACATCTGTACCCGGTTCACCTCTCAGCAAATCTACCGATTCATAATAACCTGTGTCGGCAACATCTTGACCGTCAATAGTAACTATAAGGTCTCCTACTTTCAAGCCTGCTCTCCTTGCTGGAGAACCTTCCATTGGTGACACTACTTCCAGACATTCATATTGGGAATTGTACGTAACGACAGCTCCAATGCCCCCATACTTCGATTCTGTATCAATTCTGTTCTCCTGGGTCATTCTGGGTGTAAAATACCAGGCGAAGGGGTCATCTAACCCTTTCATCGCTCCGGTAAGCGTATCATTTAAAATATTTTCATAATCAACTTTCTCAATATCGTAGTAATTATTTTCTATATGGTTAAGAATCTCAAAAAGCGGTTCAAATTTATCTCTTTTTTCCTGATCGGTAAGATCCTTAAATGCACTTAATGCAAAAACAACGACCAGCAATACTATTACTATCGAAATTCTTATAATATTTCTTTTCATAATCAATCCTCCCTAATTTCTCTAAAAACATGTTCAGAGAAAAAACTTCTTTACCTGTCCAAGTATGCTAATCCATTACAATTCAATACACATAATTTTTCCAGGTTTCAACAACCTGTTTGGTACCATTATACATTGTAATAAAAAAATCCAGATTCTATATTCTTCTTAAGTTAATGAGGTTTTCAATGAGTTCGTTAAGATTTTTAGAATCACCTTTATCATTAATCTCTAAAACACACTTCTTTGCATAGGTTTTGGCAACCATTTCAGAAATTTTTGAAAGGGCTGAAATAACGGCGGAAACCTGTGTGAGTATATCAGTACAGGAACGATCTTCTTCTATCATTTTTTGTAGTCCTCTTAGCTGTCCTTCAGCTCTTTTCAACCTATTAATTACTTTCTTCTTTTCTTCTGGATTTTCCATTATGTATCACCTCGGATCTCAATAATCGAATGTACTACCTCCTATGAATTCTCTGAGTATTGATGTTCTTGGAATCTCTTCAAACACCGTTAAAGGTAGGAAATAATCAATAAATCTTAACAACCTTTTTGCTTCCGTATATTCCTGCTGTTTATTATCAATCTGAACGAGTAAAGGTTCTGCAAACATCTTCAAAACTGCCAGTTCATATATTAGTGCAGAATTAAACATGACATCAGCTTCTTCCTGAAAGGGAAAAATGTTTTCTTCTTCTCCTTTTCTTACATTGGACCACATTCTTATAGTATTCTCTGCTGAGTGTCCTCTGAACTTGTAATCCCTCACAATTCTTCTTAACAGACGCACATCTGTTGTTGGTATTCTATTCATATCATCAAGGTTCATCTGAGTTAACGCACTAACATATATTTTGTACTTCTTATCTTTTGGGATTGAACTTGTAAGCTTCTCGTTTAAACCATGTATGCCTTCTACTATAATCAGTTGATCTTTTTCCAATCTCGTTAGTTTATCTCTAAATTCCCTTTTACCAATCTTAAAATCATACTTTGGTAACACAATTTCTTTGCCCTTCATAAGATCAGTCATATTGCTGTTGAATAGTTCTAAATCAAGGGCTTCTATCGATTCAAAATCATAATTTCCATTCTCATCAAGAGGTGTCTGATCCCTGTTAACAAAGTAATCATCTATAGAAATCTGCAATGAAGAAATGCCAAGTACTTTTAAATGAAGCATGAGCCTTTTTGAAAATGTTGTCTTACCGGAGCTGGATGGCCCGGCAACAAGTATTAAATTTTTTTCTTTGTGTTTCACAAGTTCATCTGCAATTTGGGCGATTTTCTTTTCATGTAGCACTTCCGCTATTCTTAATAATTCAATGGCTTCCCTGCTTCCTCTGGCAATAATCTCATTTAATTCTCCAACTGTTTTCACTCCGAGAATACTGCCCCACTGTTCATGTTCCATAAATATTGAAGCCAGTTTGGGCAAATCCTCAAATTCAGGTACTTTATCCGGGGAGTAATTCGTTGGAAGGTTCAGAATGAAATAATCACCATAGGGTATTAGTTCAAACCACTTTAATGCTCCCGTACTCATGGGCATATATCCATAGAAATAATTAACAAAGTCATTGCAATAATATGTGTTAACGGTGCTTTTCTTCCTGTATTTGAAAAGTAACGACTTTTCTCTTTGATAATCCTTTTCAAAGAATTCTATCGCTTCAAATTTTCCCATTGAATCCTTAATAAACCTCATATCCCTTTGAACGAAATCATTCATTATTTCTTTTACTTTTTTCAATAGATTTTTATCAACAGGATAATCCTTTAATTCACATACCAGTCCCGAACCAAGAGCATGGTGTACATACAATTTTGCATCTTTATAGATTTTTCTGAATGCCATTAGCATTATGAAAAGTATTCCTCTGGTGTATATTCTTAGTCCATCCGTTGTCGTCAAATCCAGAAAATCAATTTTGCCCCCTTTTAACAGTGGCTTTCTCAATTCAAGAAGCGTATTGTCCAGTTTAGCCCCCATTATAGGAGAATCAAAATGCTTCTGATATCTTCCAGCTATTTCGTGGATTTTGGTACCATAAGGTACTTCTTCCTTTTTATCTGTTTTTTCAAAATATATTTCAACAGTTTTCATATTAGAAACCTCCTGAAGACTGCTTGACACTTGCTATCTATAATGCTAAAATCATGATGCATTGGGGCGTAGCCAAGCTGGTAAGGCATCAGAATTTGGATCTGACATCCGGAGGTTCGAGTCCTCCCGCCCCAGCCAAGGGGGAAAATAAGGTGGCTAAAAGCCACCTTATTTTTTATTATTTTACTGTATCGGTAAATCCAGTTCGGAATCCATATCTGAATCTATCTCTGAATCCAGTTCAGTATCCAGTTCCAAATTTGTATCTAGATCAGTATCTGTGGTTTCCGTCGATTCTTCAGACATTTTGTTTAGTTCTTCCAGAGTGAAAGTAATTTCATCGATTTGATCCTGCAATGTTTTATCTTCTGGCATTAGATCCTTTAACATACGTAGATATCTACGCTCTGCCATCATATATACTTGTATCAGATTTTCCGACTGATCAAGATTTGACAGTTTTTCGTATGTATCAACCAAAAGAAATAAGGTTGAGATTTTAGTATCCGTTCCCGCTTCAGTGCTATCTATGATTTTCTGGTTTAATTCCCTCTCCATTTGATTTAAAGGATATTCTAATAAATAATTTCTCGCCTGATTTCCAAAATACTGTTGATAATAACTCAAATAACTCTGAAAGGTAGAAGGATTATTAATGATTGGCTTCAAGTTCGTTTCATAATAGTTTTCGTAATATCTGTAGACTACCTTGGGATCATCGGGATCAATTCTGTACATATAATTTACTACCTGTGGTGAATAGGGCATTTCCTCATAAAGGAACCTGACAACTTTTTCAAAACTTTCCTCAAAGCTTTGCAATTCCTCTTCTACTTCTTCAAGAGCTTCCTGTGCTTTTGTTTTGTCAGAAATGCCTAACTCATCCTCATATTCAAAAAACGTCTGTGCCTCTTGATATATTGTAAGATCACTTTTATCATCGCTCTCGTTAATCTCCTGGATTTTTACTTCTACCTCTTCAGGTGTGAGCGATAGAACCGTAGAAGGTAATGTTTCTCTATATTCAATTATGTCAGTTAGTTTGTTTTTTCTATCCTTAAGTTTTGACATCTTCTCATCTGTTATCTGTGTATACAGAACAATAGGTATATAACCACCAGAAAGAATTATCTGACCATCTTCCATGAAAATCTCATCTTCCAGATCTTTATAGAAGTTGTCTAATTCTCCCTGAGAATCCTGGACCTTCTGATACCTATCATACAATTTCATTTCAGAATCGTTTATTACATAATCAAAATTACTTTCTTCCTTGTACTCTTCAAACCATTTCTGAAACTCCTGATTCAGATAATCATTTTCCACATCAGAATATACAGAGGATAACTTCAATTCTTCGAAATTATCAAAGGTTGTTTTTGATGCTACCTTAATTAAATGATATCCATACTGCGTTTCAACGGGTCCTACAATCTCATCAGGTGTGGCTGAAAAGGCTGCTTCTTCGAATTTCTCAACCATATCGCCTCTGTGTATTTCTCCAAGACTGCCTCCGGTCCTGGCACTATTCGTATCCATAGAGAAATCACTTGCAGCTGTTGTAAACTCCACTGCTCCAGCGGTAATCATATCTTTAATTTCATTAGCAGTGGCTTCAGAAGATACAAGTATGTGACTTGCACTGACTTTCTCATACTCTCGTTTTATCTCTTCTTTGTTCTCCTCAAAGTATTCAGCCAGCTGATCTTCGACATCGGTAAATACATGGTCTTTAACTTTATTCACCAATATTTGGCCAATAATCGTATCTTCTACAAGAGATCTAAATGCTTCAATAGAACCATAAATACTTATTATCTGATTTCTTGTATTCTCATCGGAAGTGTAATTGTTTACAATGGCATCTGTTTGAGCATCAAGTTCTTCTTGTGTAGGATATATACCTTCATCCTTTGAATAGTATGTGAGTATCTTTTCCTCGATGAGATTTTTAAGTACCATATGTCTTATTTCTATTTCACTTGGAACTTGCTGTGACCCAAAATAAGCATTTATTTCTTGCCCCTGTTGTCTGATATTGTCAATATTTTGCCTTGCTCTGCGTTCAAATTCAGTAACCGTAACAAAATACTCTTCGTTATCAAGAGGGGTTCCATCCTTTGTTAAATAAGCAACTGCATTTTCATATGACATATTTGTTTCCTGTTGTTCAGTATTCCTGCCCTGTCCTGACAAATAACTGGCAACAGACCACCATATTACACCAGCCCCAAAAAGCACAGCTATTGTCCAGATAATAGGTACTTGAATTCTCTTCATTAGATCTTTCTTCTTCATTGCTCCAACTCCTTCCAACTTCTATTAAACTCATATAATAATATAACTTAATTTAACCATTATCAACCAATAAGGGGAGGTCGCTGTTTAGCACTTCCTCCCCTACAATGATCGATTATATCATAGCTAAATTGTCATTTAAATATTGATATCTAGATATATAATCACAAATCCTTTGCGTAGACTCGAAAATCAATATTGTCAAAGATGCTATCTATCCATTCAAGGGACTTAAGTCTATCCACATCAATGCTGTCATTTTCCAGGTCCTTTTTTAATCCTCTAAATCTGTTGAGATGCGTTTTGGTCTTATTCACAGCATATTCCACAGTCGTACCTGTAGTCATTATGAAAGCCCAATCGCTGGATTGTGCAAGTAACAATTCTCTCGCCATTTGATTGAGGACTCTTTCCTGTAAATCATTTACATTGTAATACTTTTTTGAAAGATCAATCATTGTTTCAGCAGCATTGTCAAGATGCCTGTAAATCCATTCATTACTGCCATTTAACCAGACTTCGTTGTAACCATTAGCGCCCCATGTAGAAGCTGCAGGTGTAACTATCTGAACGCTATTAAGTGTGTCTATGACTTCACGTGGTGTATAAGGGTTCAACTCTTCAGCTTCGTTCATTTCTCTAAATAGCTGTTCAATAAACAAAGGCCCCTCATACCACCAGTGACCAAAAAGCTCTGCATCAAAAGGAGCTGTAATTACAGGTTCGACACCGTCGAATTCTTCCATCAGTTTTGTAACCTGTTCCTTTTTTTTGCTAATAAAATCTTTAGCATGTTCTCTGACTGCATTTAGTGCATCATCTATATCATATAGCTCTTTTGAATTAAGATCGGTCTTTTTGGAGGTTATTTTATGATACTTTATTCCAGTATTACAGCGCTCACCACTTCCATCAATGTAAGGTGTTATGTAGTCTTCTTCTCTATCAAAACCAATATCACGATAAAACTCTCTGTATCTTGAGTCGCCAGGATAACCAACCTCAGCACTCCAGACCTGCTGACTGGATTCGGGATCTCGGGCGAATACAAAAATCCCTTCTTCAGTCATTACCGGCCTATAAACACCATAAGCCGGAGCTGGATCACCAAACCACAAACCATGCGAATCTACGAAGAAAAAAGAAAGTCCATGTTTTTTAAGATATTTATCAAGGCCAGGTTCAAAAGCACATTCTGCGAGCCATATGCCATCTGGATTTTTCCCGACATGATTTTTATATGCATTAACACCAACTTCTATTTGAGCATTGACATTTTGAGGAATCTGCATCATTAAAGGCAAGAAACCATGGGTAGCATTACATGTAATAATTTGTAAATTTCCTTTTTCCTGAAAATGAGCAAATGCCTTCGTTAAGTCACCATCAACGGCTTTAAAATGCTCCAGTATATCTTCATAATCGTTTTTGTAGTACCTGGCCATTTTATGTTTGATCGGGTCTTCATTTTTAGTGCGCTCAACTTCTTTATTGGCAAGCTCAATTAATTTATTCATGTATTCTTCATACTTTCTCTGTAAATCTTTATTGGCGAACATTTCCATAAGCGGGGGGGTTATACTCATAGCCAGTTTAAAATTAATTCCATCCTTTTCCAGACGTTCAAATGCCTTTAAAAGTGGAATATATGTTTCTGTTATTCCTTCAAATAACCATCGCTCTTCCATAAATTGCGGGAAATCAGGATGATTAATAAATGGGAGATGTGCATGAAGCATTAAAACAAATTTTCCTTTATTCATAGGAACAACCTCCCGCTTAAGTGCTTCGAAAGTATTTTCAAATATTCTTCTGAAGAAGGATTCCCCTGTACAGGAGAAACCCTGCTAGAACCAATAAAAGTTCCTGTAGAACCAGACTTAATGTGAGCCGGGGTTACCCTTCGTTTACTTCTACTAAGATCAGCCCAGGTTTCATGTTTTGAATATTTGGGAAAATTTCTGGGGGTTTTAATAACATTTGAAATTACCAATCTTTTAAACCCTTCATAATAGTACCCGATTTCTGCAATATAATTTGCATCAGCGAAATCTACTTCAAAATACCAGTTTCCAGGATGTGTGTTTATTGAAGCTTCTTTAGTCCTATTCGCATTGTTTCCATCAAAAATTACATTGGTTACATCATGCAATCTAAGTTTAAGCTCATGTTTTTCTATCTTCTTCTTTGATGCATCAGAGAAATCCCAGTAAACATAGACCCATTTCGGATTTATGGGAAGTAGCACAATTCTATCTCTGTTATAAACATCGGGCAAATCATATGCTTCAGGTTTTGATCGTATTTTTTTACTTTCTTGCTGTTTCTTCAAAATAGTTTTACTGGAAGGTAGTTCTTGATTTACTGCCTTTTCCTTCTTTTCTAGTTCTTTTGCATGATTCTTTAAAATCTTCACAATATCACGTTTTTTCATAGTTCTCCTGAGTTTTAGCCCCAGCGATTTAGCAAGACTTCTTAATTCCTGTATTGTGGGTGAAGATTCCAAAACTTTGAGAATCTTCTTATTTTCCACCTCTTATCCCTCCCATTTATCTTTGTTCTAATCATAACATATAAAAATTGGAGTCTACAACCACTGAGACGTAATTAATTATTATAATATCGTTGTTACTCACTTATGCTATTCATTTCTTGTTCTAATAACAAAATAACGCCTTCAGTTATTAGTTTTCCTGGATAATATTTCTCTTATGTAGTCCAGCGCCCTGTCTGATGGAAGATTTTTCTGCTCACCTGTGTTCATATCCTTTATAGAAAGTTCATCAGATTTTATTTCATTCTCTCCAATTATTATGGATATCGGAGAATTAATACGTGAAGCGTGTTTTAGCTTATTACCCACATTTCTGTCAACTACATCCACAAAGACAGAAAAGTCATTTTTTCTTAAATACTCAGCAAGTTTAAAGGATTTTTGCTTTGCCACATTATCTATTGCAAGTACCGCTATATCAGGTTTTTCTTTACTGGAAGGAGTAATATTCTCTTTTTTCAAAACAAGATTGATCCTGTCCAGTCCTGCAGCAAAACCAACAGCAGGGACTGATTTTCCTCCAATTTGTTCAATCAAACCATCATATCGACCGCCACCAAGGATTTGATCCTGTCCTCCAAGAACATCTGATCTTATTTCATACGCTGTCTTGGTATAATAATCAAGCCCCCTTACAAGGGATTTGTCAATGGCGTACTCAATATCGTTTTCAGTCAATAATTGCGTTAGTTTATTGAAGTGCTTCGAACATTCGTCACACAGATAATCATGGATTGAAGGAGCATTCTCTGCTATCTTCTTATCTTTGTCGCAATCTAACAATCTGAGTACATTTGTTTCATATCTTTTCTTGCAGTCATCACAAACATTTTCAAGCTTTTCTGAATAATAATCTTTAAGGGCTTTACGATATCCGGGTCTACATTTTTCGCAACCTACTGAGTTGATAAGTAGCTGTGAGTTACTTATTCTCAACCTTTTTACAAAATTCACAGAAAAATCAATTATTTCAAAATCCGCTTCTGGGTCCTCTGAACCCAGGGTTTCTATTCCAAATTGATGAAATTGTCTTAAGCGGCCTGCTTGCGGTTTTTCATATCTGAACATAGGTCCCATATAATAAAGTTTTAACGGTGACCCATAATTAATAAATCCATTTTCGATGTATGCTCGTGCAATGCTGGCAGTGCCTTCAGGTCTCAATGTAATCGATCTTCCACCTTTATCTTCAAAGGTGTACATTTCTTTTTGCACAACATCGGTATATTCACCAACACTTCTTTTAAAAAGCTGTGTTGCCTCAAATATGGGTGTCCTTATCTCCTGAAAAGCATATTTTTTCGTCAAATCATGGATAATCTCTTCTATGTAATGCCAGTAAGCAATTTCATCCATAAAAATGTCCTGTGTGCCTTTTACCCGTCTAATCATGATTTTTCGCTCCTTGACTGTTTTTTTATAGCAAAACGTGCATCCTTTATAATTTTTGTTATACCGAAAATAATGACCATAAATTCAAGCCTGCCCAAAAACATACCTACAGTTTCTGTCCAGATAAGACCCAGAGGCGCATCGGGTCCTGTTATTCCAACTGAAAGCCCAACTGTACTCAAAGCTGAAGCAAATTCAAAGGAAGCATCGGCCAATGAGTGACCATACGACGCCACTATTCCGGTACCTACACCAAAGGTTACAAAATAAAGGGTAAAGATTATTAAGATTTCTTTTACAAGAGATGGTTTTATATATTGTTTCTTTTCGCCCTTCCAGATCTCTGTTTCTACAACAGCATTGCGGGGCAGGAAAAACATCTTTATTTCTATAAAGATAATTTTTAACAGTGCATACAACCTGAACTGCTTTAAACCACCGGATGTGGAGTCCATATCCCCGCCAAAGATCATTAAAAGAGTAAGCAGGAATAAACCCGTATGAAAGCCTTTCGAACTCCACCACGAAACGTCAACAGTATTAAAACCTGTACCGGTAAGAGCTGATACTCCTTGAAACAGAGCATGTCTGAATGCTTCACCAATTCCAGAAAAGATTAAGGAAAACGTTGTTAATAAAAGCAGTGGAGTAAAAATAACCACAATGATTCCCATAAGTTTTGGTTCGCCATTCTTCCAGAAAGCTTTAAAATTTCCCTTCCACAATGTATAGTGTATACCAAAACCTGTGCTACCTAGGAACATTAAAACAATTGTGACAATCTCTATGGGTATACTATTAAATCCACCTATTGATGTTGAATGGGTTGAAAAACCCCCTGTAGCTAAAGCTGTCAGAGAATGATTGAAAGCATCGAAGGTATTCATTCCCACAATATTGTACGCAATAAAACCAGCTATCGCATAACTTAAGTAAATAACAAGTATTCTTCTGACCGAGCTGCGAACATTGGGCACTAAATTATCCATTCGCCCCTCTGCGTGATACAACCCAAATCCTCCAGGACCTGCGATTGCTGACATCATTATTATTGCAAAACCTGCACCACCCATGAATTGAAGTATACTTCTCCAGACAAGATAAATTTTTGGTATGGCATCTTCATTGACCATTGTCAGTCCTGTTGTGGTCCATCCACTGGTTGATTCAAATACCGATTGAGAAAAGTTCAAAATATCACCCAGATAGAAGGGTAAAGAAGAAAAGAAAATTCCAAAGGCCCATACCAGGACAACAATTATTGCACCTTCCTGAATAGTTAATGCAGTTCCCGGTTTAACCTTAAAGGTTACCCTGAATGCAAGTCCAAATAACAGTACTATTATGGCTGTATAAACAAAAGGTAGCATATATGAAAACTGACCTTCTGGATACCAGAAGAAAAATAATAACGGTAATGATATTACGATAGGAAAATAAGTAAAAAGCTTGCCTATATAACCAAAAATGACTTTATAGCGTTCCTTCATTGTTAAAAGATACATTCAAACCTCTCCAAGGAGCACAGTAAAGACTGATGATTGGACTGAGGGATTGCTCAGTACTATCAGGGTGTCACCTGACTCTATGCTTGTATCACCACCGGGTATAATTACTTCTTCTCTTCGTATTATGGCTCCTATAACGCTATCTTTTGGCAGTTCTAAATCTTTTAACTGTTTAGAAACAGCTGGTGAATCGCTGGACATTTCAACTCTAAAAACTGAAAGTCGCTCTGAGTTAGGAATTAGATTGGTAATCTGCTCTCTAAAAAGGCTATCTTCAACTGCCCTTGAAAGAATCTCTGTGGGGCTAACAACAGATGCAACACCTATCTTCCTGAAAACCGCTATATTATCCGGATCATTAACCAGTGCAATCGGGCGATTCAATTTAAAGACTTTCTTAGCCAGCATACATGCGATCAGATTATCCTGATCATTTGGAGTAAGTGCAACGAACAGATCATCGACTGCAAGTTCAAGCTGTTCAAGAACATGTCTTTTACTACCATCACCATTGATTATGGTTGCTTTTCTTAAACGTTTTGCCAGAACTTCACAAAATTCTTCGTCTTTGTCTACTATCGTTATTTGATGGCCCTTATCCTGAAGTCTTCTTGCTAAGTGATAAGCAAGATTTGTACCGGCTATCAACACTATTCTCATTTGCCATCACTCTCATTAAAGTCGAGTTTTTTTTCGATATTATCTACTGCCAGCATTGTCGGACAAATTATTTCAATTCCAAATTCTGAAAAAAGTTCTGTATTATTTGGATCAGTAACCCTGGCAAGCACACGTGGTACATTGAAGTATTCTTTTGCTACCATTCCTATCATTACGTTGGTATTATCATCTGACGTTAAAACAAGAACAAAATCAGCCATATTAACCTTTGCTGAGTAAAAGGTTTCAAGCTCAGTAGCATCTCCAGTTATAGTAAAACCTGTAAATTCATAAAAAAGTGATTGAAAGGCTACTTCTTCTCTATCAACTACTACTACACTGTTACCTGTTCCTGAAAGCCAGTTGGCAATTCTTGAACCCAATCTTCCACAACCGAAAATAACAACGTAATATCCCTTTTTCTTAGCAGTGCCTCTTAATATAGGCATAACATTCTCCCCTAATTATTATCCTGTTCTTTTTCAAGTAATTCTCTTGCATCTTTGAAACTTTCATCCAGTGCAATAGCTGCTTTTAAATGTTTTATTCTTTTTTCCTCATCTGAAACAAGTGATAGTAAATAGTGAGGATATGGACTATCTGGAAAATCCCTTATTAACCTTCTGATTTCTTTAGTAGCTCTGCTATTCTTTTCATCTTTTAAAAGTTTTTTTATCTGTCTTACCCTTTTCTGCAAACCTTCTTCAGCCCTAACACAGTTCTCAAAGGCTTCAGTCAATTCCTGTGGAGCAAAGGGTTTGGTAATATAATCACAAACACCTATCAAAAAAGCTTTTCTTATCATTTCGGGTTTATCCAATTCAGTCACAACCACAATAGGAAAAGAGCACCCAAGCTCTTCGAGGGTTTCTATAAAATCATAACCACTCATTTTGGGCATTTTTAAGTCAAGAAACATCAGGTCAGGGTGTTCTCCCTTTTTTATACTATCAAGTGCTTCCTCTGATGTAGCAAATGTAACCACATTGTGGCCATCGTTTATCATAATATTTTTGATAAGCCTTCTCACATTTATTTGGGCATCTACTATAAATATATTAGCCATAAGATATCCCCCTAATGATACTGCTATAAGTTTTTTTCAACAAATATTATGTAAACTGTTTTCTTATTCGCAAATGAATTACTAAAGTTATCACACTGCCAATTATAACTGAAAGATTGAAGGAATCAACTGAAAACAGAAGATTTTGTTCCAAATAACCTGATAGCAAGCTACCCAGAAGAATCAGAAATTTGAATAAACCCAATAATGAAGAGAACATGGTACCTATGAGAAGGTGTGCAGCACTTCTTTGTGGTTTTTCACTGCTTTCCCGAATGCCAAAGTAATATATACCTGCACTTACTCCCAGTACAACTCCAAAGATTATATCCTGCTTAACAAAAATAAAACCTGTTAAGGTATTTAAAGACATAAATGTATAAACTATGCCCAGTATCCATAACCACAAGTTTATAACACGAGTACTCATGTGAATAATCTCCCTATCATAGATATTATAAGAGCCACTATATAGGCCAATGAAAAACTATAAACAATGGATAATATAAGATAACGCCATTTCCCAGTCTCATTTTTCAGAACAATGAGTGTTGGTAAACATGGCACATAAAGTAAAACAAACATAAGAAATGCCAGAGCCCCAAATTGGGTTAGACCGGATTTCATTAGCTCAACAGCAGCAGCACCTCCAGTCTGTGCGGATAGGGTCAACGTTGAAAGGGTTGAGACAATTACTTCCTTTGCGGCAATGCCAAAAATTAATGAAGTAACCATTTCCCAGGTGAAGCCTATTGGAGCAAATAATGGTTCTAAAAAATGGCCAATTTTAGCAGCAAAACTAGCAGTAATCTTCCCCGGAACAGGATAGTAAGACAGAAACCATATAACTATTGACGCTACCAATATAACGCTACCTGCTTTTTTCAGAAAATGTTTTCCTCTATTCCATGTATATTGTATAAGTGAGCTAACCTTCGGTGTTCGATATCTTGGAAGCTCCATAATCATAGGTGCTGGCTTTCCTTTAAATAATAATTTGTTGATAAATATTGATGAAATAGCAGTTATAAAGATGCTGAATAAATAGATTGAAAAAATTACTATACCCGCTCTGGCTCCAAAAAAGACACCTGCAATCATTATATATACAGGCAATCTTGCGCTACAACTTATAAACGGAGAAACTATGGCTGTGACGATTCTTTCCTGTGGTTCACTGATTGATCTTGTAGACATTATCGAAGTAACATTACATCCAAAGCCTAAAAGCAAAGACATAAAGGAACGCCCGCTCAATTTCAGTGTATACATTGCTTTATCAACAACAAAAGCAGCCCTGGGAAGATAGCCTGATTCTTCGAGTATGCCCATTACCAGAAATAAAATAAAAATATTTGGAACGAAAACAAGGACCGCTCCAACACCTCCAATTATGCCTTCACTTAACATTTTGGCCAGCCATTCAATGCCAATTAGACCATTAATTAACGAACCGAATGCTCCCAGGCTTTCTTCTATCATCAAAGCAAAGGGTTCACCGAAGGTAAACGTTATCTCAAAAACAAGGTACATAAAAGAAAAAAATATTGCCAATCCAAGGTACTTATGAGTAAATACGTGATCTATTGCAGTATTCATATCCCATTTTTCTTTTCCTGGCTTTTTATATGATTCTCTCAGAATATATTTAATGTGTTCATATCTAAGCTGTGATATTTTGCTTGAAAAGTTATTCTTTAAATCGATACCGGTTAGCCTGCAAATATCTTCATCGCCTTCCAGCACCTTTATTGATAACCATCTACTATCATATTCCTGAAATTCTTCTTTGTTTCTAAAAATCGAAGAAAGTTCGGTTATTCTATTTTCAATCTCTTTGCTAAACATGTGATGAACATGGGTGATGCCAATATCATACCTAAAAATCCCCTCAATAAAATGATCTATTCCTTCACCGGTATAGGCAGAAATTAAGTGAATGGGAATCCCCAAATGTTCCTTTAATTCTTTAGGATCAATATAAATATTCTCCTTCTTGGCTTCATCTATGGAATTGATAGCAAGGATCACATCTCCTCGCATCTCAAGAACCTGAAACAGAAGGTACATGCTCCTCTCCAGATTAACTGCATCTGCAATAACAACGACAATCTCTGGCTCTTCTTCTATTAGATAATCCCTGGTTATCTTTTCATCAAGACTGCTGGCTCCCAGAGTGTAAGCACCGGGAAGATCGACTACCTTAAAAGATCTGTTATCCTTCTCCAGTTTTCCAACTCTTTTTTCCACTGTCACACCAGGCCAGTTAGCAACATATTGCTTCATGCCTGTTAATAGATTAAATACACTCGTCTTACCAACATTTGGATTACCGAGCAGAGCAATTGTTCCCAGTTCATTTTTTCTTTGATTGTTTAAATGAATAGTTTTTTCTTTATTTCGTTCTTTCATTTCCACTTTCTCTCACAAAAATTTTCTTTGATTTTCCGTATTGTATCCAGAACCTTCCTTTTGTGGTTTCCACATATTTCCTGTTTACGTGTGAAATGAGTACTCTTATTTTGCTTCCAGGTTTTATTCCCATACTTCTGACATTCTCTTTGAATCTAAAACCACCATGCAAATAAGAAACTATATATTCTCCCCGATAAGCAGCTGAAAGGTTTACCATATCAGTTTTTACTGAAATCTGTGACGCTTGAGATTCGCGAAGTGTAATTTCAGTGCCTTTTATTCTGTAAACAGTTGGATCGCCCAAAGGAGCCTTTCTAACAACTTCAACCTGCTCTCCTGGAACAAATCCAAGTCCGTACAATCTTTCTGAAAATCTATCCGGTAAATTCATTTTTATTATTTTTCCCGTCGCTCCTGCGGGAAGTTCAGTTAAGGGACATATCATAGCATCACCTTATTGAGATTTATTCTCAATAATTTTAACACACTCTATATCAGTTAAACAGTGCAAAAACAAAAAAGGGGACTATAAAAGTCCCCTTTTTAACAATTTGTTACCTTTTATTTATTTAATACTGAGGCATCTGTGGTGCCTGTTGCTGATTCTCATTTTCATCAGGGTTATCAATAACTGTAGCTTCTGTTGTGAGTAATATTCCAGCGATTGAAGCAGCATTCTGAAGTGCGCTTCTTGTAACTTTTACAGGATCAATAATTCCAGCTTTAAACATATTGCAGTAATCATTGTTTAATGCATCATAACCAAATTCAACATCGTCTGATTCAAGTACTTTATGAACGATAACAGACCCGTCAAATCCTGCATTTGCAACAATCTGTCTCATCGGTACATCAAGTGATTTAAGTACAATATTTGCACCAACTTTAAGGTCTTCCTCTTCCAGTTCCTCTATGAAATCTGCAACGACCTTCTTAGCTCTTACAAGTGCTACTCCGCCACCTGCTACAATTCCTTCTTCAACGCCAGCTCTTGTTGCACTGAGTGCATCCTCTATTCTATGTTTTTTCTCTTTAAGCTCGGTTTCAGTGGCAGCTCCAACTTTGATAACTGCAACACCACCAGAAAGTTTTGCAAGTCTTTCCTGCAGTGTTTCCTTTTCATAATCAGATGTTGTTTGCTCAATCTGTCCTTTGATCTGAGAAATTCTCTGTTTGATTTCATTTTCATTGCCCTGTCCGTCAACGATTATTGTGTCATCTTTTTTCACTTTTATTGTTCCTGCTGTACCCAGATCCTCAAGTGTTACATTATCAAGGGTTAAACCGACTTCTTCACTAATAACTGTTCCGCCGGTAAGCGTTGCGATATCCTGCAACATTGCTTTTCTTCTGTCACCAAATCCAGGTGCCTTAATAGCCATGGAATCAAGTGTACCTCTGATTTTATTGAGAACCAATGTAGATAATGCTTCTCCTTCAACATCTTCAGAGATAATAACGAGTGGTTTGCCTGCCTGAGCTACTTTTTCCATAACAGGAACCAATGACTTTACTGCAGAAATTTTCTTGTCTGTAATCAAAATGTAAGGTTCTTTGAGCACTGCTTCCATCTTCTCAGGATCGGTGACAAAGTATGGAGAAATATATCCTCTGTCAAACTGCATACCTTCAACAAACTCAACATAGGTTTCCAGTGTCTTTGAGTCTTCTACTGTGATAACTCCATCCTGTCCGACTTTGTCCATTGCATCTGCAATGAGGTCTCCAATTTCAGGATCATTTGCAGATATTGCAGCAACATGAGCAATATCATCTCTGCTGGTGAGTTTTTTCGACATATTTCTTATTTCATCTACAGCTTTTCTAACAGCTTTTTCAATACCTTTTCTTATAAGAATAGGATTACCGCCAGCTGCAACGTTTTTAATACCTTCTTTAATCATTGCCTGGGCCAGAACTGTTGCTGTTGTTGTACCGTCTCCTGCGATATCATTTGTTTTTGATGCTACTTCTTTAACCAGCTGTGCACCAAGATTTTCAAACTTATTTTCAAGCTCTATTTCCTTAGCTATTGACACACCATCATTTGTAATTGTGGGAGAACCCCAGCTTTTCTCAAGAACAACATTTCTTCCTTTGGGTCCTAATGTAATTTTTACAGATTTTGCTACTGCATCTACACCTCTTTCAAGTCCTCTTCTTGCTTCTTCACCATAATTAATAATCTTAGCCATTCTTTTCTACCTCCTTTCAGTCCTCAAGTTTTGCCAGTACATCGTCTTGATCAATAATGATATAATCTTCTTCGTCAATCTTCAGTTCTGTACCTGCGTATTTGGAAAAAATGACCTTGTCCTTTGGTTTTACATCAAGGTCCTCTACTTCTTTCCCAACGTCAAGTACTTCAGCCTTCATCGGCTTTTCCTTTGCCGTTTCGGGTATTACTATACCCCCTTCTGTCCTTTTCTCTTCTTGAATCGGCCTAATTAATAATCTTGATCCTAATGGAATAACTTTCACGATGATTCCTCCTTTCGATATTTGTATTTTTTTAGCACTCTAACCTTGTGTCTGCTAATTTATATAATAAAGCAAGAAAATGTATTCTTCAATAGGCATTTTTTACAATTTACAAAATTTTTAATTTAATATCAGCAAAGAAAACTGATTATACCCGATATTCTAACAATTAAATCCCTTCTTTTGTGTTTTCGTGGTTTTTCATCAAAAGTTTTGTTAACCAATATAAGAAATACTTAAAGGCTTCAATTTGTTTATCGTATAATATCAGTAATAGTATT
>CAYTVB010000005.1:0-67424 GCA_964441735.1 uncultured Thermotogaceae bacterium
TATTTTTTTGATCCGTTGATTACATTGGGATCAATTTCGCATAATATCGCTTTTTCAACGCTTTTATGACGCATTACTTCTCGTAAACTACCGCCATCTCCACCACCAATTATCAATACTTTTTTTGGTTCAGGATGAGTAAAAAGCGGAATATGAACAAGCATTTCGTGATACATGAATTCATCTGATTCTGTACACATAGTTATTCCATCAAGAGCAAAAACCTTGCCAAAATCTGGATGCTCAAATATGTCAATACGCTGGAATGGGGTTTGCTCTGAATAGATCACTTTCTTTACCTTCATAAAAAGTCCCGCATTCCCTCCGGTATAATTTTCTCTGTAAAGAAGATGTCCAAGATTTTTTAGGCTTTCTGAAGTTTTTCTCATTTTGATAAACCTCCGTTATTCACTAACTTTGTATGGTGCATATTCAGGAATATTGAGTTTCTTATACACCCCTCTTAGATATTCATATACTTCTGTCTTACCTGCTGACAATATATCTCTCAGGTAGTCAAAAGCTTTCCAGGGATTGACATCGTCACCACAGGTAAAAAGATCAATAGCAGCATAGCCATATTCAGGCCATGTATGGATTGTCAAATGTGATTCTGCAATTACAACTACTCCACTAATCCCGTGGGGAAGAAATCTGTGAAATGAAGAATCTACGATTGTAGCTCCGGCAATAGCAGCTGCAATTTTTAGATTTTCTGAAATAAAATCAAGGTCGTTAAGTGCTTCATTTGAACATGAAAAAAATTCTGCAATTAAATGTCTTCCAAGTGCTTTCACTTTTTTCAATTCCTGTACCTCCAAACAGAAAAAATCGGATATCCTTTTAAAAGGAATATCCTTTGTGCGTAAAGCATTATATTCTTATTGAGTGGCTAAAGTCAAATTATTTTAGTAAAAAAAAGGTTAACATGAATGATAATAATCATGTTTTTTTCAAAGGCTCGTTATTCCTGCTAAACTACAGGTTCAATAAAGATGACTTCATTCTCCATATGATATTCAATATTTCGTTTTTCTGCAAAATTCTTTATGGTATTTAACATTTCTGTTTTGGTGGCAACTGAAACAAGCACTCTGTCAGTGTAGGTTATATTATGTTTGTTGTAATCCGTACCTTCTTTAAAAATCCTGCTAAAACTGTCCCAATTACTATAATCCATAACAAAAGAAACAATTATACCTGGACAATATTTTGCCTTTTTTGCTTCTTTTAGCGCTCTAGTTGTAACACCACCGTAGGCATCAATCAAACCTCTAATACCCAATTTTATACCGCCAAAATACCTTGTTACAACTACAACCATGTTTTTTTGGTTTGACGCTTCAATTGATCCGAGGATATGACGACCTGCTGTTCCAGAAGGTTCACCAGCATCTGAGTAGTTTTTTCTGATTTCGTTATTATCAACAACATAAGCCCAGCAATTGTGGCTGGCATCTGGATATTCACTGTTTATTTTTTGAATAAATTCTTTGCATTTATTTTCTGTTTCGCAGTGTATGCCATTAACAATAAAAAGGGAACGGTTGATTTTTTCACTGTACTTCAGCCGCCCCCTTAGCGATATATAACAGTTCATTCTCCAGCTAAAAATCTTTCTATTAGATCCATTCGTGCATCGAGCACGAATTTTGAGTCTTTAAGTGTTGATTCATAAACGCTCAGGCTTTTCCAGAACTCGTAAAACTCTTCATCTTCAGAATAGGCCTCTGCGTATATTGTAAGGGCTGATGCATCACCTGTGCCTTTTAGTATTTCTGATTCTCGATTGGCTTCAGCAACTATTAATGTTGAATCTTTATCAGCTTCTGCTCTGATAATTGCCGCTTCCTTTTCACCTTCTGCTCTAATTTTTGCAGCTTCTTGATTTCTTTCTGATTCCATTCTGTTGAAGACAGCATTTTTGTTTTCCTCGGGCAGGTCAGCCTTTTTTACCCTGACAGCAAGAATTTCAAGTCCGAATTGTTTCATTTCATTTTGCGATTGTTTGGTAACAAACTCTAGCGTATCTATTCTTTGTTTGGAAACGATTTCATCAAAAGTTCTTTCTCCAAAGGTATCCCTTACAGTTGAATAAACAACGTCATCAATCCTTGTTAATGCGTTATTTACCGTTCTCATTGTTTTCACAAACTCTACTGGATCCACAATTCTCCACATCGCAAATGTGTCAACTAGTAAAGTCTTTTTGTCTTCAGTATAAATTCTCTCTGCAGAGATGTCATAAAGCTGAATACGTTGGTCGAATTTCAAAACTTTATCAATAAATGGTGTTTTTGTATATAGACCTGGTTCCGTGCTTACCTGAACTATATCACCGAATCGCAATACTACAGCCTGTTCTACCTCATCTACAAAGTAAAAAAATCCTGGTAAAATGATTAATGCAAGAACTATTATTACTACAAGTGTGACAAGTAATTTCATTGTGAACCGCCTCCTTTATAACCTGTGATATCAAAGAATTTTAGGAGGTCCTCACTATTTGTTGTTATAATTTTGTCGCTGTCTTTAAGTACTTTATCTACAGTCTCCAGATAAAGTCTTGTTTTCGTTACCCTTGGTGCGCTAATGTACTCTTGAAGAATACTTGTAAATCGTTCACTTTCACCTTCCGCTTTAAATACCTTTGATTTTGCATAGGCTTCAGCTTCGTTTAAAACCTCATTTGCCTGCCCTTCTGCTTTTGGAATGATCTCGTTCTTGTACTCTTCTGCTTTGTATATAAATTGTTCTCTATCCTGTTTCGCGCTGTTAACATCATCAAAAGCGGCAATAACCTGTTGTGGAGGACTTACCTCCTGAAGATAGACATTTTTAACCTGGATACCTACTCCTAATTCGTCCAATTCCTGCTGTACTCTCTTTGCTGTACGCTGGGCAATAACACTTCTGCTCACTGTAAGAATTTCGTCGACAGTAACAGCTGCTACTTCTTCTCTGAGAGCGGAAGAGGCATAGCTTTTTACAATATCTTCGTCACTTCTTAAATTAAAGGCAAATTTTTCTGCATCTGAAATGAAATACTGAATAACAGCCTCTGCGTACACGATATTTCCATCTCCCGTTAGCATCAATGCTTCATTTTCTCTGCTTGAATATCTACCGGGTGAAATAGTTTGAAAACCTATCTCCTTTTTCCTCAACTCAGAAACATTAACAATAACAATGGATTCGATTGGATATGGCAAATGATAATGTAATCCAGGACCTACCTGTTTTTTGTATTCGCCAAACCGTTTCAAAAGGCCTACTTCTGCAGGTTCAACACGATAGAATCCCGTTAAAAAGTAAATTGCGATCACAGCAACAATTACTACCGGTACGATAATTTTGATCAATCTCGTATAATCCTTTTTAGGCTCAACATCGCCAAAAAGATCATCATTATTATCCACATTTACACCTCCTTATGTTTACGTTACCATAGTTCTACCTCTGTTTCGAGTGAAACATCAAAATGATACTCTATCTTTTCCTTTAAGAAGATAATTAGTTGTTTTACATCATTTTGTGTAGCATTCCCCCTGTTTACTATAAAACCTGCGTGTTTTTTTGACACTTCTGCGCCACCGAAACGTATTCCCTTAAATCCAAGTTTATCGATTGCGTAACCTACACTAAAATCTTTGTTCGGTCTTTTGAATATACTTCCAGCACTTTTCCATACTACCGGTTGTTTATTCATTCTTTGTTTTAAAACTGCATCCGATTTTTTCTTAATCTTTGTTTTTGAATCTTTGCTTAAAGAAAAATTTGCTTCAAGAATTGTATAATTTCTTTTTTGAAATATACTGTTTCGGTAGCCAAAGGATGCATCATCTTTTTTAACAGTAATTATCTTGCCTTTCTCATCGATTACGCGAGCTGATTCAAAGAAATCTCCTATTTCTCTTCCAAAGGCGCCTGCATTCATAAATAGCGCACCACCAACTGTTCCTGGTAAACCTGATAAAAACTCAAATCCAGATAGTTCATGTTCTGCTAATTCAACAATCAATTTATTTATTGAGAATCCTGCATTAACTACAATTCCAGAACTCAAATACTCAATTTGATGTAAATTACAACTGGATATTATTAAATCATTTGCTTCATCATCTGGAATGACATTCGACCCACGACCCATAATCCTGTATTTAATATGGTGATTTCTCAGGTAATTTATTATGTCAATTAATGTCTTTTCTGTAGAAGGAGCAACGAAGACAGAAGTGGGTCCCCCAATTCCGATGGTTGTAAGCTCCTTTAAAGATTTGTTTATGAAAAAAACGCAATTTTTTTTGTACAGATAATCGATTAGTGAATGCTTAATTTTGTTCATTTTTCTGTTGCCATAAATAGAGTTTATCTAAAATTTCCTTTCCTTTACTTGTTTGTCTTAATATCTCACTAAAAGTAGGATTATTTGCAATAAGATTGTGAATTCCCTCAAGAATAAAAGAACGGGTTGATTTATCAATAGAGTCATTGTGATAAAGCTCAGCCAATCTTTCAAGTGCTTTTCTTGTTCCGGTATTGCTCAATGCCATAACCAATAATTCTATGAATTCTGAATTTCTTGCATCGTCAAGCATCAGTATAAGCGGGTCAACAACCTTTTCTCCCTCTCCTTGTTTTGCTAGGGCTTCGTAAATTATTACCTGAGAACGCTCATCACTATAAAGCTCAAGAAAAGAATAAATAAGTTGAACAATTTTTCTATCCTTCGTTTCAGCCAATCTATCAATAATATATAGTGCTGTCATATCGCCCTTTTTGTTTTTGTTCTTTATTTCCTTTAGTTTATTAACAAGAGCCATTTTGCCGGGCTTGCCCATTCCTAAAAGCGCATCAAGACAGATCTCAGCAACATCTGTATCTTCTTCATCAAGCAGCTTTACAAGGATAGGTATGGCATCTTCTCCTTTTTCTTCGATGATCCTGTCTACCAAATCTCTTCTATCTGTCATTATCAATCTCCACCCTTCCATACATTTTTTCGAGTTCATCACGTCGTTCATCCTGTTTCAAGTGTATAACATCAGAAGCGACACTGTCTCTAAACTGTTGTTTTTTTACGACGAAGTGCCTGGAAGCACTGGATGCAATCTGTGGAAGATGGGTAATTACAATTGTTTGAAGGTTATCAGAAAGTTCAAGTAATTTCGCTGCAAGTGTATTACCCATTCTGGCGCCGACACCTGAATCTATTTCATCAAATATTACTGTTTTCAACTGCAGTTCTTTCTTTAATGCCGATTCAATAGCAAGGAGAATTCTCGAAAGCTCTCCACCAGAGGCGATTCTATTCAGTTCTAGCATTTCGCCTCCAGGATTTGTCTTAGCAAGTATTTTAACATTGGTAGTACCGTAGGATTTAGGTTCTTCTTCAGGAATTAGTTCAAATTTCACCCTGGCACCTGTCATTTTTAAATCTTCGAGATGAGGGATTATTTCATTTTCTATCTTTTCAGCATTTTCTTTTCTTAACTCATCAATTTTTTTACCAGTATTAATCAACTCTTCTTTGAGTTTTTTTTCTGCTTCTATTAACTCTTTTCTTTCCTGTTCATTATTCTCTAACTCCGCATATTTATTTGAAAGCTCATCCCAGGTTCTGAATATATCTTCTTCTGTTTGCCCATATTTTCTCTTTAATCCCTGGATTATATTAAAACGAGTTTCAAGTCTTTTATATTCTTCATCGTCGATATCTATATCTTCTATTTCTCCTTCAATTAGATGATATATATATTCAATTTCTTCAAGGGCAATGTTTGAGTGCTCTATTAGTTCATCGTAACCATACTTCTCAAAATTTTCTAAAGCTTTAACTGCTTTCCACAATTGTGTATTTATTGATTCCTGCCCGTCACGAAGTAAATGCATTAACCATTCAAAGGTTTCTTTTAGTTTTTGGCTGTCAAGAACCTTTGAGTATTTACTTTCTACAGTTTCCATTTCTCCAGGTTTTAGATTCGCTTTTTCCAATTCATTCAGTTGAAACCTAAGGTAGTCTTTTTCTCTTTCAAGTTCCTCGGGTGATAATTTAATTTTTTGCAAACGAGATTTTGTTTCCACGAATCTCTGATAAGTTTCCTGATAGGATTTCTTTAAAGAAACCGGTAATGTTTGATCGAGTATTTTGTAATGAGTTGTGGCATTAAGAAGCTGAACACTGCTATGTTGTGAATGAATCTCTACAAACCCTTCAAATAATTCTTTGACAAGTTGCCTTGGAATAATCTGACCATTAAGTCGATAAAGAATTCTTTGGGTTCCAAAAGAAACGTTTATCATGAAGTCGACAGGAGGAATATCAACGCCAAGTTCTTTAGCCCTTTTGATTAGTTTAGAATCTACTAAAAAGGTTCCTTGTACAAAACTTTCGTCATTGTCTGCATTATACTTAATAGGTTCTCCGGTGATAGATTTAATTGCTCTCATAATTAAACTCTTCCCCGCTCCTGATTCACCGGTAATAACGTTCAATCCATCACTGAATTCGATATAAAATTTTTCAAAAGTAAAGAAGTTTTTCCCCTTTAATGTTTGCAACATAACATGTCCTCCCATTAACTATTATAACCTTTCACGTTATTAATAATAGATTTACTAACAGAATGAATTTAATTTTCGGTATAAAAATGTAAGCATTTGTGAACAATCGTAATATTAAGTCCTTGACACGTCAATTCTTGCTACGTATAATTCTAATCGACATGCTTGTAAGATAGGAGGATCGATATGAAAAGGACTTATCAACCTTCAAGGTCAAAAAGAAAGAGAACACATGGATTCCTTGCAAGAAAAAAGACAAAAGCGGGCAAGCGTATTCTGGCCAACAGAAGAAAGAAGGGTAGAAAACGAATAGCGGTGTAAGGTTAATTCCTGCAACGTTAAAAAAAACTGAATTAATTAGAAAAAAGGCGGACTTTAGCAGAGTGCTAAATAGCGGAATGGTTATCGAGAATAGTTTTTTTATAACTTTTGTTATCAGAAATAGTCTGCCTTTTTCTCGTATAGGAATATCCATAAGAAAGAGATTTGGTAGTGCTGTTAAGAGAAATCGATTAAAACGACTTATCAAAGAGGTTTACAGAACAAGAAAAATATTATTTCCTGCCGGTTATGATATACTCTTTATTGCAAGAAGAGATCTATCAGACGCGTTTAAAGAATATTCTTTAGGTTACAAAGATATCGAAAGAAAGATCTTAAACATTACAGTCAATAAGATGAAGAGAGTTAATGAGTATGAAAGTTCTGATACTAAAAGCAATTTCTTTCTATAGAAAATACCTATCTCCATTGAAGAAACCAAGCTGCAGGTTCGATCCAACCTGTTCTTCTTACACATATAAGGCAATTGAAAGGTTTGGAGTGTTAAAGGGGACATTGCTTGGTATATGGAGAATACTTCGATGCAACCCTTTTAATTCAGGAGGACACGACCCTGTCCCGGAGAAATTCAGTTTGATTAGGAGGAATAAAAGATGAACAAACGGATTGCAATTGTTGTAATGTTTGTTGCAGTAATTATTGCATCATCCTTTTCAGCAAAAGAGCCGACAATTGAAGCTACATCTGGCATGATTAACATTGAAACAGCAACTATGGATATAGTATTTAATGCTCAGCTGGGTGTGCTTGAGAGACTTGACATGAAAGTTGAAGGAAAAAATGAGCTTATTTATCGATATGCAGACGATGGGTATAATATTTTTGATGGCGATGAGGAATTAATTCCTGATGACTTTGATTATTATGTTGATGAGAATACAGATGCTATTGTTGAGCTTTATTATGAAGGTGGAACAAAAACCTTCGTAGTAAAAAACAATCCTTATTACAACTTCCTTGTAATAACTGATTTTCCAGGCAAAAATATAGAGATGAAGATTCCATATATATCGGTATCAGCTGAGAAAGAGCGAAGTGGATACGGATATCATGTTAGTTTTAGTGATAAACCGACAAGTGTTTTCGTAACAACCAGTGACAATGGACGGGTATCACTGAGAGAAATCACAAATATTTCTGGAACTACCGTAGTAAGAAATTATGCCGGTCCAAAGAAGCTCGTTTATATTTCAGAGGCTGTACCCAACCATTATGATGAAGTAAAAGAATCACTTGATGATATCGGAGCATTGAGTATTTTTAGTTACATTCATCACGGACTTGTAGTTGCCCTTTACTGGTTTAGAGAATTAACAAACAGTTTTGGATGGGCCATAATAATATTTACATTGATAATTAGATTTATATTGTATCCTCTATATCATGTACAGACAAAATCGATGATAGAAATGAGAAAACTGCAGCCAGAAATGCAAAAGATAAAGAAAAAATACAAAGATAAGCAGAAACAGCAGGAAGCATTGATGAAACTTTATAAAAAAGAAGGAGTCAATCCTGGAACAGGTTGTCTAACTCTACTAATACAATTACCTGTCTTCTTTGTTCTGTATTCCGTTATAAGATATTTTAGTGAAATGTTTGCATACTCACCCAGGTTCTTCATATGGAATGATCTTTCCACCGGAGGTTTTGGTCAAAATATACTTTTAATACTGATCAGTGTAATTGCCGGTATATACATGGCCACTATAACCAGTCAGGATGGACGATCAGCAAGACAGGCAATGATAATGTCGCTTATTTTCCCATTCCTGTTCTATTCATTGCCAACAGGTTTGTTTATCTATTATGCTACCAACAGTGTCATTCAACTGATAATTACCATTATTGTTTACAAAAGATATGATATGAAGGGAGTATCATTCAGGGAAGTACTTGGATTACCAGCCAGGCCAGCAAAATAGATTTAATAAGATATTCAGGAGGTGCAGCTCTAAATGAAGCAAATTGAGATAAGTGCTCCCACTGTTGAAAAAGCTATAAGACTCGCACAGATGGAACTGGATGCCTTCAATAATGAAATTGAAGTTGATGTAATTGATAAAGGTTCAAAGGGATTTTTAGGGCTTTTCGGAAACAAAGAGGCCAGAGTAACAGTAAAACCCCTGCCCATTTATTATGAAAGAAAAGTTAGAGATTATTTAAAGGAAATTCTTGAAACGTTTGATAAAGAGGTTTACTATGATGTTTCCTTTGAGGGAAAAACCTTCAGGATTAATATTCAGGGTGATGAAATTTCAAGGCTGATAGGGAAACATGGCAAAACTATTAGTGCATTACAGCATATTATGAATATTTATGCCAACAGATTATCGAACACTAAGGTCAATGTTTTTGTAGATGTTGGAAACTACAAGGATAACAGAAAAGAAACAATAGAAGAAATCGCTCACAAAGTGGCTAAAATTGCTTTAAAAAAGAAAAAGAGAATAGTGATGGAACCCATGTTTGCTTTTGAAAGAAGAAAAGTTCATGAAATAGTTTCTGAATACAGCCATTTAAGGAGTTATTCGAAGGGACTTGAGCCCTACAGGAAAGTTGTAGTTGACTATGTTTCAAGGAATGGAAAATCAAGGGAAAAAGAAAGGAATGAAAAGAAATGAGAGACAATCTTTTTGTTGATAATGCTTATTCAATAAAACCACAGATTATAAATAATGCAAAAATAAAAGATGTGAAGAAAAGAATCCTGATAGGCAGCAATTTAGAAGCTCCGAACTTTTTCATGAGGTTATTTGTTGTTGGCCCTGGCGGTCATAGCCCCTACCATAGTCATGATTGGGAACATGAAGTTTATATAATAAAGGGAAAGGGTGCTGTTATCACTGAAGATGGAAAAAAGGAAATATCTGATAATAGCTTTGTTTTTGTACCACCCAACGTGAAACATCAATTTAAGAATCTCGGAAACGATGAATTGCAATTCATATGTGTTATTCCTTCAACAGCTGATGAAGAATAAAATAGAGCGAAGGGAGCGAATAAAATGCCATTATATAATTATTACTGCAAACATTGTAAGAAAAAGCATCAACTATTGTTAAAGATGTCCGAAAATGGGGCGCAAAAATGTCCTGATTGCGGTCAAACAATGGAACGTATGATTTCAAATGTTGGAGTACTATTTAAAAGCGATGGTTTTTACATAACAGATTCAAAAAAGAGCCACTCTACAACCAAGAATAATTCTTCAAAGAAAAAAGCGGAATCTAAAGAGTAAGATAAGGAACTGCATTGGTATTTAAAGGGGATAAGTCTCCCCTTTTTGCTTTTTTATAAGCTACATAAGCAATCATACCAGCATTATCAGTACACAGTTCTACGGGTGGAAAATAAACCTTCTTTTTCTTTTTCCTGGCTGTAATTTCTGCCTTATTTCTTAAATTTTTATTTGCTGCAACCCCGCCTGCAAGAACGATTCTTTCAACGTTGAATTTGTCAGCAGCTAAAAATGTTTTTTCGATTAAACTATCGGTAATAGCCGCCTGGACTGAAGCAGCAATATCTTCTTTTTTAGCGTCCCTATTTTCCCTTAAAAAATATAAAACAGAGGTTTTGAGACCGCTGAAACTGAAATCAATATTATCTTTTTTTCTTAGAGATCTGGGGAACCGATATATATCGTTCCCATTACATGCCGCTTTCTCTATAGCCGGTCCACCAGGATAACCAAGCTCAAGCATTCTTGCAATTTTATCGAAAGCTTCTCCTGCAGCATCATCTCTGGTTTGTCCAATTTTTCTAATTGACTTCATGTTTTCCATTAAGAATAACTCAGTGTGCCCTCCTGAAACAAGGAGAACAATAAAAGGGGTTTTGAGTTCGGAAAAAGTAATGAAATTGGCATAAAGATGTCCCATTAAATGATTGATGGCTAGAAATGGCTTATTTAATGATATTGAAAGTCCTTTTACGAAGGATAATCCAACCAGTAACGAGCCAACAAGTCCAGGGCCGTAGGTAACTGCAAGAAGATCTACCTCATGAAGGTCAATAGTGGATTTTTCGAGTGCTTTCTCAAAAACGGGTATAATATATTCAAGGTGTTTTCTTGCAGCGATCTCAGGAACAACTCCGCCGTATTTCCCATGAATATCTATCTGTGAGGCAGTTTCGTTGGATAAAAGCTTTCCGTCTTTTATCAGTGCAACAGATGTTTCATCGCAGGAGCTTTCAACTGCAAGAACAATCATCAGGCAGATTTCCTGGTAAATATCTTTGGAATTCCTTCTTCAACAGTCTCTGGAGTAACTATAACTTTCTCGACATTTTTCTTTGAAGGCATGTCATACATGATATCAAGCATTACATTTTCAAGTACACTCTTTAGAGCTCTTGCGCCGGTACCCCGTTTCATTGCTTTTTCAGCTATTGCAGTAAGGGCTTCTTCAGAAAACTCGAGTTCTATCCCATCAATCTCAAGTAATTTTTTGTACTGGTTAACGATAGCATTTTTTGGCTCAAGCATAATCCTCTTTAAATCTTCAATTCCAAGATCATTTAGCGTAGCTGTGACTGGAAAACGTCCGACAAATTCAGGAATCAAACCATATTGAATTAGATCATCGGGAACAGTTTTAGACAAAATAGCACCGATTCTTTCCTCAGATTTCTTCTGGATTGTTTGTCCAAATCCCATAGAAGAATGAGAAATGCGGTGTTTTATAGTATCTTCGAGATTATCAAAGGCACCTCCAACAATAAACAAGATATTGGATGTATCAATTTTTATAAAATCCTGATAGGGATGTTTTCTTCCACCCTTAGGGGGCACATTGGCTATCGTACCCTCAACAATTTTTAACAGCGCCTGCTGGACTCCTTCACCGGAGACATCCCTTGTAATTGATGGGTTGGGAGAACGTCTGCTGATCTTATCAATCTCATCGATATAAATAATTCCGTGTTGTGCTCTTTCTACATCAAAGTTGGCTGACTGAAGCAATCTTAAAATGATATTTTCAACATCTTCCCCTACGTAACCTGCTTCGGTTAATGGTGTAGCATCTGCTATTGCAAAGGGAACGGATAGTATCCTTGCTAAAGTGCTTGCTATTAATGTTTTTCCAGTACCGGTTGGACCTATCAACATGATATTTGATTTTTCTATTTCAACATCTTCAGGAGCATTAAAAACTCTTTTGTAATGGTTATAAACTGCGACAGATATAGTTTTCTTTGCCTTCTCCTGGCCAATAACAAATTTGTTAAGTTCTTCGTATATTTTATCCGGTGTTGGGAGCTTTTTATCTTTATCACCAAAGGTTCTGCTTTCCTGTTTCAGTATATCGTGAAAAAGATCGACACATTCATCGCAAATGTATCCTTCTGCTCCAGAAATTAGTTTTTTGACCTGTGATGACGGTCTACCACAAAATGAACAACGTTTTTCAGCTGGCAAAAAAATCCCTCCAAATTATATTTCCATTCAATTATACACGTGCCATAAATATGTCTCAACAGGGATTTTTGAAGTGAACATTAACAGGTATATTATTTAACTGTGTGACTGTAATATAAATTATAATTAATAATATAAAGTTTCCCTTGCGGAGGATTTTTTATGAAAGCAGCTATCGTCGATTGCTATACAGATGAACCGGCATCTTTTGGAGTTCCGCCTTACATATCACCAAAGATAAGATTGATAGCAGGGATTTTTCTGTCTGAAAGAATTGTGATAGATTATTTTACAGTTGACAGGATAAGAGAACATAATATGTGGAGCAATTTTGATGATTATGAATATCTCTTAATCCATGGAGGTTTGACAACACCAGGACGTTATATTGGTGGTACACCAGCTACACTAAATGAATACAAAAAACTTATTGATAATAATAGACGTGCAACAATAATAATATCCGGGCCGATCACCATGGGCTATTCATTGAAAGGTGGCCAGAAGGCTATTAAAGCAAAATTGGATGGAGCGGACTATGTCTTATCCAGTGAAATAAATTTAGCAGAACTTCTTGGGAAAAATATTAACGGTTCTTTTTATGAAAATGCCAGTGAATTTTATAAATTGGGAGCCTCAGTGGTCAAAAAACATCCTAATTATCCTGATTTGATTGTTGAATTTGATATATCCAGAGGATGCGAACGTAAAGATGGGCATTGTTCTTTTTGCACTGAACCCTTTATGTATGGAGATTTTGTTAGCAGAGACAAAGATAGTATTTTTGCAGAACTTTATGCTTTAAAAGAGGCGGGAGTAAAAGCAATCAGATTCGGAAGAAGTTCAAACGTTCTTGCTTATGGTTTTGACTGGAATGAAAGTAAACCAAATGTAGATGCAGTTAGAGAAATGTTCGAAGTTACGAATGAAATCCTTACGCCTGAAGTATTTCATACAGATAACGCTAATCCACTTTTTATAGCTCATTACAGGAAGGAGGCTACAGAAATTCTAACCATTATTAAGAACCAGTGTACTAACGGGAATAGCCTTTCTTTAGGTATAGAGAGCTTTGACACCAGAGTGCGTAAAATGAATAATCTTGGTGGAAGTGAAGTGGATATGAAAAACGCAATTAGAATCATAAATGAAATTGGCAGTGAGAGAGATAATGGAATTCCGGAGTTGTTACCCGGTATAAACATGATATTTGGATTGCCAGGTACCACCAGAAAAACAGCTGACATTGATATTGAAAAACTACTGGATATAAGAGATGAACACTTGCTTGTGAGAAGGGTTAACATACGACAGCCAATGGTATTTCCAGGAACACCAATTAGTAAAATGGAACTGCCAGGGATTAATCATAGAGTATTTAAATATTATAAAGAAGCGATAAGAAACGAGTTTGATAAAGTGATGATAAAGAGAGTTTTTCCGTGTGGCTCTTTGTTAAGTAAGGTTATTCCCGAATACAGTAGGGGGATGATAACCTTTGGAAGGCAGCTGGGAAGTTATCCCATTCTTGTAGGTTCTCCTTCAAGATTTAGCCATCCAACTGATATGATAGTAGTTGATCATGGTAAAAGATCGGTTACTGCATTACCAGATGGTAGTTCATTGAATAAATTGTCTCTACGTGAGTTGAGTTTTATTCCAGGAATTGGAAAATCCAGGGCTGAAAAGATTGTGTTGAAAAGACCTTTCTCAAACTGGAGTGAAGTAAGTAAGGTTATTGGCAATGAAGTAACAGAATTCGTGAAAGAAATTGGGATAATGATTTAGTTGTTAGGAGGTTATTTTGAAAACAGCAATAGTGACAACTGGTGGAACAATTGCAATGATTAGAGATTCAAAAACCGGAGAATCACTCCCTGCTGAGGGAATCGACCGTGATATTGTTCATATAAGTGAATTAGGCAATATTTCTCAAATAGTTCATTACGAGTTTAGTAATCTGCCGAGTCCCCACATAGGAGTATCAAAAATGTGGGATTTGTCAAAATTAATAAATGAGATCATTGAAAATCCAGAAATAAAGGGCGTTGTTATTACTCATGGAACAGATACACTGGAGGAAACTGCTTATTTCCTTGATCTTACAATAAGCAGTCGTAAACCCATTGTATGTACAGCGGCCATGAGGAACATCGATGAAACTGGTACTGATGGCCCCAGAAATGTATTATCCTCTATACGTGTTGCAAATAGTGAACAGGCAAAAGAGATGGGTACACTGGTTTGTCTTAATGATGAGATACATGCAGCCAGAGAAGTTACGAAAACATATACCAGCAACGTGTCTACCTTTGATTCTCCGGGTTATGGGCCTTTAGGTATTGTCGATGAAGACAAAGTAATTTTCTTTAGAAAACCACTTCTAAGAAAAACATATGACTGTCAAAAAATTGAAAAAAAAGTAGCTTTATACAAAACCTATATTGGAGATAATGGAAGGTTATTGTTAAAAATTCCAGAACTGGGCTACAAAGGATTGGTTCTGGAAGGCTTTGGAAGGGGAAATGTTCCACCAAAGGTTGCAAGAGCTTTAGACACATTGATAAATGAAAGGAATATCCCTGTGGTATTAACATCTCGTTGTTTTAAGGGTAGAGTGCTGGGCATTTATGGATATGAAGGTGGAGGAGCTGATTTGGAAAAGAAAGGTGTTATATTAGCTCAAGGGCTTTCATCACAAAAGGCACGTATTGAGTTGATGATAATACTCGGTATTACAAGGGATAAAGAACTGATAAAAACAATGTTTGATCATCTTAAAAGAGGTGAAGATTTAAGTGAAAAATCCTTTTAAGTATAGATGTTCATGTGCTTTACTATTTAGTTTAATATATGCAGCAATAGGCTTCTTTTTGCTTTCGTTGTCTTCAACGATTTCTTCAATAATACTTTTTACCCTGGCAATAGTTTTTGTTCTTGAACCATGGATTCATTTTAGTAAAAAAAAGCTTGGAATTAAAAGACCTATCGCCATATTAATTGGTGTAGTGGCTCTTTTTTTGGGACTTGCCGTGCTTTCATTTTATCTGGTGCCCCTTGTTGTGCGACAGGCTACAAATTTTTATACATTGATATATGATTTCTTCCCACCTGACGATGCTCCTTCTGTTTCTGTTCTGGATTATGCAACTGTTGAAGAGAACATAAATGAAATATTTAATTCAGAAGAGACGGTAAATAGACTCGAAAAAGCCGGGATTACGCAGGAACAGGTTGACGAAATGAAGGATGAGATAAAGGACTATTACAGAAATGTATATGAACAAAGCGATACCGAGCCAGAGGTTTCTATTAAAGAGAAATTTGAAGAAAGTATCGATCTTCCTGAAAATACGTTTATCGTAATAATTGGTGGCGATGAGGAACGTGAGAGGATAGAAGAAGCCAATCTTGAAAACATTTTGCAGTCATATTTACCTGAGGAGGCTGCAGAATTCCTGGAAGAAGAATTACGGGAAAAGGCGGTTAGAATAGAATCTAAAGAGAACTGGAGAAGATTTACTGAAGCAATAATGCCCAAAGCAATTTCACCTGAACGCAAGGAAGAAATAATTAATAATGTGAGAAATTTACTAATCTCTTTGCAAGCAAAATTTAGGGAGTATATACCTCTATTATTTCAAAAAATTCCATCGATAATTTCTTCAGCTTTTACTGTAATATTCTTTGTTATTCTGGGGACAGTTTATCTGAGTTACTATTTCCCGTTAATGAAACGATATTCAACAAAGCTATATCCCAATCACTCAAGGGTTGTAGCGAAAAGCTTTTTAAAAGATACATACAGAAGTTTACAAAGATACGTTAACACCATCCTTTTGATTTCACTGATGGTAGGTTTTCTGGTAGGGATAGTGGTTAGATTGCTCTCGCTTGAATACAGTATCTTGATGGGCTTTTGGGCTGCAGTAACCAATTTAATACCTATTGTTGGTGTTGCGCTTGAGGTAATACCTCTATTTTTACTGGCTGCTTCGGTGCAAAATTTAGGGATTCTTATTGTACTGGCACTGGTACTTATAGCCGTTCATTCTGTTGCCTTTGTATTTTTCCTTAAACTTATGAAAGGCTACGGGAGAATCAATCCGGTAGCAATAATCTTTATGATTATTATTTTTGGACAGCTTCTGGGTGTTGTTGGTGCTTTTATTGCAGTACCTATTGCAATTGTGATTAAACATTTTTGGGAACATTTCATATCTCCATGGCTTGATGGTAAAGAGTTGACTTAGTGCTAAATAAATAAACAAGAATCTCCGAAGGAGAAAAATTTGTAACGTAAATATATTGCCTCTCTGTAAGCTTTCAAAGTGGTTTTTTTACCTGCGAAGGCAGATACAAGCATCAGTAAAGTAGATTTTGGAAGGTGGAAGTTTGTCACCATACCCGAAGTAACATTAAATACAAAGGGAGGATATATGAATATATCTGTTTCATCACAATCTGGCGTTATCCTTCCGCGCTTTCTAAAATTGCTTTCAAGAGCCCTTACCACAGTGGTACCAACCGCGATAACTCTACCATTATTATTCAAAGTGTTGCTAACTTTTCGAGCGCAATTTTCATCAATTCTATAGTATTCCGAATGCATTTTATGATCTTCAATTCTGGTTGTTTTTACCGGTCTGAATGTTCCCAATCCTACGTGTAGAGTCAGATACGTCATTGAAATTCCTTTATTCTTGAGTTCAGCCATAACCCTTTTTGTAAAGTGTAAACCGGCTGTTGGAGCAGCAACAGACCCATCCTTTTTTGCGTAGACTGTTTGATAATATTCCGGAGAATCTGGATATTTCTTTATATACGGTGGGATAGGTAAACGACCCGCTTCAAAGATTTCTTCATCAGAATAATCATCAAGAAAATGTATTAGCCTTGTGCCATCTTTATAATGCTTAAGTATCATACATCGAAGATCTGAAAAAACAAGAGTATTACCTGTTTTAATCTTGTTGCCAGGTTTAACCAGTGCTTTCCAGTCCCTTTCGCCAACCTTTTTAAGCAAGACTGCTTCAACCTTTGCGCCGGTCGTTTTTTTGCCAAGAAGTCTTGCTGGTATGACCTTGCTATCATTTAAAACCAGTAGGTCAGAAGGTTTAAGGTACTTTCCAATATTCCAAAAAACATTATGCCTGAACTGTTTCTTTTCTCTGTCAATTATCATTAATCTACAGCTATCTCTGGGAATAGTTGGATGCTGTGATACAAGATCATCGGGCAGATTATAATCAAATTCGTTAACTTTCATATAGATCCTCCGGTTTATAGGTTTTAATACCGCTCGTGTCATATTCAAGAAACCTATCATAACTAATAACACATGCATTCCTTGTATTTGCCAGTTGAAGAATCCTGTCATCAGCTGGTGAGTATAACTCAGTTTGTGGTAGTGCAAGCCATTTCTCAAGTTCTTTTTGCTGAAATCCTTTAACCATATACCTTACATTTGCATCAAAAATAATTCTATAAGGGAAAAATGCGGTATTTATTCTGGAAAAAGTGTGTATGAAAAGCCTGTCTATCTTTGCTATATCAGGAAAATCTGTTCCTGAATATATGATGTTACTTCCATCGATTATGGCTTCAGTGGTTTCTTTACTGGTGACAACTTTTTTAACATAATGATTTTTAATACTGTCAATAATTTTCTTACGTTCTGATTTAGTAGCTTTGTCAAATATCCTTCGTAATTTTTTAATATCAGTAATATGTTTATGATTAATGACTTCAAACGCTTTATAATTGAATTTTTCAGTACTATTTACTGAAGTATTGTTTGTAAATAAGAGTGCACTTTCCAGCATCATATAATTGTCAATTATATTAGGGACCAATCTTTTTGCAAGTTTTACCCAGTTCAAATAATCCTCAAATCGGTTAATTTTATCAACAAGAATACCTGAAACAGGAGGATTTTTTTGGGGGAATAGAAAGTACGCGATGCGTCCAGCCTCCTGAATTTTAGCGTTCACTAAATTTGCTACATAATTTACAGAATCAGGCTCTCCACGCTTTTCCTTCAAAATATCAATAATAAAGGATATATTACTGCTATCCAGTGAAGAAATTACGGGGTAATCGTTTGAACGAATCATAAAGTTTTTTAGTTTTATGTCACTTGATTGATGAAATAATCGGTTTATTCGTTTTACTTTTTCTTTTCTGTTCTTATAAAATGTATAGAATCCAGATGATGAAATATTTTCTTTGATAATTTCTACAAGTTCTTTCAAAAAGAATCATTCCCTTTCCTTTAATAAAGTCATATTGAATGGTTTTTCATGAACGTTTCTTTTGACACCCTTCAATACGTATGATATAATGATTCTTGTAAAATTACACTATAGAAGAGGTGAAGACCTGATGAAAAATGATATCCAGCCCAAGATGAAGCTGGTTACCGCAAAATGCACATGCGGCGCGGAACATACATTTTGGTCAACAAGAGAAAATATTAAACTGGACGTTTGTTCAAATTGTCATCCATTTTATCAGGGAGGCAGCGGTTCTCTGATAATGGATAGTGAAGGAAGAGTTCAGAAATTTAAGAGTAAATATGGAGACAAATATTAATAGATTGCTTCTATTTACAACAAAAAAAGATTTTGGAGGTTAGAAATGTGAGTGTGAAAGTTGGTAACGTCGTTGAAGGTAAAGTTACCGCTATTAAGAAATTTGGGGCGTTTGTGTCATTGCAAGATGGAGAAGAAGGTTTTATACACATTTCAAAGGTATCAAAGGATTATGTTAAGGACATTGACAACTATCTTAAGGTAGGACAATCGGTTAAAGCCAAAGTACTCGGTACAACAAAATACGGAAAGTGGGAACTTTCTATAAAGGATCTTGAAAAAAATTCTGGAGAAAAATCTGAATCTAAATCAAACCAGGATTTTGAAAGAAAGCTTTCCAAATTCATGAAAGAGAGTTCAAAAAAAATATCAGCTTATAAAAAGAGGCTTGATAAAAAGCGAGGCGTAAAGAAGTAAAAAATATACAGGAGAGCTAATAGCTCTCCTTTTTTATAATCTTCCAAAAGCAACTCCTTCAATTTATCGTGTAAAAAATAAATATTAACAGAATTATACTGAAAATTTGCTTCAGAGATCTTATAATATATTTATTGAGTTATTTAAAGGAGGAATCTGATGCGTTTTTTAGAAAGTATTAGAGCAATTCCTAAGTTACCTAAAAGATTGGAGCGTCTGGAAGAACTGGCTTACAATTTTTGGTGGACTTGGAATCCATCTGCGGAAGCAGTGTTTAAGAAAATGGATATTGACCTGTGGTATGAACAAAAGCGAAGTCCTGTAAAGCTTTTGAGAAGAATAAGTCAGAAAAAGCTCAATGAATTGGCAAAAGATGATGAGTTTTTAGAATTGTATGATTCAGTTTTAGAAAAACTTGATGAATACATGAAATCTGAAGACACATGGATACAAAGAAATCATCCAGAAAAAGTTGAAAATACAGTTGCATATTTTTGTGCGGAGTACGGTATACATGAATCTTTTCCAATATACTCGGGAGGACTGGGAGTTCTTGCTGGTGACCACTTAAAAACTGCAAGTGATATGGGCTTTAACCTGGTTGCAGTGGGTTTGCTTTACAGAAACGCTTATTTTAGTCAACTGCTTGATAAAAATGGTTGGCAACAAAATATATTTCAGACATACGATTTTGAGGATTTTCCGGTAAAGGAAGTTAATGACCAGGATGGAGAAGAGTTAATGGTAACCATCCACTTCCCTGAAAGAAAAGTGTATGCTAAAGTTTGGAAGGCTGATGTGGGCAGGGTACCACTTTATTTGCTGGATACAGACATTAGTAAAAATACACAGGAAGATAGAAAGATTACAAAACAACTGTATGGAGGAGACCGTGAAACACGTATTAAACAGGAAATAGTGCTGGGTATAGGAGGCGTAAGGGCATTAAGAATGTTAGGATACAGTCCTGCTGTTTGGCATATGAATGAAGGACATGCTGCTTTTCTAGGATTAGAAAGAATAAGAGAATACATGCATGGCAAGAATATGGATTTCAAATCAGCTATTGAAGCAGCCCGATCAAGTATCGTTTTCACGACACATACACCGGTGCCAGCAGGTAATGATGTTTTTGATCCAGTATTAATCGACAAGTATTTTTCAGAGTTTTGGCTTAATATAGGAGTAACACGTCGAGATTTTTTGGAGCTCGGTTCGGAAAAGAAGAGTAGTGGTTATGAACATTTCAGTATGACCGTCCTCGCCTTGAGGTTATCCTCCTATGCAAACGGAGTAAGTTTACTGCATGGGAAGGTATCTAGAGAAATGTGGAGCCACATATACCCTGATTTACCAGAAATTGAGATCCCAATAGATTACATAACAAATGGAGTACACTTCTGGACCTGGTTAAACAGAGATCTCTATACTCTATTGAATAAATACTTTCCAGCAAACTGGGAAGAAAGGATCACAGACCCGGAAATATGGGAAAATGTAGATTCTATACCTGATGAAGAACTATGGGAGATTCATTGCAAATTAAAACAACGGCTAAGGAAGTTCACTCAGGGCAGGTTGAAAAGGCAGAGAGAAAGACATGGTGAAACTGTTGAAGAGCTTGCAGAAGTTGAAAATATATTACCCGAAGATGTTTTAACTATTGGTTTTGCGAGGAGATTTGCAACCTATAAAAGAGCAACACTGGTTCTAAAAGATATCGAGCGGTTGAAGAGGTTACTTACAGACCCGGAAAAACCGGTACAGTTCATTTATTCAGGGAAGGCTCATCCTGCAGACGATCCAGGAAAAGAACTTATTAAGCGACTTTATGAAATTTCACGATTGCCAGAATTTAAAAACAGAATCATATTTGTAGAAAATTACGATACAAATATTGCGCGCCACATGGTTAGCGGCGTTGATGTGTGGTTAAATACTCCTCGAAGGCCTCATGAGGCCAGCGGAACAAGTGGAGAAAAAGCAGGAATAAATGGAGTTTTGAATTTTAGTGTACTTGATGGCTGGTGGGTCGAAGGCTTTAATGGGAGTAACGGCTGGGCTATTGGTGACAACAGAGATTATGAGGATAAGGAACTTCAGGACAGGATAGACAGTGTTTCCATTTACAATACCCTGGAGAATGAAATTATTCCGACGTATTATAAGAAAAACAAAAGTGGTGTACCGGAAAAATGGGTTGAGAAAATGAAGAATTCAATAAAAAGTGTGGGAAAGCGGTTTAACACACATCGTATGCTGGCTGAATACGCTGAAAAGCTGTACTTTAAGACGATAGAAACCTCTGAATTTGTTAAGAAAAATGATTATGAAATGGCAAGGGAACTGGCAGAATGGAAAGAGCGTCTTGAAAGTAACTGGAAAAACATAAGAATCAAACCTAACAAGATTTCCACATATTCTGAAGAGAGCATAAAAGTTGGAACGAAGGTAAGATTAACAACAAACGTATATCTAAGTGAACTAAAACCGGAAGAAGTGCAGGTAGAGATTTTCCTTGCAATATTTAACGAAGAGGATAAAATAATTGGTTACAAAACGTACCCCATGAAACTTCAGAAAAACGATGTACACAACGAATATATATATTCCGGTGAATTTACAATAGAGCGGGAAGGACGCATAGCTTATACAATAAGGGTTGTTCCAAATCCAGAATATTTACCTTTTAGAGGGTACTTCACATTGGCCAAATGGGTTAATTAAAAAAAGGCGGATTTCCGCCTTTTTTTATTCATTAAAAGAACTAAAATCACTCAATGTTTTCTCGAAATCATTTTCTTCAATATCGCCCCATAAATATGCTTGTAGAAGTCCCGGGACAGATCTCAGTGTTTCGATTTCGTGCTCGAGAAAAATTCTCCTTCGTCTGTCATAATTTCCGCTAAATACTGTTTCTGTTGAATCAGAGCCAGAAGCAATCATTTCTACAGTAGCGTTATATATTTTATCAATTTCTTCATCTGATAATCCAAAATTGGACAGTTTTTCGAATATTTCATGGGTTTCACTACCGTCAACCAACATTTTTAGGATGATACTCACAAGCTCGTTAAAGTCAGTCATCTATGGTTCTCCTTCCACAATTTCCCTGAAACGTAGGGCATTATTTACAGCCTGTCCCATATGGCAGTTGTTAAAATACACGTATACCTCTGTTCCATCTTTCAAAAATTCTACCACATCATTGGCGAAGCGTCTAAGCTCTTCTTCCGAATAGTTGTAATCATATCGTTCACTTCCCTCAGCCTGGAACCAATCGGTATTTCTGCCATGGAACCTGAAATACGCAAATTTGTTATCTTTTAATGGAATATAGGGGAAAAGTTTTCCAATTTTTGGCTCATCTACTGTAACCGGAGTAAGGTGAGTGGATATCTCGTCAAAAATGCTGTTATCTGTCCATTCCACATTTCTAAATTCTCCTGCTATATTATGATTTTTTTCTTTGCAGTAATCAGAAATCTTCCTGAGATATTCAAGGTTGTTTTTATTCAGGTGAAAACTATAGGGAAATTGAAAAAGTACCATTCCCATTCTATTTTCCTTCTTTAGAATTTCTAAAGGTTCAAAAAAGTCATCCAGAGTATTATAAGCTTCTGAAACATGCCTGTTTCTCCAGTATTCGTGTGTTACTTTACCAGGAGCTTTTACAGAAAAAGTAAATGCACCTGGCACTTTTCTTGTAATTCCAACTATGGTTTTATAGCTTGGTTGTCTGTAATAAGTGAAGTTAAGTTCAACACTATTAAAGCTCCAAACAGAATAATAATATCTCAGCATTTCAGAAGCTTTAATAGTTTCTGGATAAACCGTTCCCTTCCAGTCACTGAAACTGTAACCGCTTGTTCCTAGGTGTAACATGTTATGATTCATCAACTATAAATACTTCGTCTCCATTTGAAAGTAAAGCTGCATTGGCTTCATCTACATCAACATGAAATTCTAGTGCATATTTTTCACTAACCCTTATCAATACATCATCAAAAATTGTTTTTCTCTCTCCACTACCCTCGCAGTAGACTCTTACAATATCTTTGTTTTTAACACCATATGTTTCAGCTTCCTCAGGCTTCATATGAATATGCCTTTTTGCAATAATCAGTCCATTCTCAAGAATTACCGTTCCTTTGGGTCCGACAATTGTTACACCCGGAGTTCCAGAATGATCACCCGAATCCTTTATCGGAGGTTTAACCCCCAGTTTAAATGCGTCTGTTCTAGAAATCTCTACCTGTGTTGCCTTTCTGACCGGCCCAAGTGCTCTTACACCGGCAATAGCATTCTTTGGACCAACAATGATTACTTTTTCTTTTGCTGCATATTGTCCGGGTTGTCCCAATTCTTTAATTTCCTCAAGTTGATATCCTTCTCCAAACAGAATCTTCAGGTCTCCCTCTGAAAGGTGGACATGTCTGTTAGATGCGCCAGCTGAGATTCCTGGTTTTTTCAGTATCATTCAATGCACCTCCAAAATATTTTTTTATCTTTTTTCACTTGAAAGTAGTGGGACCAACAAGTCCCTGTCTTGTTACCAATTTTAGCCCGGAAGGAAATTTTATTTGTATGCTGGCAGGACCTCTTGCTACACTAAACAATCCCAGTCCACTTATATTTACCTCTTCAGATGTATTCAAATCAGCTTTCATTTCCTCCCAGGTATACTCCTCTAATTCTTTCTTTTTACATGGGGGACTGAGCAGCGTTCCAAACCACTCATTCCATGTTTCTAGAGCTTTTTCAGGATTTGTTTCGTGAACTGTTGAATTTTCTGATGTAAGGATATTTATAATTGGGGAATCCTTGCCTGTTCTTCCCTTTACTGTTACTCTCACAAATCCCCCCATGAAAAATGTTCTGTCTTTTTTAGCATTAACTGTATATACCTTTAATTTTTTCTTTGGCGTTATCTTTTTTTGACATTCAAGGGATATAAAATCATTCATTCTGTTGTTTGTTGATAAACCAGGTGTGTCAATAAAAGTAATATCATACTTTCTGTCGTATATGTTAAGTGTTTTCATTGTTGTACCTGGATATTCACTTACCGTAATCCTATCTTCAGCTTTTAGAGCATTAATAAGTGAAGATTTTCCAACATTTGTCATTCCCATCAGAAGAAATTTCCGTTCTCTCTCCTCTGAAAGTTTTTTCAATAATTTGTTAATTCCAAATCTTCGTGTTGCTGAAACAAGATGTATTCTTGATGAATCAACATTTAATGCCTTTGAAGTCCATTTCAATAATGTATCCTCGGGTATTTCAACAGGCATTAGATCAATCTTGTTTATTATGAAGTATGGGTTTTTATTCTTTATTTTCTCTATTAACCCTTTATTGGCTGTGCCATTAAAATCAAAAATATCGACAACAAGAATTACTTTGTCTGCAATATTAAGATAGTCTTTGACAGTATTGAAGCTAATTTCTCCTGTCAATTTTGAGGGGAGAACGCCATAGTGCTTAAGTTTAAAACATCTCTGGCAGTATACAGGTTCTTTAGATTCTGTTCTCTTTATAAGTACACTTTCAGGAATATAGCCTTCCTTATCAGGTTCAACCGTTTGAATCGTGATGCCACAGCCTTCACATTTCATTATTTTTTCACTTCTTTCAGTCTCTGTTTGATGAATTTAAGGGCAAAATTTTCAAACTTCCTTAAAATTTTTGTTGTAAAATAATCTTTGTTTGAGAGGGGGTTTACCTTGATTGTAAAAGTTCCTAAAAGATTACCAAGCAAAATATCTGTAAAAAGTTGATCACCAATTATTACTGCTCTATGGGGAGGTATATCATAGTTTTTAAGCATTTTTCTTGTTTTTGCCGGGACTGGCTTTCTTGCTTTAGAAATTACTTCAATGTCCGGTAAGATTTCTTTTATTCTGTCGATTCTCTTTTTCTTTCCATTTGAAATGATTGCTACCTTCATACCAATTTTCTTTATTCTATTCATCAGGAGAATTTTTTCATCTGATATTTTTTCTGAATTCCATGATTCAAGAGTGTTGTCAAAATCAAAAATAATCATTTCGTATCCAGATTCGTTAAGATTTTCATAATCCACTTTGCCCACGTCACTGAGGAAAATATGAGGTGTTCCGAGTTCCAAAATCCTGAAAAACCATCCTATCATGTAAAAAAATACCATATAACTTGACACAGTTAAAAAAGCCATGATTTTTTTGTAAAAGGGCATCTTTTCATGAATGGGGGGTTTTACAAGCACAGTATAAAAACCCATACGATTTCCAGCTATAGTGTCTGTTAAGAACAAATCTCCTACTATTACCGTTTTCTCAGGTTGTGATTTAAGCTCTTTTAATACCCTTTGCATTTCTTTTGTGCTTGGTTTTTTCATGGAATGATAGAGTTTGATTTTATCTCCAAATAATTCTGAGAGATTATCTATCCTCTCTTTTGGCGCATTGGTAACGACTGCAACTTTCTTTTTCTTTTTCAAAAGTTGTTCAATAACTATTTTATTTTTTTCATTAAAGTCTGATCTCCAGACCGCAAGTGTATTATCATAATCAAATAAAAATGTGTCGTACCCCTTACTTATTAATGTATTATAATCAACATCTCGAACACTGTTGGCTTTTTCTTTAGGTAAAGGTAATTTTAGTAATTTAAGTATGTCCAGGGTTTTCACGTATATCCACCACTTCTAAATCTATAACATTCCTGATAGATTCAAGAAAATTTAATGCTTCTTCAAGCATATCTCCAGGTACTATGATTTTTAGAGATCCATCATCCGTTGTGTGTCGTACATTCATCAGATTGTCTTCAGCTTCTACAATATAACACAGCACATGAATATCTTCCCTGCGAATACGCAAGAAGATATCATATTCCAAAGCATTTTTGTTGTAATTGAAGTCATAATTCATAATAGATTCGCTGCTTCAGTTGCGAGTTCTGAGCGTTCCCCCTTAACCAGATTGATATGACCCGCCAAACTGCTTCTTTTAAATTTTGAAGCAGCATAAACCAATCCGCAACTGTTTGTATCAAGATAATTGTTATCTATTTGATGTGGGTCTCCGGTAAGAACAATTTTCGTATTTTCACCCACTCTCGTGATTATTGTTTTGATTTCGTGTGGCGTTAGATTTTGAGCTTCGTCAATTATGATAAACTGATCCGGTATAGATCTACCCCTTATATAGCTCAGTACCTCAATTTCAAGGTTTTCACTTTTCTTAATGAACGATGAAGAATCGATGTTTCTATTTTTTAATAGTAAGTGCAAGTTATCATAAATAGGTTGCATCCATGGTTTCACTTTTTCTTCACGAGAACCTGGAAGGTAACCAATATCCTGTCCCATAGCAATTAGAGGCCGCGCAACTATCAGTCTGTTATACTTTTTTTCATCTTCAACCTTTCGCATACCTGCAGCAAGTGAAAGCAATGTTTTGCCTGAACCAGCTATACCGGGTATTGAAACGAGCTTTATTTTATCATCAAGGAGGAGCTCGAAAGCAAAAAGTTGTTCTCTGTTCCGGGGATAAATTCCCCAACAACTATCGTTTACTGACCGTTCCAGTTTAATAATTTTTTCACCATCGGATGTAATTTTACCGTAAACCTGGTTGCCAAAATCGACAAAAATATTACTACTATGATTATTTTCCAGTTGAGACACGGATAGTTCACCTTTGTTTTGAAATTCTTCAGAGAGTTTTTCATTGTTCACTTTAATGATTCCCGATAATTCTTCATCCAGTCCAACCTTATCTGCCAGATAATCCTGTGTTTTTATATTCAGTACATCAGCTTTGACTCTTAAATTTATGTCTTTTGTGACAAGTATAACGGGCTTTTCTGTTTGTTTTTTCAAATCAAGCGTGTATCTTATTATTGCGTTATCTTTATACTTTTCTGCTACGAATTCAGGTAGTGTTGAACTAATTTTTTCAAATAACAGAACCTTTAATGTTCCACCAGAATTAAGTTTTATGCCTTCAACCAAACTGTTTTCATTTCTAAACAGGTCAAGTTTTCTGTTTACCTCTCTTGCGTTTTTACCTACACTTCCCTGTTTGGATTTTAGCTTATCAATTTCTTCAAGAACAGGAAAAGGAATAATTATGTTATTATCTTCAAATTTCTCAAAACAGTCCGGGTCATGAACAAGTACATTTGTATCGAGCACAAAATTCTTTACCATGTTAGCCCCTCCATTGATACTCGTAGTGTTTTATCGCTTTGCTACCACCTATTTTATCCATTAACGCAAGAAAGACCTTGGCTGTTACCCTGGCATCATCAAGAGCTCTGTGTGTTGGCCTGTCTTTAATTTTCAATCTTTTGGAAATGGTAGATAGATTATATGGCCCTCTTTTAAATACCAGTTGGGATAATTCAAGTGTATCAATAAATCTGTTGCTGAGTGGAAATTTACCGGTTTCTTTTGCTGAAATATCAAAAAACTTCAGATCACTGTAAATACTGTGACCGACAATTACAGAGTCTCCAAGGTAGTTTCTCAAGCGCGGATAAATTTCGAACATTGTTGGTTTGTCAGAAACATCTCTATCTTTAAGGCCATGTATTCCTGTAATTTGAGCAGGTATTTTAATTTCAGGATTCACAAGTGTATGAAACATAAGATCATAATAAATTTTGTTTTTATAAATCGGAAATGCTGCAATTTCAATTATTCTATCACCCTTTAGCGGGTTTGAACCGGTTGTTTCTGTGTCAATGACTATGTACACTGAAGACATCTTCGTTACCTCCTGAATCTAATTTTATCATGCGCCCAAAAGGAAGGTAAGCTGGAGGTTTATTTCCTCTTTTTCTTTAGAAGGTTGATCACGTGTTTTAGTTCGTCAATCTTGAGTATTCTTGTTGAAATCAAATAAAGTCCAAAAGCAACTACCAGTGAAACCAGAGATCTCAATGTTGAAGGTTCCAAAATTATTTGAACAAGAATTATTCCAGATGTCATTATTGCGGTTGCAAGTAGTATTTTTAATGTCTCAATAAATGAATACTTTTGAAAACCGATGCTTCTTATAAAGGCGGGTGATACAATGATAAGTCCAATAATTCCTGAAATTGAAGTTGCAAGAGCTATTCCTGGAACACCAATTGCAAAGCCCAGAAGAATATCCAAAAGTATGTTAACTGCTGCCATAACACTGGCTACGATGGCAGGAAAAAGTGGCTTTTTCATTGCATAATATACTCTTGCCAAAATCCCAAAATATCCGTAAAAAGGTAATCCCAGCAAATAAGCTTTCAGTACTGATGAAGTGATTTTTGTATCTTCTACTGAAAATGCACCATGCTGGAACAATAGTGCAACTATGTCTTTGGCCATGAATAACAGCGCAAACAAAGAGGGCATTATGAAAAAGGTCAAAGTTCTAAGTGATTCTAAAATATTTGGTTTTATACTTTCTAGATCGTTATTCTTCAATTTTGAAGTGAACTCTGGCAATGATACTGTTGCAACAGCAATGGCAAATATGCCCAGGGGAAGTTGATATAATCTCATGGCATACTGAAGGCTGGCAACAGCTCCTTCCTTTAATTCTGTAGCGACTCTGACGTCAACCATTGAGTTTAGCTGATTTATGGCAGGGGCTATTACCGTTAACAAAAAAAGACTCATGAATCTTCTGGCATCTTTGATATCGAAATTCAAATAAAAATTGAATTTTTTCTTTTGAGAAAACAGCATCAATAAAAGTAGCTGAATAATACCTCCGGCTAAGAATCCAATTGCTGGCCCCATTATTGGCGGATTTATGTATCTGGATAGAAGAATCCCGGTGATTGTAGCAAGGTTTATGAATGCTGGAGAAAGTGCTGCTATAAAAAATGTGCCCATGCTATTAAGAATACCGTAATAAATACTCCATAATGATACTAACAAAACAAAGGGGAAAGTTATTTTCATAAGTTTGGAAGTTAGTGAAATTGCCTCATCATCAAAACCCCCAGCGAAGGCAAAAGAAAGAGGCTCTGAAAAAACCACACCAAAAAAAGAAATAGCACCTGTAATTATGGTAATGAGTATTAAAATAGTTGAAGCGAATTTAAAGGCATTGGTTTTTGATATTTTATATCGATCTTTAAACATCGGAACAAAGACCAGCGATAATGCTCCTTCTCCAAATATCTTTCTAAGAAAAAAGGGAATTAGAATTGCCACAAGATATGCATCATAAGCAACTGATGTGCCAAAGTAATTTGCAAAGAATACATCCCTTATTAGCCCGGTAGCTCTTGAAATAAGCGTTGCTGCAGCAAATGCAATAGTTCCTTTTAGTATCACATTAGACATTAGTTTGTCCTCCACAGTAAAAGGCCATTTCTTTTATATAGTATAACGAACTTTTTGCATGTTTTATTTACATGGGGGATTTCTTAAGAATAATCTAACATATGTTTTGGTAGAAGAAGAAAATATAACAGTGTTATTATTTATAAGGGTGATCACTATGAAAATAGAGGAATATGAGTTTGGGTTTATTTGCGTGAACGGAAAAACATATGAGAATGATATTATTATTACACCTGAGGGAATAACTGAATGGTGGAGAAAAGAAGGGCACATGGTTTATCCGGAAGATATTGATAATATACTGGATGATAAACCAGATATGGTAATCTTTGGAACCGGAAAGTCAGGTAGAATGAACGTAACCGGCGAGGTAAAGAAAATACTTGAAAACAAAAATATACTTGTAAAAATTGCTACAACCGATGCAGCTAAAGATATCTATAATAAAACTAATGAAAAAATGAGAGTTTACGCCCTTTTGCATCTAACCTGTTAACATTTTGGTATCTATTCACCTATTATCTTTACAAGAACCCGTTTCTGTCGCATACCATCAAATTCACCATAAAATATCTGTTCCCAGGGTCCAAAATCGAGCTTGCCATCTGTTATTGCCACGACAATTTCACGTCCCATGATCGATCTTTTAAGATGTGCATCACCGTTATCTTCGAACTTATTATGGTCATATTGTGAATAGGGTTTCTCTGGAGCCAACTTCTCCAGCCATTTTTCAAAATCGTTATGCAGTCCGGGTTCGTCGTCATTAATGAATATACTGGAGGTGATGTGCATACTATTAACCAGCACAAGACCTTCTTTAACACCGCTTTCGTTAACACACTGTCTTATCCATTCGGTAATATTAATCAGTTCTCTACGCTTATTCGTGTTAAACCAGAGTTCCTTACGGTATGATTTCATTTTCAAAGCACCTCCGGGTTACAGTAATTTGCATATTTGTTTTTGATGTGTGTACTGTTATTTTAACATCATTTATTTATCTTCTTTTTTTCATATATGACAGTTTCTAAAACTCTTGGTAATGAATATTAGAATTGACTAAACTATTATCAGGAGGTGAAAGAATGAAAACATATTTTATTTTAGCTTTAGTGTTGATTTTTGGAGTTGCTTTATTTGGTGAGTTCTCTGTAGGTCTGAATTCATTGTTTTTCACAAATTATTCATTGGGAGTGCCTGGAACACCGACAGCTGGTGGCGTGATAGGAATTGACCCAAGAATAAGTTTTGGTCCTGTCTATGCTGGACTATCCACACCGTTTATGTTTTTTGGTGCGTCGTTAGGTGAAGGGTCTGCTTTAATACCTTTTCCTCCTGGTTTTATCTGGCACGCTTATATTGGAGGTAAATTTGATATTGGAAACTTTTATGTGATGGGAGATATTGGAGCAGTACTCGTAATACTTGCTGGAAATGTACCCGGCATGGCTCCTATTAGAATTGGTGGAGGATGGTATTTCAGTGAACACGGTTTTCTTGAACTAAATACGCTTGCTTTTATTCAAGATTTTTTTGGATCTGTGGGTAGATTCTACTACTTAGAAGTTGGTTATGAGTTTTAGATAAAAAAACCGCCTTTACAGGCGGTTTTTTAATAATATTTGGTATTAAACTTATCTATACTGGTAACCACCAAAATAGCCAGGATTAGCCAGAACAGCAATTATTGCTATAACAACAAAAATAATTGCAATTATTATTAGTATGCCCTGAATCTTAAAGAATGATCTTAAATTATCAAGTCCACCCTCTAACTTATAGCTGGATTGGCTTAACATATATTCTTCTATCTCTTTTTTTGCTGTTCTTAGTTTATATCCCATAATAAAAACAATAATTGAAGCTATTACAGAGGGAATAGCTGCTGCCAGTCCTTGCATTCCTCCTGATGCCACTCCCATTACTGCACCAATAAAGCCCAGTATAGCTCCAATAAGTATCCAGATACCAAGAAAACCTGCCCAATATGAAAGGCCCTTAAGCGTTGAATAAGAAATCTTTGAGTCCTGCGTAAATTTCTTCTCACCGCCAACATTGCTATCATTTCTTTCTTCTTCCATAATTCACCCCCTTTTTACTGGATGTTTTATGTTAAGTATATCAAACCACAAAAGGGTTCCAAAGGACTTTATAGAGAAAGATTTAATACATCAAATCTGGATTAACTTCTTCAGCAATTATTCCGTTTAATAGATATTTTTTCAGATGTTCGTAAGTTTTCTGTGACATTTTTTGTAAACTTGATGGAGTAAAACCTCCAACATGAGGGGAAAGAACAACATTGGGCAGCGTATGCACAGGATATTTTGAGGGCAATGCTGGTTTATCTCGCTTTTCCGGATAGTTGTACCATACATCCAGAGCAGCCCCTTTCAGCTGTCCATTCCTTAATGACTCGTATAACGCGTATTCTTCCACAATCTTTCCTCTACTGATATTTACCAGATATTTTCCCTGTAAATATTTAAGCTCTTTTTTCCCAATAATTCCCATTGTTTCTTTGGTAAGTGGTAAAGCAATAAAAACAATGTCAGATAATTCAAGTGTTTCGTGTAAATCAAGACTAAATCTGTCTACAAGGTTATCCTCATTATCAGGTGGATTTTTTTTATGAGCGATAATTGAACAGCCAAAGCATTTAATAAAACGGGCAATATTCTTTCCAATACTTCCATAACCAATGATTCCGCATGTTTTATCTTGAATCGTATCCCACATATCTGTTTTCGGCGCTCCAGCGGAAAAACCATGCCATATACCTTTTGTGAGATCGTTGTGAAATGTAACTATCTTACCCAATAAGGTAAGAAGCATTCCAACAGCTCTTTCTGCTACATAACGTGAATTTCCATGATTGTTGCTTACGGTAATGTTCTTTTCACGTATCTTTTCCCAGGGTAATCCATTAACACCAGCCCAGGGAACAAAAATTACCTTTAGTTTTTTAGCTTTTTCCAGTTCTTCTTCATTAAGATGTCCACCAACAATAACATCAGCATTTTCAATATGTTCATATGGATTGGCGTTGTTAAACGTTATTATTTCATGTTCAGAAAATTCGTTGTCAATTTTTTCAAATTTGGATAACCATTCTTTGGTTAATTTTTGTAATACTACTACCTTCAAAATTCTACCTCCTCACTATTTGTTTTATATAATCAAAAAACCGCTATTTTTCAATCATTTTCAGTTTTGTGGTGAGAGATAAACCATTCATAAAGTTCGGGATCTGTGTAAGCCTTCATACTACAATCATGACCCAGATTATCAAAAAGTTTCACGTTAATATCTCCGCCTTTATCTCTTATTTTTATTGGAATTTCCAGGGCTTCTTTAGGTGGGACGATTTGGTCTTTTCTGCCATGATAAACCAGTACAGGAACGTTTAGTAATGAAGATACAATGCCATCAATATGTTCTTTTTGAATCGATTCACTACATACAGGAGCGATAGCGGAGAACATTTTTGGAAAATGAGAAGCAGTCATCCATACACCATGTCCTCCCATATTATAACCGGTTAAATAAATATCACTGATACGATAGGTGTTCTTTATAAATGTCATCATTTTATTAATTTCAGTAAAAAGGTCACTCCAGATTGTTTCGAATGGGCACATGGGAGATACCGTAATAAAAGGGAAATCTTCCATTTCACTTACAATTTTTGGTATTCCATTTGATTTCAGATTATCTATTTTCGTACTTTTTGTAGTAGTTCCATGAAGGTATAAGATCATTGGCCAGTACCACTTATTATTGTTTGCATATTTCTGCGGAAAAGAAATCAAATACTCAATATCCTTTAGAGAAGCATCGGTCCTAAAAATCTTTTTGAATAATCTCATATAAACACTCCTTTAAAAAATTATACAATTTTTTCAATGTTTTATTTTACCTAAGCTGAAAATAATCAGTAAGGCGTTTGTTAGGAAGAAAAATAATGATGATATGCTTGAAGTAGAAGATGAATCCCAAAAAGGATGTGAAACGAATGAAATATTTAACAGGACAGGTCCTTGGTATTTATCAAGTAGAATTTGCTGAAAGTGAACTTGTAAATGAAGCACACTGGGAGTATGAAATAAGAGATGTGGAATCAGGCACAGTATTTACTTTGATAGACAATAATATAGCGGAAGAACAGCCTTTTGCAAGCGTTGGAGATATTATTATTGATGTACCCGTTGAGAACATGGAAGAATACGAAGATATTGTAATACTAATTGATAATGATTTTGAGATTGAAAAAGCACCACACCCTGATGATGTCGAATAAATCCTGACAAATCCATCAGGGAGGTCAAACAAAATAACTAATTTATTATTTAGCAACACTGTTAAATGCCCAGCATACCTGGAATTTTCGGGAATAATCTTGTGAGTTTTACATGATCCAGATTGCACAAATACCTTGTAAGTCTTTCAACTCCAAATCCACAACCTGCAGAAGGTAAAAGCATACCTTCTTCAGCGATTTTAAGATACCAGGACAGTTCTTCAATATCTTCTTCTTTTCCGTTTAACCGTTTTATAATACTATTGTATTCAAATTCTCTTTCACCCCCGGATAAACCTTCTCCAAATCCCTCAGGCCATATGAGATCCATATCTTTCAAGGTAACACCATCGCTGGAAAGCCTGTCGTAAAATTCTCTTTCCCATACCGGTATATCGATCAACCAGACTGGTTCATTTATGTCTTTACTTAACTGAATTTCAAAATCATCACCGTAACGTTTTTGTGCTTCAAAAAAGGTTATTTTTTTAAAGGGTTTCCCGGGGATTGAAACATTCCTATTCAACTTTTCAAGTTCTCTGGAACAATCTCTGCAAATCTCTTTCATAACATACACAAAAAGCCCTTCTAATAGCGACATGATTTCTTCCCTGGTAGTATTCCTGATCTCAATATCTATCTGGGTGAACTCAAATAGATGTTTGCCTGATGAAGTTTTTTCAGAAGTTTCCAGTCGCACATTTGGGGAAATAATAAATATTTTTTCATAAACAGTTACAGCAAGCTGTTTATGAAAAATCATTGATTGAGTTAGTTTATAGTTCTGATTGTAGTAATTTATTGAGGTGTTGAATACTTCATGATTTAAAGGGTCTGTAATTGGTGAAATAATTGTAGGAAGGAGCTCGACAAAACCATTGTTTCTAAGGAAATACGCGGATTTTTCCAGAATTTTGGATTTGATTTTTACTGCATTTTTTACTCTTTCATCATTGAGATGAGTTTTAATTATGGAACTAAGAGAAGTTTCTTGCATAATATTGCCTCCTTAAAAAAAGGACCGATGGTTTAATCCATCGGTCCTTTTGAATAATTGTTATATTACAACAATAAAGGGCCGATGGAACCGGGTCCGTTATTGTTGAAATTATTGAATTTGTATGAGAATTTACTGAAATTTATCATTTTTCTCTCCACATAAGAATTTTCTTTATAATACCACAAAGCTCCTTATTTACAAAATAAAATATCTTGTATCGTTAGATGTTTATACGTGCGTATTTAACAAAAATAATAATAAAAATCCGAACAACAATTATATTCAAAAAAAATGAACCTGTCGTTTATCTCAAAAAAATATAAAAACAAGCGATTTGTCTTTCCAGTTGTTTGGATGTTTCGAAATTATTGTTATTTAATCAAATAGATAAAGTATTTCAAAATATCCCCAAAGGGGGAACAAACATGAAGAAAAACTTTCTACGTACCGTTGTGATAGTTATGATAATTAATATCCTGTCTATGGGTTTTTCTCTTACAGTGGATGCTCCCGGATTTGATTTGGGGGTGTTATCCATTGAGGATCCTACAGAATTCAATAATAAAACATTTTGGATTGATATCATCAAAGAAACCCCAATAAATATTATTGCTGATTATGAGATGTATGCCAAAACTGCAACAGGTGATCTCATTTCAATGGATAAATTTCTCCAGCTTTTTCTCGTTTCTATCACCCATTATCTAGAACAAAACGATCAATGGATTCAGGAATTTGATGAAGTATTAACTCCCCCGCATCAAATGCCAGAGGATGGTTATTTTCGCCTGGAAAGGATTGGTTATGATAGATTCTATTTTTCTTTCAGATTTGATGGATCTCTCTACCAGCCTGAAGGGAATTGGTGTCAGCTTTATCCTTCTAAAGAATATATCGCAAGGGTAACCTACACAATCCTTCCCGATCCACCAACCGGTGGTGGTAACGGTTATCTGACATATACACCAGGAGGTTGGGGAGCAAATCCAGCGGGTGAAAACGGTGGTACTTATTTATTCAATAATTTTGATTTAGCATTTCCGCAGGGAATAATTCTGGGAATTCTTTCGAGTGGAAAAGTTGTAATTTTTACAACGAAAGAAGCAATAAATGGATATCTACCGTCTGGCGGCGTACCTTCAGCTGTGAATACAACGTATATTAATCCTGAATCAAGGGATTTGAGAAATGAACTGGTGAATCAACTATTAGCAGCTAAATTGAATGTTGAATTTGATCTTTACGATCCCGATTTTGCACCTGCTACGGGTAACCTGATAAATTTGGAATTAGTCTGGGGTGTTTCTCCCTTAGATGGTTATACAGTGGCGGAAATAATCAATATTGCAGACAATGTTTTGTCCGGTATTGAATTAAATTATACCCCTTCAAGCGTGACTGACGCGCTTGCTAAAATAAATGAAAATTTTGCCGATGGTGGCGACCTGGGTTATCTAATCTACTAATTAACTGAATAAACAGTGAGATTTTTGTTAAAGTAATCCAGGAAAAGGGTAAGAAGTTAACTTGCTTTTCTTGCAAAGTATTAGCCCAAATATTTAAATTAACAATAAGCCGGTACTTGATTCATTAGTATCGGTTTTTTATAGTTTTGATACTCTGTCCACATATTTATCCATATCAAATTTCCTTTTCAATCCCTTATTACTCATATATCGCACTTTTCCAAAAATTTCTCTTTCCTTAAAAGGCATATCGTGTTTGCCAAAACACCAAAGAACTCCTGTATAACCATTGGGATCTCTTCCGTCAATTTCATATTTGTCGTTTAACAAAATCAGATTGTCGTATGCTGTTTGTGGATCTTTGCTCCATTCAATTACTTTTTTACCCCAGTACATTCTCATATATCCATGCATTTTCCCTGTAATTACCAGTTCTTTTTGAGCAACGTTCCAGTACTCATCATGAGTTTGGGCGTTTTCCAGTTCTTCGATTTCATATAAATACTCTCTTTTATCATCATCGTGCTCATTCAACGTTTTTTTGCACCAATCAGGAAGGCCTTCCAGGCTATCATAGTTGTTGTTGTAGTAAGTAAAATTCCTGCTTAATTCTCTTCTAACAATGAGTTCCTCAATGTAATCATCTGTTGCCTCAGTATCCTGTGTGTTGATTTTACGTACAATGTAAATCGGCGATACTTGACCAAAATGAAGGTAAGGGCTCATGCTAGATAGATAATCCTTGCCCGGGTCATTTTTTAGTTCTGAGTATTTTGGAAGCTTATCCCTGACGAAAGTATTCAGTGTTTTTTTGGCTATGGTTGTACCTCCGTGAAATGATTCTGAAGGCTTTACTGTGTTACCCAGATTCAGGCTTGATAGAAGATCATCAATATCGGATAAATCAACAGAATCGATTTCTGGAGAATCGACTATCTCTTCTTTTAACCTTTCTGTTTCACCGGCTTTTAGAAAATTTTGGATGTGTTTCCGGATTTTCTTCCTCAATGTTGCAGCGCTGTATTCTTCTTTATCAGAAGCAATTTCAACGGGTACAACAACGTCGCTTTCTACTTCATAAATAGAATTATCTATGCTTTCCAGGACATCTGTTCTCCACTTTCTTTGTAATTTAGTGTATCCTTTATCAAATACAACACAGGAAGCATTTTTAGCAAGTTTTTTAGCGCCGGAAGGTGGAAAAATAACGCTGCATAAAAATGTAGCGTTAATTTGTTCCAGTCTGTTTGCAACCTCTTGAAGGCCTTCAAACATAAATTTGAAACTCCTGTTGTTAGCCAGAGGAAAATCTTTATAAATACCAAAGAAAACTATAAGAGGTATTCCTTGAAAATTAGCTTGCTGGATAGCAAAATTCAACGCATCATTTTCTTCTACTCTTTGCGAGGCCTGCATCCAGTAAATAACATACTTTCCATCTTCTTTTCCGCTTTTTAGCTTTTTGACTCTTTCTTTAAAACTCATGGTTCTATTGTACTATGTGGAGTTAAATGAATATGAATTAAGAAGTAACCAGCATCATGAAATCTTATAACCTTATATCAAATCCGGGTTTTTTATATGAAATAAATAAATCTAAAAAGTTATCTCCCTGTCCATTCAAAGGAGAGTTTAAAAAAGTCAGCTACCTGCTGAACTGCGGTAAATTTTGAATCAACCAGTTGATCAAGCATATTGTTTAAAGCAGTTCTGAAGGACATTTGATTGTTACCTGATTTTATTTCCATAAGACATTCAATTATTGCAGCTGTTAAATCTGCTGCTCTTACCAGTTTGCCATTCATTCCTTCAAAGGGTTTAAGAATTTTATTTTTAAACTCCGAAACCAATTCTTTGGGCATATCTATGAGTAATTTGTTTGTTACCATTACCTCTTCAACCCTTTCTACAAGCTCTTCAAAACCCGTAACCTTTTGTTTTGTTGGTGTTATGATGTCACCGGTAAGACTTTCTGGAATATCGTGCAACAATGCTCGTTTGATTATATCCACTTCATCCAGTTCATTGTTATTAGGTTTTTCTTCATAATAAAAAAGAAAACTAATCAGGGCCACATAAAATGAGTGTCCTGCAACGGTTGTTTTCACATTTCTATTGAGTCTGTTCCATCTTACAGCCCGTATCAACACTATCAGTGATTCTTTATATCTGGCAAACCAGCTGCTATTGATCAAGTTACTATATGGCTGAAAATCGTTAAAATGCGAGAGGCGATCGTCAAGACTTTCTATTATTTCCTCATAGTATTCCGGGAAAATTCTGTTATGCAAGTCTGCTTCGAGTCTTGCCGAAAGGAGATCAGAGGCAGAGATAATCTTTCCTTCTAACGAATAATCCTTTGCCCTGTGTATAATAGAGGAGAACCGTTGTTTTTTGGTTTCTGGTAGATAATCAACTACCTCGTTTACAGCAGTATTATAGACAGCGTTCCATTTTTGGGGGTCTAAATCCCTTATAAGTATTTTTGTGTCAACCGAGATATCTGATAACACGCATTTTGGGAGTTCCTTGAGAACGATTCTCTCAAGTAATTCTTTATCATTGATGTTCATATCATTTTTGCGAGCAAGGTTGGACATCAATAAAGCAAACTGAGCTGAAGCAAAGGCATTTTCTGCTTCATTTGTTCGCAACATTGTGGGGGTATTGTTCCATCGGAACATGGTAAATAAATTTGTAGCAAGTTCCAATAACTTCATTGTTCCCTGTTCCATATAAATTCCTCCTGATCTTTTAAGGGAGTTGAACTGTACTCATCGATTATTGTATTATAACAAAAGAGACTTAGAAAGAGGGTGAACAGATGATTGTAAAAAAGTGGGTTAATAAAGCTTATCCGATTTTTGAAACTGAACAGAAAATCGCTGATGTATTTGCAGAGAAAGAAGAATTCAGTTTGAGTACAGTGGTTATAAAAGATGAAAATGGATACCTCGCTGGTGTAATCAGGAAAAAAGATCTGAAGTCCTTTGACCCGGAACAAAAGCTTGGAGATGTTGCTTCTGATGTAACCTATTATTGTTTTGATAATGATCTTGTTGAAGATGCTGTTTTATTGCTTATTGAAAGTCACGATTTTGTAGTACCTGTTGTTAATGAACATCTAATACTAAAAGGTGTAATAACGGTTTTTGAAGTGCTTGAAGCATTGATGGAAGTAACATCGATGGCAATTGAAAGTGTAAGAATTACCTTTTCGTTGCCCGATAAACCCGGCTTCCTAAAAAAAATAGTGGACGTTCTTGCTGATGAAGAGATCAATATTCTATCCCTAATCACGACTCCAGATGAAGAAGGAAAGAAAACGGTAATAATTAGAACCGAGAAAATGAATTCAGAATACATAGCCGGGATACTGGAAGAAAACGAGATTAACTTTGATTCGGTTTCAGAAGAGGAGGGTTTTAGTGTCTGAGGCACTATTAATTCCCTTTCTTGGAGTAATTCAAGGTTTAACAGAATTTCTACCGGTGTCTTCTTCGGGACATTTAACGATTTTTTCGAATTTTTTTAGACTGGAACTGGAAGCACAAAATCTTAAAGCGCTTTTTGCTTTTTTGCATTTGGGTACTTTTTTTGCAGTTTTATTGTTCACCTATAAAGATCTTATAAAAATTTTTCGTGGTTTTTTTAAACCAAAAGAAAGGCCGGACTCTCTAAGGTTATTCTGGCTACTTCTTGTAGCTACTATTCCCGCTGTTGTTATTGCGTTACTCTTTGAGAAACAAATTGACAGCGCCTTTTCAAGTTATTTAATACCATCATTAATGCTATTTATAACTGCTTTTTTTCTTCTTATTAGTGATAGATTTAGTGGCAACCGTAAAATGATAAATATGGCCTTAAAAGGTGCATTAATTATTGGTTTATTTCAGGCCTTTTCAATATTACCAGGGATTTCAAGAAGTGGAGCTACGTTATTTGCTGCTTTATTGATTGGACTGAATAGAGAAGATGCGATTAGATTTTCCTTTCTATTGAGTCTACCCATAACATTGGGCGCGGGTTTGACCCAGTTAAGCAGAGTAACAATAGATTATGTATTTCTCTTTTACGGGTTTACAGCTTCTTTTGCTGCAGGCTTGTTTGGGTTATGGTTGTTAAAAAAATTAGTTTTGAAAGGCAAATTAAAGCTTTTTGGGATTTACTGTATAATATTTGGTGTAGCAAGTATTGTGTACTTTGGAGTGGTTTAATTGAATTTTGAGGTCTTGCTTTCTGGCAGCACCACCTTTATTCCAGGATCGATTGACGCACCTTCCAGCACCGTTAGCGTGCTAAAAAATGAGTCAAAGATCATTTTAATTGATCCCGGAAGTCTTCCAGCTATTCCCTTTTTAGAAAATATTTTAAATGAAAAAGGTATTAAACCTGAAGATATAACTGATATTCTTCTAACGCATTTTCATATAGATCATGCATTCAATTCGATATTTTTTAAGAATGCGACCATTCATCTTCATGAATCGTATTCAACAAGAAATTATGAAAAATTCGGCCCCATTGTAGGCCAGCTATATACAAAGGTTTTGAATAGCTGGAAAAAGGTCGAAGTTTATGATACCAATCTATTATGGGGCGTGATTCAGATAATTGAAACACCGTTTCATTCACGTGATCATGTTTCTTTTTTTATAAATACTGAGAATTATGGAAAAGTATTTTTATGTGGTGACATATGCACAAGACAGATAAATTATTATGAAATGAAAAAAGGTATGCGTTCTGATAAGGCATCAGAGATTGTAAAACATTATGCAGAACAGTCTGATTTAATAGTTTTTCCACATGATAAACCACTTTTACAGGAGGTGATCTAATGAAGGTCATAATGGCATCATATGAGGTTTCCCCCCTTGCTAAGGTTGGAGGGCTTGCTGATGTTGCTGGTGCTTTACCAAAATATCTGGCTAAAAATGATGTGGACATTGAAATTGTAATGCCTTTTCACAGAATTGTAGAGAATAAAATAGAGCATTCTGTTTACATTGAAGAAGTTAGTACAAGGTTTTTAGAAGAAAAATATTCATTTTCAATTTATAGAACAAAGCTGCCCGAAACGAATATTCCAGTCTATTTATTTAAAAACGATTCATTAATTGATTCGGATGATATATACGGAGGCTCTGATCTGGCAAAACAGGCACTGGCCTTTTGTGATGTTGCGTCTACATTTGTTTCAAAAATAGATGCTGATATTGCACATGTTAACGATTGGCAAACAGCAGTTATTCCAGCGTACCTGAGAGAAACGAACAGAGACATTAAAACGCTACTCACCATTCACAATCTTGGATATCAGGGTAGTTTCTCGAAGGAGTATTTTTCACTATCCGGTCTTCCGAAAATTCTCTGGGATGAGGAGATTAGTGAAAATAATGATAACTTCAATTTACTTAAAACAGGAATTCTAACTGCAGATTATGTCAGCACTGTTAGTTCACAGTATGCAAGGGAAATCCAAACTGAAGAATTTGGTATGGGATTACATGAAACCTTAAGAGCAGTTTCAGATAGATTGGCAGGAATAATGAACGGCATTGATTATGATGAGTACAATCCAAAAACAGATGAGAGAATCCCCTTCAATTTTGACAACTCTGATATTTCGGGAAAAAGAAAATGCAAAACTACTTTACTAAAAACCCTTGGTTTACCAGACAAAAAAATGCCCTTAATAGGTATGATTACAAGGTTGTATGATCAAAAAGGACTGGACCTTTTATTTGATATGTCTGATGATTTAACAGCGTTTGATGCACAGTTTGTGATATTGGGCACAGGGGATGAAAAATACGAACAGTTATTTAAGATGTTATCTGAAAGAGTTCCGGGAAAAATTGCCGCAAAGATTATGTTTAGTATTGATCTAGCACAACTTATTTATGCCGGGGCTGATATGTTTCTTATGCCATCAAGGTATGAGCCATGCGGTCTTGGTCAGATGTTCGCCATGCGATATGGCACCGTACCCATTGTACGTTTTACTGGTGGGTTAAAGGACAGTGTAAAAGAATTCGATCCTGTTAAAGAAACCGGTAATGGCTTTGGTTTTGAGAGCTACAAAACGGACGAACTACATAAAACGATAAATAAAGCTATAGATTGTTACAATGACCATAAACTATGGAAAAAGGTCATGAAAAATGCAATGGAAACTGATTTTTCATGGGAAAGATCAGCAGGTGAATACATAGAATTATACAGAAAAATAATGTAATCTAGGAGGAATGGAGATAATGCCTGAACTTCGCAAAGACCAGATCTTAAAACGATGGGTGATTATAGCAACTGAACGCTCTAAGAGACCTAAGGATTTTACTACCGCAACTGAAGAAAAAACAAATAGATTCTGTCCCTTTGATACCGGCAATGAACATACAACACCACCTGAAATAATGGCTTTCAGACCGGCAAATACTAACAAAGATGAACCAGGCTGGTGGATAAGGGTGGTTCCCAATAAATTTCCCGCACTGGATCCGGATGAGACACCTGAAAAATTTGGACATGGTATGTATGATGTTATAAGGGGTTTTGGAACACACGAAGTTATTGTGGAGACCCCGGAGCACGATACAAATATGGCTCTAATGCCATTAAAACAAATTCAAGAGATAATATGGGCATATAGAGAGCGGTTTACAAGTCTGGAGAAGGATGAAAGAATAAGTTATGTACTTATATTCAAGAATCATGGCAAAGAAGCAGGTGCTTCATTACTGCATTCGCACAGCCAGCTTATAGCAACTCCCATCGTTCCAAAACGTGTTATGGAGGAAATTGATGGCAGTAGAGATTATTATAAATTCAAAGATAGATGTGTCTTTTGCGATACTGTTAATCAGGAAATTCTTGAAGGGAACCGTGTTATAGAAGAAAATTCTGATTTTCTTGCATTTGAACCTTTTGCTTCAAGGTTTCCATTTGAAACCTGGATTTTGCCAAAAAAACATCAATTCAATTTTGGTAAAATTGAATCCGAAAATGTGGAAAGTTTTGCAAAAATATTAAAAAACGTTTTATACAGAATATACAGCTCATTGGACAATCCACCTTATAACTTCATGTTGCATACTGGAATGGAAAGGTTGGAAGGAAAGGACTATTATCACTGGCATCTGGAAATTGTTCCCAGATTAACACATGTGGCTGGTTTTGAATGGGGTTCAGGCTTTTACATAAACCCTGTTCCACCAGAACATGCAGCCAATTATCTTAAAGAAGTTGATCTTTAATAGAGGTGAAGAGTATGAAAGAGAAAGGCTTTAATATTGATGAACAATTATTGAAGCACCTTCAAGAATTATCTAAGTTGAATCTTGAAACAGATGAGAAAGAATTTTTAAAAAGGGATATCAGTAAAATACTTGCATACATTGAACAGCTTAAAGAGGTTGATTTGGGTGATATTGATCAAGAAATAACGCCGATTGAAGACAATCTGGAATTGAGAAAAGATGAAACTATAGATTTTGATCGTAAAGAACAAATAATTGAACTCTTCCCTGATTCAGAAGGTCGCTATTTAAAGGTACCTAAGATTTATTAGTATGTCTAAAATTGCAGGAAAGGAATATGAAGATATTGCCTGTCGTTACCTAACTGCTAAAGGGTTTAATATAATTGAAAGAAATGTAAATTATGGTTTTGCTGAGATAGATATTATCACTAAATTTAGGAAAGTTCTTGTGTTTGTGGAGGTAAAAGGTGGTAATCCTGATTTCCCCCCACGTTTACGTATAAACAGAAAGAAATTAAAGAAAATTGAAATGGCTGCGAATAATTATATTATGAGGAAGAATCCTCATTTTGATTCTTGCAGAATTGATGTAATTGAGGTTCTTTCAGATGGAAGGATAAACCATATTGAAGGTGTAGGAGGGTGGTGAATTTGTACAGAAATGATGTCGAAATAAAAGAAGAATACAATAGATGGAAAAGAAATGTTGATGATGATATGCTGGAAGATCTTAAGGAAATGGATGAAGATCAGATTAAGGATAGTTTCTATATAGATCTCGAGTTTGGTACAGGCGGCATGAGAGGACTAATGGGAGCAGGTACAAATAGAATGAATCACTACTCGATAGCAATGGTAACAACAGGTTTTGCTAGCTGGTTGAAGAAGAATAATAATAACCGTGATTTAAGTGTAGCAATTGCTTTTGACACAAGACATAATTCGAAAGAATTTGCAGAAATAGCATCTGAAGTACTTTCTGGTAAAGGAATAAAAAGCTATGTATTTACTGATCCTGCACCAACACCACTACTGAGTTTTGCAGTAAGGGATTTAAATTGTTCAGGAGGTATAGTTATTACTGCAAGTCATAATCCCAGTGGTTATAACGGCTATAAAGTATATACATCAGACGGTACTCAGGCTGTCCCCAATGTTGCCAATGAGATAATTGCTGAAATTAAAAAAGTTGATTACTTTGACAGTAGCGAAAAAAATAAAGAATTGATAAATACAGTACCGGGAGAAACAAAGAAACGATTTGAAGGAACGATTATTGAACTGATGAACGATCTGCAATCAGATGTAAAACCTATAAAGGTGTTGTTTTCTCCTTTACACGGAACAGGTCATCCGTTTGTTACCGATGTTATAAGGGAACTCGGTCACAATATTTCAGTAGTTGAAGAGCAAATTACACCCGATGGTGATTTTCCAACTCTGGATTACCCCAATCCTGAAGACAGGGAATCTTTTGTCCTGGCTTTGAAGATGGCTAAAGAATTGAGGCCAGATTTAATCATAACAACAGATCCTGATGGTGATCGGATGGGTATTATGTGTCTTGTAGATGGTGAATACATTAGATTAACAGGAAACGAAATTGGGGTGCTAATATTCGATTATTTATTAGAAAAGGGTAAACGTGATAGTGATTACTATGCAATAAAGACAATTGTTACCACTGATCTGGCAAAGGAAATGGCCTTTAAAAATAATATTGAATTGATGGAAACGCTAACGGGTTTCAAATTCATAGGTGAACTAATTGAAAAAAATGAGCAGGCTGGAAAAGGTAGATTTTTGTTTGGTTTTGAAGAAAGTTATGGTTATTTATACGGAACGCATGTTAGGGATAAAGATGCGGTGGTCGCTTCAGCGCTTGTAACTACAATGATTTCTCAGATTAATAATGAAGGTGAAAATGTGTTAAAGCGACTGGAATCGATTTACAGGAAATATGGTTACTATGGGAACAAACTTTTAAGCTTTAATTATGAAGGCTATGAAGGCAATGAAAAGATTAAAAGAATAATGAAAAATTTCCGTGAAGAGCAGGAAATGGTTGTAGGCAATAACAAGTTAATAAAGAAAATCGATTATTTAGAAGGTACCAAAGGTTTACCAGAATCAGATGTAATTGAGCTTCAGTATGAAAATGATATCAAATTAATCGTAAGACCATCTGGTACTGAGCCTAAAATAAAATTCTATCTAATGGTAAAAGCAACTTCTGAAGAGGAAAAATATGAAAAACTTGATTTACTTGAAAAAACTGTAAAGGAGCAGGTAAATAAATGAAAAATAATTATGTCCATATTTTATACAATGACAAAAACTATATGACACCGAAAAAAATACACTTTAACCACAGAGTAAAAAGTGGTTATCTTTCTGCCTGGTCAGAGATCCGGGCAGGAGAGATGCTTGAAACCAAGTATTGGAATTGTCTTAGCGCTTATGCTCTTGAGTCTTCGATGAAAAGAAGAATTATATTTCAGCGCAAGCACAGCAATCATAATCTGCTTTATTTTAAATATGAATTGGAGATACCGGAGCTAATTGAAGCTTATTATGATAGAGAGATGGTAAGCGAACTTGTCAGTTCTTTGTCATTGAGACAGATAACGGAAGATATTGTAAAGTTTTTGGAATCATACGAAATCGGTGAATTAAGTGCAGAAAAAAGCGTGCTCGAAGACTGGTTAAGTGTGACACTGGAAGGAATTCCTTCTAGCAATAAAGAGCGACTGGAACATTTTGTTCTTAAATATACAGAAATTTTCATTACGAAAATTTTCTGGGGCGTTTACAAAGGAGATCTAGAAAGACTTAGATGGGACAGTGGCGCCATTGCATATCTTTACACAGAAATGTTTAGTGCCAATCAGAAAGAGAACTGAATTTTTTTATGAAAAAATTTGCAGCGGTTGTTGCATACGATGGTTATGATTTTCACGGATTTCAGGTACAGCCTGATCAAAGAACGGTTCAGGGTGAGTTTGAAAAAGCATTAGAAATAATTCATAAGCATTCTGTTCAATGTGAAGGTGCAGGAAGAACTGATACAGGCGTTCATGCATGGGGACAGGTTGTTTCTTTTGACAGCTATCTGGACAGACTGGAACCCCAAATAATGAAGAATGCATTGAATGCGAACCTTCCCGCTGATATTTATGTCAGAAAGGTGTATTCGGTAGGTAAGAGCTTTAATCCAAGATTTTCTGCTAAGAAGAGAATATATGATTATTTGATTGATAATTGCAGTAATCCTAATCTATTCAGACGTAAGTATTTTTGGTGGTTTCCGTATAAAATCGATATAGAATGTATGCGCAAGACAACAAAATATTTGATTGGACAAAAGGATTTTACGGTATTTCGTACGGGTAAAGACGAACGAGATCCTGTTAGAACGATTAAGGCTGTTAGAATTATAAAGTTGAAGCAGGATATTCTTTTAATAAGAGTGGAAGGTATTTCCTTTTTGCGAAGAATGGTTAGAAATATTGTAGGTACACTTACTCAGGTTGGAGTTAGAGGTATTAAACCAGAAGATGTGGAAGAACTCATTGATAGTAGGGATCGAAGCAAACTACCTTATTCAGCTCCTCCTCAGGGTCTGTATTTTCATAAGGTAGTCTTTGAAGAATTTGAGAGTTGAAAGAAATTTAGTTGTTGGAATAAAGGATAATAATTATGACAAAAAAAGCTCTATTTGTTCTATTTTTATTAATAACAATTTCATTGGTTAGCGGACAGGAAATATTTGATTTTGTTCCTGAAAATTCAGGTTATTTTCTTGTTCTAAGAAGTACCTATGACTATTTAAATGCAATGAAAGAAAAAACGAATATGTTCAATGCATATCTTGCCACCCGGGAAGTTGACCTTGAAAGTATGTTAAAAAACTCTTTTGAAGCTTTAGCGAGGGATAGCACAGGTCGGGAATCCGAGGAATTTGTCAATGATGCATTGAAGAATGATTTCTTAGTTGCAGGCGAAAAATTTGTTCTTGGCGTTAACGATCTTATTAGTTTTGATCCGGTTTATTTACTTGAAAGTTTAAAATCAAGCAATTCAAATATCTTTCTGGTATGGAAATCAGAAGAACCAGGTCTTCTTTTAAAGGTATTTTCCTCCATTCTGGGAATGGAACTCTTCGTCCAGACTGGCTCGATAGTCAATGAAATGAGAAGCAATAGTGGTGTGTTGTATTTTTATGAAGGTGAAGAATACATTATTGTTGGCACTTCTGAAAGAATAGTAAACAAGGCACTTGATACTTATGAAGGTTCAAGTAAGGGGATAGTTGAAAAGAAAGAGATAGCCAATAAAATGCTGGATTTCAGTAAAAACAACTGGATAACCGGTTATTTTGATTCGGATTGTTTTAAGATAGAACTCGGAGCAGATTGGCCATACTCAGTTGATGAAACGTTTTTGGTAGCGGGTTTGGAAGGCAATCGTTTTGTTGCCACAATTTCACAAAATATAACATATTTATCAGAAGAAGAAAGGAATAGATTTAATACCTGGAACATTAACGGGGGCAAAGGGATTGAAGACAAAATATTCGGAGATTATGTTGCTGTTTTTCCAAGTGAAAGTGTTGGCACGCTTCGTAATGAACTTAGTTATTGGTTTGAAATGGATCTTAAGCCCTATCAAAAGTTGTCTGATCTTATAGTTCAGTTATCAAGCAAAAGCGAAGAGAAAGTTACATTATGTGGCAACATCATTTCTGATGCGGAGACGCCCCTTTTGATGATGAAATTTACAGGTAGACCTGATGATTATATTGAGGAAAGAGAAGCGCTAAAAGAAAAGGAAGCAAAAGAATATCAATTCATGGAATATGAAGTTTTTGAGATAGAAATGATGACCGATACATTCTATTTTATGTTTAACAATACAAATGCTTTTATCACAACAATTAGACCTGAAGAATGTATTGAATATCTCAAGAATGGAATAAATTTGAACGAACTCGATTCGTATAAACGTCTTAGAAAAGAGTTAAGTGATGAAAGCATAGTAGAGATATTTATTGATATCAGCAAGATTTATAAAACCTTTGCAGGTCTTGATTCTGATACTGCATTGTTGTACCAGGAAACAGTTAATGATAATGGACAGATAATTCACACAATTAGCTTTTATTAAACAAGAGGTGCCGGTGTAATGGGTATATTTAGTAAAATTTTCGATAAAAACAAAAGAATCTTGAAAAAGTACAAATCTGCCATGAAAAAAATAAACCAGCTGGAAGATGATGTTAGAAAACTTTCTGAACAGGACTTTAAAGAGAAAACAAGAGAATTTAAGAATAGAATAAAAGATGGAGAAAGTCTTGACGACATTTTGCCTGAAGCATTTGCCCTGGTAAGAGAAAGTGCAAGAAGAACGGTAAATATGAGACCTTTCGATGTTCAGGTAATGGGAGCTATATCTCTTCATGAAGGAAAAATAGCCGAGATGAAAACAGGTGAAGGTAAAACCCTTGTTGCAACAATGCCTTTATATCTAAATGGGCTCTCGGAAAAGGGTACTCATGTAGCTACCGTCAACGATTATCTAGCAAAAAGAGACGCAAACTGGATGGGCCCGGTTTATGAATATCTTGGACTTGAGGTTGGTTACATTCAAGCTTCTATGGAGCCATCAGAAAGGAAGGAAGCATATAAATGTGATGTTACATATGGTACAGCAAATGAGTTTGGATTCGATTATCTAAGGGACAACCTGGTATATTCACTGGAGAACAAAACCCAGAGAGGGCACAATTTTGTAATTGTTGACGAAGCTGACAGTATTTTGATCGATGAAGCCAGGACACCTCTTATTATTTCGGGTCCATCTGAAGATTCTTCCAATCTTTATATGCAATTTGCTTTCTACGCAAAGCGTTTTAACGAAAATGAGGATTTCATCGTTGATGAAAAAGAAAAAACGGTAAATCTTACAGAAAAAGGCATAGAAAAAGCTGAGAGTTTGCTAAAGGTAGAAAATCTCTATGATCCAGAGAACTACAGATATCTGTTTCACTTGCTAAATGCTTTAAAGGCGAGAACGCTTTTCAGAAACGAAGTGGATTACATAGTTAAAGATGGAGAAGTTATCATTGTTGACGAATTCACAGGAAGGCTGCTGCCTGGAAGAAGGTATAGTGAAGGCTTACATCAGGCAATAGAAGCAAAAGAGAATGTAAAAATTCGAGAAGAAAGTATTACTTACGCTACAATAACATTCCAGAATTACTTTAAGATGTACGATAAATTGTCTGGAATGACAGGTACAGCAAAAACAGAAGAATCAGAATTTATTTCAATCTATGGAACGGAAGTCGTTGTTATACCAACCAATGAACCTGTTATTAGACTGGATAGAGACGACTTGATTTATAGAACAAAGGAAGAAAAATACAATGCGGTAGTCGAAGAAATAAAACAACGTTATGAAAAAGGTCAACCTGTTCTGGTCGGCACAACGTCTATTGAAAATAGTGAATTACTTAGTTCTATGCTTTCCAGAGAGAATATTCCTCACGAAATACTGAATGCAAAGCATCATGAAAGAGAAGCTGAGATAGTTGCCAAGGCAGGACAAAAGAATACTGTGACAATAGCAACCAATATGGCCGGTAGAGGTACTGATATTAAATTAGAAGATGGGGTTACTGATTTAGATGGTTTGTTTGTCCTGGGAACCGAAAGGCACGAAAGCAGACGTATCGATAATCAGCTTATTGGTCGTTCGGGGAGGCAGGGAGATCCAGGAGAATCTCGATTTTATCTGTCAACAGAAGACGATCTTATAAGATTGTTTGGTGGAGAGCGTATGGAATCTATAATGAATACGCTAAAAATTGAAAAAGGACAGCCAATCGAGCATTCCCTTCTTAGTAAGGTGATTAATTCTGCACAGAAGAAAATTGAGGGAATCCATTTTTCGATAAGAAAAAGACTATATGAACTGGATTCTGTTGTTGATAAACAAAGGAGTGCGATCTATGCACATCGAGATTGGTTGCTTAAAGGCGAAGAGCTGGATAAACATGTTTATGAAATAATCGAGGATGTGGTGGACCGTAGAGTAAGTAAACTGGAACAAATTCCTGATTTGAAAACACTTGAGCAATTATTTGGTTTTCTACCTAAAAATATATATGATGGTCTAAATAATCTTGAAAAAATAGAAGTGCTTGGACAAAAAATCAACAATAGAATAAAAGAAATATATGAAAAAAGAAAAGAAGAATTTGATGAAGAGTTTCCAAAGGTTATGAAATACTTGATGCTTCGAATGATTGATGAGCGCTGGAGGAGGCATCTTGAGACACTTGAACATCTAAAACAATCAGTTGGATTGAGAGCTTACGGCCAAAAGGACCCTGTTATTGAGTTTAAGAGAGAGTCTTACATGTTATTTGAAGAAATGATAGATTCCTTATATGATGATATTGTGAGCGTTTTAAGCAGGTTGACAAGAATCGATAAAAAGGAAGAGGAAAAAGCAAAGACTGATTTTAACAAGCTAAATTTCTCTCATTCTGAGGGTTCAGTAATGGATAAGAACAGAAAGAAAAAAGAAGATAAGAAAACATACTCACGCCCGATGAAGAGAAGGTTTAAAGTCAAAAGAAAAAAGTAAAGTATTCACATAGAGGTGAAAAAATGATCGATTATGAAACGAAGAATCGCTTAGAAGAACTGAAAGGTAAATTTAATGCCATATTGAAAAATGTCAATCTGGATAATTTACAGAGTGATTTGAAAAAATTAGAGAAAAAAATGTCTGCACCCGATGTCTGGTCAGATCAGAAACGAGCGAAAAAACTGGGACAGCAAGCGCAAATTATCAGAGACAGGCTAAATCTGTTAAATGACATAAAGAAAACACTGGGTAATATTGATGTTGCTGTTGAATTTTCTGAAGAGGATCCGAGTTTTGCAAAACAGGCGAAAGAAATGATAGGAGAGGCAGAAAAACTGATTTGGGAATTTGAACTAAGCGTTATACTTAATGAACCTTATGATTCAAATAATGCATTTCTTAGTATACATCCTGGTGCTGGGGGCACCGAATCTCAAGATTGGGCTTCCATGCTTTTTAGGATGTACATTCGTTGGGCTGAAAAGAACAACTATGATGTAGATATCATTGAAGAGCAACCAGGAGACGAAGCAGGATTAAAATCTGCCACTGTAAACATACAAGGATCGTATGTATATGGTAAATTAAAATATGAAGCTGGTGTTCACAGACTTGTCAGGCTTTCTCCCTTTGATGCAAACCATAGAAGACATACTTCCTTTGCTTCTGTAAGTGTTTCACCTGAAATGGATGAGGATATTGATATCGATATAAAACCAGAAGAATTGCGTGTAGACACTTATAGAGCAGGTGGTGCTGGCGGTCAGCATGTCAACAGAACGGAATCTGCTGTAAGGATAACACATCAGCCTACGGGAATAGTTGTTACATGTCAAAACGAGAGATCCCAGCATCAAAACAGACACACTGCAATGAAGTTATTAAAGGCAAAGCTATTTGAGATAGAGCTTGAAAAGAAACGTGAAGAAAAAATGAAACTTATGGGTGAGCAAAAGGATATAGCATGGGGTAGCCAAATTCGATCTTATGTTTTCCAGCCTTACACAATGGTAAAGGACCACAGAACTGGATTAGAAACCGGAAATATTCAATCCATAATGGATGGAAACATAGATGATTTTATCGAGAAAGAACTTTTGTATTTTTCTCGATAAATATTTTTTCAGTTTTATTTGACTTTGGTAGCAAAAAAGTGATAATATTTTTTTGAGCGGAGTGAACAAATTGTCTAGGAATTATAAGGATACCCACCGGAGCGTTATGGTTCACGAAGCGCTTAATTTTCTTATTGTAAATAGTAAAGGAAAGTATGTTGACTGTACCGTTGGAGAAGGTGGGCATTTAGAAATTTTAGCTAATGAGCTTGGCAATGACTCAAGATTAATTGGTCTGGACATTGACATTGAAGTGTTACAAATAGCCAAAGAGAAACTCGAGGAATTTAGGGGATTTGTTGAGTTATTCAATGCTTCTTACGTTGATTTTGACCTGGTTCTTGATTCTTTGAAAATCGAAAAAGTAGACGGTTTCCTTTTTGATCTTGGGGTTTCCACTTTTCAGTTGAAAGCGCAAGGAAGAGGTTTTAGTTATGAAAAGGATGAACCTCTTGATATGAGAATGGATCCCGGTTCAGAATTTACAGCGAAGGATGTTGTCAATAGCTATTCCGAGCCTGAATTATCGAAAATAATATTTGAATACGGGCAGGAAAAGCGATTTGCAAGACGGATAGCCAGATCGATTATCAAGCGGAGGCCACTTTATACGACTTTGGATCTGGTAGAGGCGATAAAGAAAGCATTACCACCAAAATTTCGTTATGGAAGAAGACACTTTGCAACAAAAACATTTCAGGCTATAAGAATAGAAGTAAACCAGGAACTTAAGAACATTGAAAAAACTCTGTACAAGATTCCCCATTATTTGAAACCCGGTGGTCGGGTTGTTGTAATTTCTTTTCATTCGTTGGAAGATGGTGTTGTAAAAAGAACATTCAGGGATCTTCAGGGGGGAGAACTGAATGTTCTAACGAAAAAACCCTTGACTCCATCGGAAAACGAAGTAGAGCAAAACCCTCGGGCAAGAAGTGCAAAACTGAGGGCAGCGGAGCGGATTTGAAGGGAGGAACATCTCGTGCAAGTTATCACAGCGAAGCGGAGAAAATCGCAGGCAGTATCGCGCGAGTACGTTCATGCTCGTGCAGGAACCTGGAGCTTTATAACGGCTTTACAGGTTATTATTATTTTTCTTTCTATTGCAGTCTCCATTGTGTTACCACTTCATTTTGGGAATGAAACTGATAAAATTGCATCGAAAGCGAGAGAAACAAGAGAAGGTATAGTCCAGATGAAAACGCGGATTGATAGTTTAACGCGTGAAATTGCTTATCTGGAGACTGTTGTTGGTTCTGAGTTGGACAACTGAATATTTACAACGTGAGGTGTTGGCAATATAAACAAACTCTCAAGTAGAGTATCGATACTATATGTACTGGTCATATTGGTAACCGCTGTTCTTGGCGGAAGAGTGCTGTATTTATCAGTATTTACTGAGTATGAAATACCGGTAACGGTTAGGGTTAATAGAGTACCTGCATTACGTGGAACTATCTTTGATAGGAATGGTGAAGTGCTTGCCAATGATGTCTTAGAATATCAGGCATGGTTGGATGTAAACTTCCTGAAACGTACTGTAGTTGATAATGAGTTAGAAAATATTATCGATACTATAAGTCGAAATTTTAACGAAAGCACCGATGAACTTCATCAAAAGCTGAATAGTAACAGCTTTTTACTTCTTGGTAGCTACGAAAACATGGAAAGTCTTTCAAAGAAATTGTCACCGAACATAAGAAAGTTTGTTTCCATTGAGATGTCAACAAAAAGATTGTCTTATAGTGGTTATGGTGTTGAAAAAATAATTGGCTCATATAAAAAAGGGCAAAAGCCAACACAGGGTATAGAAGCGAGTTACAATGATCTACTTACTGGAAAGAAAGATGGAACTATAAAAAGAACATTAACACAAACAGTGGAAATGCCACCAGAAAACGGTAGTGATGTCTATCTATCTATCGATCTCGATATTCAAAAAATGATTTATGAAGAAGTTGATAAGGCAGTTAAGAGAAACAATGCGGACGGTGGCTTAGCCCTTTTAATGGAAAGTAATTCAGGTAAGATTGTGGCTTATGCAAATACTTTTCCCTGGGATACTGGATTGATGGGAATAGTAGAACCTGGTTCCACTATTAAACCGGTAATATATGGAATCGCTTTAAAAACGCACTCGATTACACCTGAAACAACATTTACATGTGGTGGTTCTATAAAGCCAGTAGAAAATCTTGATATTATTATTAGAGATACTGAGGGTTTAAAACATGGCGTTGAAACATTCCATGATGCTATAAGGAATTCGTGCAACGTAGCAACAGTACAGGTAATTCAACATATTATTGATAATATCGGAAAAACTGCCTTTTATAATCAGTTACTAACCATGGGTTTTGGAAGAAAAACCGGAGTAGACCTACCTGGTGAAACACCTGGAATATTGGTAGAACCGCTATACTGGTCGTTGATTTCACCCTACCAATTTGGAATTGGTCAGGGTGTCGGTGTAAATATCTTTCAATTAATAAGAGCTTTAAATGTTTATCCTTCAAGAGGAAGATTGGTGGAACCAACCTTTGTAAATGCAGTTTCCGGTGAACGCGAGATCAAACAAATGGAACCTGAGATTGAAAGAACAGCAATTCCTCGAGACATTGTTGAAAGGATGAAGCCTGTTCTTGAGTCCGTTGTTGCAAGCGGCACTGGAACTCGCGCACAGGTGGAAGGAATAAGAATCGGTGGTAAAACTGGTACCGCACAAAAAGCAGTTGGTGGAAGTTATAGCGATGAGGATTACTACTCATTGTTCTGGGGTTTCTTCCCTCTGGAAGAACCTAAGTATTCTTTGGTTGTTTTTATTGATAATCCTCGTGGAGAAGAATATTATGGGGGTAGTGTGGCTGCCCCGGTATTTGCTAAAATAGTGGAAAATTTAATGTTTAAGCCGGTAAAGGAGCCAGCGACACTGGATGTTTATGAATGGAAATTGCCAGATCTAACTGATTACACAATACATGATGTTCTTGAAGTAGCCAAAATGTATAATATTAATGATGTTAGAATAATGGGAACGGGGAGGGTAGTAAAACAAAAACCTGAACCGGGTTCCGAACCAGCTGAAACTCTTTTTGTCTGGTTAGAAGAATAACAAGGAGAAGTGTTGCTTTGATTTATTGTTTACTAGGAGACAGTCTGGTATTAAAAAAAATATATGTGAACAGTGTTAGAGCGAATTTTATAAGTGTGCTTCCAGAAGACAGTGAAAAAATATCAAAGCTAAGAAACATACTTGGCAGTAATAATATGTTTAGTGAATCAAATGCGATTTACCTAAGACAATTAGATAAATGGAAAAAAGAAGAAATCCAGGAACTTAAGGACTTTTTGAAAAGCACTGTTTTGCCTGAAAACACAGATTTGTTTATTGACTGGGACTTAAAATTAAAAGAATGCAAAAAAAAGACATTCAAATTACCCCCGCCCTGGAAGAAAGAGCAATGGTTAAATCACATCAAAAAACTTTCTAATGCTCTTGGTGTTGAAATCACTGGTAAAACATGTGAAAAAATTTTTGAAACCATTGGGACAAATGAGCAGTTAATTTATACTGAACTGAAAAAGCTTGAGGTGTTGGAACGAAAGATAACTGAGAAAGATATTGAAATATACTCATATGTTTTTAAAGAAAAAAATTATAATGAATTCGCATACAATTTATTAAGAGGAAAGATAGAAAAAATTCCTTTTGAGTTGATTAACGAAAGAAATACATTTCCCATCATAGTTGCTATTCTTTCTCGTACAGTTACAACCCTTGGTCGTATGAAAACTTTATTATCTATGGAAAGAAATCCTGACTGGAAAACAATAGCCAAGCTGGCAAAGGAATTAGATTGTAAAACCATCATAATTGCAAATGTCGTTGGTTTTCAATTTTCTGGAGATGATGAAAAACAACCAAATTTGCACGAAAAATATTCTTTAAAAGACCTACAAAGTTTGCTCCTTTATCTTCAATCGCTTGATGAGTCATTTAAAGAAGGACGAGTTAGCGAATTCGTTGCCTTTACCAATTTAATTGAGTACTGTTCTTAAAGTAAAGATTATGTAAATTTAGCCAACCTTTACTAAATAGATGTGACTATGGATTGACAGGTTAAAGAGTCCGTTGTAGAATGAGTCTTGGCATATCTTTGAAAGGAGGCGGAACAAAACCGCATGCCTACAATAAATCAGTTAATAAAACAAGGTAGAAAGAAAGTTACCAAAAAGTCTAAGTCACCTGCACTGGAAAATAATCCCCAGAAAAGGGGTGTTTGTGTAAGGGTCTCTACAATGACCCCGAAAAAGCCTAACTCTGCATTGAGAAAAATTGCGAGAGTTAGACTGTCTAATGGTACTGAAGTAACTGCGTACATTCCAGGAGAAGGTCACAATCTTCAGGAACATTCTGTGGTACTTGTTCGTGGAGGAAGAGTTAGAGATTTACCTGGAGTACGTTATAAGGTAATCAGAGGGGTCCTTGATGCAGAAGGAGTTGCCGATAGAAAACAATCCCGAAGTAGATACGGGACAAAGAGAACTAAGAAATAAGGAGGTTAACCCTCAGTGAGAAGAAGAAGAGCGGAAAAAAGAAAAATTTCACCTGATCCAGTATATAACGATTTTTATATTGGCAAACTAATAAATCGTTTAATGGTTGATGGGAAAAAAGCCAGGGCCAAAACAATTGTATATAATGCAATAGATGGACTGGCTGAAAAAACAGGAAAACCACCAATGGAAGCGTTCAGACAGGCTCTTGAAAATGTGAAACCATTACTCGAAGTACGACCTAGAAGAGTTGGAGGGGCGACCTATCAAATACCCTTTGAGGTACCTGAAGAGAGAGCACTTTCACTCGCTCTAAGATGGATATTGAATGCAAGTAGAAACAAAAAAGGCAGGCCTATGAGTGAAAGACTAATGATGGAACTTGTGGACGCTTACAATGGAAGCGGAACTGCTTTCAAGAGAAAAGAAGAAGTGCACAGAATGGCAGAAGCTGGAAAAGCATATTCACACTTTAGATGGTAATTTTGTTCAGCAGGTAACAGGAGGAAGTTATTTTGAAGGAACGTTATACGAATCTTGATGAAGTAAGAAACATAGGAATAATGGCTCATATTGACGCTGGTAAAACAACTACAACCGAGCGTATGCTTTACTATACGGGAAGAAAATACAAGCTAGGAAATGTTGACGAAGGAACAGCTACCATGGATTGGATGGACCAGGAAAAAGAAAGAGGAATTACCATAACCTCTGCTGCAACAACATGTTTCTGGAAAGATTTTCGTATTAATATTATTGATACGCCCGGGCACGTTGACTTTACCATAGAGGTCGAAAGATCACTCAGAGTGCTTGATGGAGCTATTGCAATCTTTGACGCACAGGCTGGTGTAGAACCACAGTCAGAAACAGTATGGCGTCAGGCAAGCAAGTACAATGTTCCACGTATAGCGTTCATGAATAAGATGGATAAGATCGGAGCCGATTTCCATGAAGCAGTAGAAAGTATGGTGAAGAAGCTGGAAACAAATCCTGTGCCTGTTCAGTTGCCCATAGGCGCTGAGTCTGATTTTGAAGGCGTAATAGATCTTGTAAGAATGAGAGCAATTAGATGGTACAGTGAAGATGGTATGGATTTTGGTTATGAAGAGATACCCGAAAAATTTCAAGATGAGGTAGAGGAACATAGAGAAAACCTGATTATGCATGTAGCAGAATTTGATGAAGAACTTATGGAAAAGTACATTGAAGGTGAAGAAATCACTAACGAGCAATTAGTTAAGGCACTAAGAAAAGGCACACTGGGTAATCACATAGTACCCGTACTTTGTGGATCAGCTTTTAAGAATAGGGGAGTCCAACCATTACTGGATGCCGTGGTTGACTATTTACCATCGCCACTTGATACACCTCCGGTAAAAGGGAAAAACGCAGAAACAAAAGAAGAAGTTCTTGTGTATCCTGATATTGATGGGCCTTTTGTAGGACTTGCCTTTAAAATAATGGTTGACCCGTTCGTAGGAAAGGTGACCTTTGTAAGGGTGTATTCTGGATCATTGAGTAAAGGTTCTTATGTTTACAATGTTGTGAAAGACAAGAAGGAAAGAGTCTCAAGACTACTTTTCTTACATGCTGATAAGCGTGAAGAAGTTGACTATGTAAGGGCTGGCGATATAGTCGCTATGGTTGGCTTAAAAGATACGATTACAGGAGAGACAATAATCTCTGGAGAAAAGAAGATTCTTTTTGAAACGATGGAATTTCCAGAACCTGTAATTTCGATAGCGCTTGAAGCTGATTCTAAAGAAGATTTTGACAAACTATCCAAGGGTCTGGTTGCTTTATCAGATGAGGACCCATCTTTACAGGCATATGTAGATCATGATACCGGAGACACAATACTTTCTGGAATGGGTGAGCTACATCTTGAAGTAGTGCTTGAACGTATAAAGAGAGAATTTAAATCAAAGTTCAGAACTGGTCATCCACAGGTTACCTATAAAGAGACAATAAGACAATCTTCAAAAGCTGAAGAAAAATATGTAAGACAAACTGGTGGCCGCGGACAGTATGGACATGTAGAAATAAGAATTGAGCCTAGCGAAGAGGATTTTGTTTTTGAAGACAGATCACGAGGGGGCGTTGTACCCAAGGAATTTGTGCCATCGGTAGAGATAGGAATACGCGAAGCGATGCAAACAGGAGTTCTTGCAGGTTACCCGATGGTGAATATAAAAGCAACCCTTCTTGATGGATCCTATCATGAAGTTGATTCGTCAGAAGTAGCGTTTAAAATAGCATCTTCCATTGCATTCAAAAAGGCTGTGAAAGCTGCCGATCCAGCGTTACTTGAACCCAAGATGTCCGTTAAAGTGACTACACCTGAAGATTATTTGGGGGACATAGTTGCTGATATGAACTCGAGAAGAGCACGTATTGAAGGCTTTGAAAACAAAGGAAAATTAAGGATAATCAAGGCACTTATACCACTTTCTGAATTATTTGGATATGCTACAGTTGTAAGATCCCTGTCACAGGGTAGAGCAACGCATATGATCCAGTTTGCTCATTACGCTGAAGTGCCTGATAAAGTCGCAGAAAAGATCTTAGGATCTTAAAATACCCAACCACTAGGATAGAGGAGGGAGAAAAATGGCTAAAGAGAAATTTGCAAGGACAAAACCACATTTGAACATTGGAACTATTGGTCATATTGACCATGGTAAAACAACACTAACTGCAGCAATGACAAAAGCATTGCATTTCAAAGGAATGGCAGATTTTGCAGCCTTTGATTCAATTGACAAGGCACCAGAAGAGAAAACAAGAGGAATAACAATCAACGTAGCTCACATCGAATATCAGACTGATAACAGACATTATGCACATATTGATTGTCCGGGTCATGCTGACTATATTAAGAACATGATTACAGGTGCGGCCCAGATGGACGGAGCTATATTGGTTGTAGCAGCAACTGATGGTGTTATGCCTCAGACAAGAGAGCATGTTTTGCTTGCAAGACAGGTTAATGTTCCAGCTATGGTCGTTTATGTTAACAAAACAGATATGGTAGACGATGAAGAGCTTGTTGAATTAGTTGAGGAAGAAGTCAGAGAACTTCTAACGAATTACGAGTTCCCAGGTGATGAAATTCCAATAATTAAAGGATCAGCTTTAAAGGCTCTAGATGCAGAAAACGAAGATGCTCCTGAAATGAAGAATATTTACGAATTACTTGATGCAATAGATAGCTACTTCCCTGAACCAGAGAGAGATACAAGCAAACCATTCCTTATGCCAATTGAGGATATTTTCTCAATTACAGGTAGAGGAACAGTTGTTACCGGAAGAATCGAAAGAGGCGTTGTTCACGTAGGAGATGAAATCGAAATTATTGGATTGTCTTACGAGACAAGAAAAACAGTTGTTACCGGAGTTGAGATGTTTAGAAAACTTCTCGATGAAGGTCAGGCTGGTGACAACGTAGGTTGTCTGCTCAGAGGAGTAGGTAAAGAAGAAGTTAAAAGAGGACAGGTACTTGCAAAACCTGGTTCAATAACTCCTCATAGACACTTTAAAGCGAATATTTACGTGTTGAAAAAAGAGGAAGGCGGAAGACATACGCCATTTACCAAGGGTTACAGACCTCAATTCTTTATGAAAACAGCAGATGTTACCGGTGAATTGAAGGATCTTCCTGAAGGAGTAGAAATGGTTATGCCTGGTGATAACGTTGTAATGGATGTAGAGCTCATTTACCCGGTAGCTGTAGAAAAAGGTATGAGATTTGCTGTTAGAGAAGGCGGAAGAACAGTTGGAGCCGGAGTAGTTAGTGACATTATTGAGTGAAGATAGAATTTATGGATCGGCGGGGGATCGATATAATTCCCCCTGCCTTTTAAGAAGGAGGGAACCGAAGGCATGGCCAAACAAAAAATCAGGATAAGACTTAAGGCTTATGACCATAGACTGCTTGACATGTCCGCCAAAAAGATAGTGGAAGCGGTTAAGATAACAAATGCACATGTTTCAGGACCCGTTCCTTTACCGACAGAGAGAACGTTGTATACAGTTTTAAAATCTCCCCATAAGTACAAGGATTCACGGGAACAATTTGAGAAACTGGTGCATAAAAGACTTATTGAGATAGTTGATCCTACACCAAAAACAATTGATTCATTGATGAAAGTAGATCTACCCGCAGGGGTGGACGTTGAAATTAAACTTTGAGAAGTAATTTATCGGAGGTGCACTAATGAAAGGAATTGTTGGCAGAAAACTTGGAATGACCACAGTATATAAAGATGGAATATCATTTGGTGCGACCATCATCAAAGCAGGTCCCTGTAAGGTCATTCAGAAGAAAACTGCCTCGAGCGGAGAGTACGATGCGATAAGAATAGGTTTTGAAGAACTTTCGGAAAATCGGGCAAAGAAGTTGTTGACAAAACCGCTTCTTAAGACATTCGAAGCGGCCAAAGTAAAACCACATAAAATAATAAAAGAAGTAAGAGTGAGTAATTCCGATGATTATAACGTCGGTGATGAAATTACCGTAAGTATTTTTTCAGATGGAGAAAAGGTTGACATTACTGGTAAAAGCAAAGGAAAAGGTTTTGCAGGTGTAATGAAACGATGGAATTTTAAAGGTGGAGAGGCAAGTCATGGTTCGAAATTCCATAGAGAGATGGGTTCAATTGGACAGCACACCGATCCAGCAAAGATCTGGAAAGGCAAAAAAATGCCAGGAAGATATGGAAATGAGAGAACCACGATGAAAAATCTCGAAGTACTAGCAGTAGATGAGGAAAATGGCCTTATAGCAGTTAATGGGTCAGTCCCGGGAGCGAGGGGTAGCCTTGTTATTATCAAAGGAAAGGAATAACCCCGAAGTTGAAGTTTGGAAGGAGGAACAATTATGGCTCAGATAGATATCCTCGATATTAATGGAAAAAATGTAGGATCAGCAAAATTGAAGGATTCAATATTCAATATTGAGCCTAACAAAGATGTAATGTTTCGCTATGTTGATATGCAGTTAGCTTCTAGAAGGGCTGGAACTGCTTCAACAAAAGAGAGAGCTGAGGTTAGAGGTGGAGGTAGAAAGCCCTGGCCTCAAAAAGGAACTGGAAGAGCCCGAGTAGGAACAAATAGTAGTCCTCTATGGCGTCATGGTGGTGTCACTCATGGTCCGAAACCTAAAGACTGGTCTAAGAAATTGAATAAAAAGATGAAGAAACTGGCATTGAAATCTGCATTGAGCTTAAGATTTCAGGAGAAAAATATGATAATAGTTGATGATATCACCTTTGATAAGCCAGGAACGAAAGAGCTAAAGAATACACTCGATAACCTTGGTTTAAGTAACGATAAAGTGTTATTCGTACTGCCGAAAAAAACAGAGAAATATGAAAATGTTAAAATTTCTGGCAGAAATCTTAGCAATGTAAAAGTGCTAATAGCAGATAATCCTGGCAACTCAATGAATGCCGGTAATACGAATAATATAGATGGGCTTAACGTATTTGATCTGTTGAAATATGAGAAGATTGTTTTAACCACAGCTTTAGTCGAAAAAATTGAGGAGGTGCTCGGTTAATGCCTAAATTAGAATTAACAAATAATGATGTAATAATGAAGCCGCTCACCACCGAAAAAACCGTTAGAGATGCGGAGTACAATAAATACTATTTTGAAGTTCATCCAAAAGCCAACAAATACAAGATTAAAAAGGCAGTAGAAGAACTTTTTTCCGTAAAAGTAAAGAATGTTAATGTTTCAAACGTTGCTGGTAAACCAAAAAGAAGAGGTGTTTACACAGGCCGGAGCAGATCCTGGAAAAAAGCAGTGGTAACTTTAGCTGAAGGATACCGAATCAAAGAACTTGAAGGCCAGCACTGAGAGGTGATTTGAGATGGCTCTAAGAAAATTCAAACCAACTACTCCTAGTAGAAGAGAAATGTTGGTTCCAGATTTTAAGGAGATAACAAAGAAAGAACCAGAGAAATCATTGGTTAAGATTATAAAGAAAAAAGGTGGTAGAAACCATCATGGTAGGATTACGGTAAGACATCATGGTGGAGGAAGGAAGCGTTATTACAGAATAATCGATTTTAAGCGTTCAAAAATTGGAGTGCCTGCCAAAGTTGTAGATTTTGAATATGATCCTAATAGAACAGCCAGGGTTGCTTTGCTAATGTATGCTGATGGTGAGAGAAAATATATCCTTGCTCCTAAGGGTTTAAAGATCAGTGATACCGTTATGAGTGGACCGAATGCAGAGATTTCTGTAGGGAATGCTCTTCCACTCGAAAACATTCCCATAGGAAGCATTGTGCATAATATTGAGTTTTCACCAAAAAAAGGTGGCCAGATTGCCCGCTCAGCAGGAACTTATGCCCAGTTAATGGCCAGAGAGGGAAGATATGCACTAATTAAGATGCCCTCAGGTGAATTAAGACGGGTTATTGCAAAATGCATGGCAACGATTGGCATGGTAGGAAATGAAGAGCATTCCAATGAGATATACGGTAAAGCAGGTAGAAAACGCTGGTTAGGAATTAGACCAACGGTCAGAGGTATGACTATGAATCCTGTCGATCATCCCATGGGTGGTGGAGAAGGACGAAGTAAAGGTCATATACCTAAGAGCCCCTGGGGAACTCCTGCTAAGGGTTATAAAACAAGAAGAAAAAAGAAACCATCTGATAAGCTAATCGTGCAGAGAAGAAAGAAGAAAGGCAGGAGGTGATTTTAGGTGTCTCGTTCAAAGAAAAAGGGACCATATGTATATCCTAAATTACTAAAAAAAGTACGTGAAATGAACGAAAAAGGCGAAAAGAAGCCAATAAAAACATGGAGCAGAGCATCCATGATCGTACCTGAGATGATAGGACATACAATTGCGGTATATAACGGTATGAAACATATTCCAGTATATATTTCAGAGAATATGATTGGACACCGTCTTGGAGAGTTCGCCCCAACCAGAAGATTTGGTGGTCATTCTGAAAAGAAGATTAAAAAAGGTCAATTAAAGGTTTAAAGGAGGTAATGTATGCCAAAAAAATCGGTGAAGCGCTCAGTATTTCACAGAAATAGAAAAGAACAAGAAGCCTCCAAACCTGTTATCGAAGCCCAGGCTGTTGCTAGATATATAAGGTTATCACCACGAAAAGCAAGATCAATTGTAAATGCAATACGTGGCAAAGATGTTGGTGAAGCTTTTCAGATACTTGAATTTACCCCAACAAAACCAGCCAGAGCTACCCATAAAGTCTTGAAATCAGCCGTAGCAAATGCTGAAAATAATTTTGGCATGAATGTAGACGCACTTTATGTTAGTGAAGCTGTTGTTGATGATGGTCCAAGAATGAAGAGGCTTTGGGCTCGAGGTAGAGGTAGAGCAGATATCTTACTTAAGCGATTCTGCCATATTAAGATAGCAGTTAGAGATAGAGAAAGAGAAGAAACTGAAAATAGTCCTCAAGAGAAAGAAGAGCGAGGTGAGTAATAGGTGGGTCAAAAAGTTCATCCCTATGGCTTTAGATTAGGAGTAACAAAAGATTGGAAAGCTCGCTGGATAAATGAAAAGAATTATAAAGAATATCTCCTTGAAGATATCAAAATTAGAGACTATTTGAAGAAAAATTATCGAGCAGCGGGAGTTTCAGATATAAACATTGAGCGTCAGGAAGCGGGCAAAGTTGATATCACAGTTATGACAGCACGTCCTGGTGTAATGATTGGTAAGAAAGGTTCTGAGGTTAAAAAGCTCAGAAGCCAGTTAGAATCAATGATTAAAAGAAGACTTCAGTTAAATATTGAAGAAGTTAAAACACCCGAGACAGATGCAGAATTAGTAGCACAGGATATTGCGTCAAGAATTGAACGAAGGGCGTCGTACAAACGAGCTATGAAAAGAGCCCTTTTTACTGCAATGAGAAAAGGCGCAAAAGGAATTAAGATAATGGTCTCCGGTAGACTTAATGGAGCCGACATTGCTCGAACTGAATGGTTTTTAGAAGGAAGATTACCTTTACAAACATTAAGATCCGATATTAATTACGGATATTGTGATGCCCACACAAAAATGGGAATCATAGGTGTTAAGGTTTGGGTATACAAAGGTGACGTTGAAGTTTGAGATAGGTAAGAAGGGAGGTTTAACAAGATGTTAATGCCCAAAAGGGTAAAATATAGAAAACAACAACGAGGAAGAGTAAGAGGCAGAGCTAAAGGCGGAACTCTGGTACATTTCGGAGATTGGGGTTTGAAAGCACTGGAACCTCACTGGATAACCTCTCAACAAATTGAAGCATGTAGAATTGCTATCATGAGAACGTTGAAACGAAATGGAAAGATCTGGATAAGAGTTTTCCCCGACAAACCCTTAACTTCCAAAGGAATAGGTGTACGAATGGGTAAAGGAAAAGGTGAAGTTGAAGGTTGGGCTGCCGTAGTTAAACCAGGAAAAATCTTGTTTGAGATAGGTGGAGTTGATGAAAAATTGGCGAAAGAATGTTTAAGATTGGCAGCAGCAAAATTGCCCATAAAAACAAGAGTTTTGGCACGACATCATATAGGAGGTGAACTCTGATGAAAGCTCAAGAATTCCAGAAGTTCACTGATGATGAATTAAAGCAGATGCTGGATGATTCGAAAAGAAAACTAATGGATTTGAGATTTCAGCTTGAAATGAATAGACTCAAAAATCACTCCCAGATAAGGTTTGTTAAAAAGGATATTGCCAGGATTAAAACAATCCTCCGTGGTCGAGAGCTAGGAATAAGGAGGTAACATTATGCCGAGAAAAAGATTAGTAGGAACTGTGGTAAGTGACAAATTGGATAAAACGGTAGTAGTAAGCGTTGACAGAAGGTTTATACATCCACTTTATGGAAAAACGGTAAAACGTTCCAAGAAATATCAGGCTCATGATGAAGAAAGTCAATGTGTAGAGGGCGATATTGTTGAAATACAAGAATGTAAGCCCATTAGTAAGAATAAGAGATTTGTTGTAACAAGAACCCTTAGAAAGACCGTGTTCAGAGGAGAAGATAAAGATATTGCAAAAACACCCAAAGCCGTTGAAGATATCCCCGGGGGTGAGGAGCAATGATAAGATTAGAGTCTCACCTGAGGGTAGCGGATAATTCTGGCGCACGAGTAATAAGGGTTTTGCAGGTCACCGGGGGCTTTAAAAGAAAGTATGGATCTTTAGGTGATATCGTGGTTGCTTCAGTTAGGGAAGCGGTTCCAAATACAAATATTAAAAAAGGTGAAATCGTAAAGGCTGTTGTTGTAAGAACCAGGAAAGAGGTTAAAAGAAGAGACGGAACACACATAAGATTTGATGATAATGCAGCAGTACTAATTGATAATCAGAATCAGCCTCGTGGAACCCGTGTGTTTGGACCCATAGCAAGGGAAATTAGAGAAAAAGGTTTTTCAAAAATCGCATCTCTTGCTCAAGAAGTATGGTAAGGAGTGATTTATATGTCAGTGAGAATTAAGAAAGAAGACAGGGTAAAAGTAATGTCTGGCAGGGATAAAGGAAAAGTTGGTCAGGTAATGAGAGTAATGCCAAAAGAGAAAAAAGTGATTGTTCAGGGGGTAAATTTCAATAAAAAGCATCAGCGGCCTACAAATCAGTATAGAGAAGGCGGCATAATTGAAAGGGAATCCCCTATATATGCAAGCAAAGTAATGCTCGTATGCCCAAACTGTGATAAACCAACCCGTATCGGACATAAAATCCTGGAAAATGGTGAAAAAGTCCGTGTTTGTAAAAAATGCGGTGAAATAGTTGATAAGGTTTAATAGGGAGGAATAATTGATGACAGAGAATTACATCCCACTAAAAGAAACCTATGATAAGGAAGTCATTCCTTCTATGATTGATAAGTTCAGCTATTCAAATAAGCTCGAAGTTCCAAAGCTTGTTAAAATTAGTATAAATATGGGTATTGGAGAAGGTTCTAAAAATCCTGACCTTATTGAGATGCATGCAAAAGAGCTTGCTGAATTAGCCGGTCAAAAACCTGTAGTTACACTTGCTAAAAAGAGTATAGCTAATTTCAAAATTAGAAGAGGAATGCCCTTAGGTCTAAAGGTTACATTAAGAGGAACAAAGATGCATAACTTTCTATATAAGCTAATAAATGTAGTACTTCCGAAGTTAAGAGACTTTAGAGGTGTTAATCCCGACAGTTTTGACGGTAGAGGGAATTTTTCGGTAGGACTTCCTGAACAATTGGTGTTCCCTGAAATAACACCAGCCAATGTCAAAAGAGTTCAAGGAATGGATATAATAATTGTCACCACAGCCGATACCGATGAAGAAGCAAGAGAACTTCTAAGATTGTTTGGAATGCCTTTCAAGCAACAGAAGTAAGGAGGTAAAGTATGGCGAAGAAATCACTTATTGCTAAGTGGAAA
>CAYTVB010000005.1:67434-77161 GCA_964441735.1 uncultured Thermotogaceae bacterium
GTATAAGGTGAGAAAATATAATAGATGTCATGTTTGTGGAAGACCGAGAGCTGTGTATAGAGAGTTTGGATTATGTAGAGTTTGTTTTAGAAAGTTAGCTTCCGAAGGGAAACTCCCCGGAATTAAAAAAGCAAGTTGGTGAGGAGGGAATTACATGTGGAGTGATCCCATAGCCGACATGCTCACTAGGATCAGGAACGCAAATGCAGCATTTAAAGAAACAGTAGACATTCCTGCGTCGAACCTAAAGCGAGCTGTTGTCGATATGTTGAAAAGAGAAGGATACATTGAAGATTACAAATACATTGAAGATGGAAAACAGGGAATATTGAAGGTCTTTTTGAAATATTCCGGTGACAGGCGTCACAAAGAAAGGGTAATTAATGGAATAGTTAGAGTTTCAAAACCTGGTCGGAGAATCTATGTAAAAAGTGATAAACTCCCAAAGGTTAAATCTGGTATGGGAATTGCTGTCATAAGCACGTCAAAAGGCTTAATAACAGATAAAGAAGCGAGAAGCCTTGGGATTGGCGGCGAAGTAATATGCTACGTATGGTAATCAGGAGGGTCTAAAATGTCGAGAATGATAAAAAAACCTGTTACAATACCTGATAAAGTCGAAGTAAAAAAGGATGGCAATTTAATTGTCGTTAAAGGGCCAAAAGGCGAGTTAAAGCGTGAATTTGGTGATTTTGCAAGTATTGAAATAAAAGATAGAGAGATCTGGGTATATCCAAATTATGAAAAAGCTCAGAGAAACAGCGACAGGAGAAGAATTGCTATGCATGCTGGAACATATTGGGCTCATATCAGGAATATGGTAGAAGGTGTTTCCGAAGGTTATGAAAAAAGATTAAAAATAGTCGGTGTTGGATATAGAGCACAGCTTCAAGGAAAGAAGCTTATACTAAATCTGGGTTATGCCCATCCGGTTGAAATTGATCCACTTGATGGAATAAGCTTTGAAGTTCCTGCGGCAACATCGGTTGTAATTAGAGGTATTGATAAATATCTGGTGGGACAGGTTGCCGCCAATATTAAGAAATGGCGCATACCTAATGTTTATTCAGGAAAAGGAATTAGGTATGAAGGTGAATACATAAGAACAAAAGTTGGTAAGAAGGTTTAATGAAAGGAGGCAATGTCCCGTGAAGGTGAAAAAAAATATAAGAAAACAGTTAAGACAGAGACGACATTTGAGAATAAGATCAACAATTAAGGGAACTCCAGAACGTCCTCGTTTAGCTGTTTTTAGAAGCGAAAAACATATGTACGCGCAAATTATAGATGATACGACTGGAACTACCCTTGCCTACGCTTCAACTGTAAATCAAGAGATTAAAGATAAACTGACGAAGACGTGGAACAAAGAAGCAGCTTCTGAGGTAGGAAAACTTATTGCGAAAAAGGCACTTGAGAAGGATATTAAAGAAGTTGTTTTCGATAGAGGTGGTTTTAAGTATCATGGAAGAGTAAAGTCTCTCGCAGAGGCCGCACGTGAAAGCGGTCTTAGATTTTGAGGAGGTGCATTGAATGCCCGATTCCAAAAAACGTAATTCTCCTGTGAAGGAAAAAATAGAAGAACAGGAATTTGAAGAACGAATTATTGAAATTAAAAGGGTTACCAAGGTTGTTGCAGGTGGAAAAAATCTATCATTTAGAGTTACCGCCGTTGTAGGTAATAAGAATGGAAAAGTCGGTCTGGGAATTGCCAGTGCGAGAGAAGTGCCGTCTGCAATTAGAAAGGCAATCATGACGGCTAAGAAGAATGTTGTAAATGTAGCCGTTATAAATGATACAATCCCTCACGAAATTGATGGTCGTCAGGGAGCTTCGAAGGTGCTTTTAAAACCAGCCGGACCTGGAACAGGAATCATTGCCAGTTCATCCGTACGTGCAGTTGTCGAAATGGCTGGTATAAAAAACATTCTAACCAAAGCACTGGGTTCTACAAATTTGCTAAATCTCGCCAGGGCGACATTTAATGGATTGAACGAAATAATGTCACCAAAGGAGTATGCAAAACTCAGAAATATTTCAGTTAAAGAAGTTTTTAACGGAGTTACTGAGGAGGAATGATCGTGGCTGGAAAATTAAAGATAACGTTGAAGAAAAGTCCTTTGGGTTATGACTATAGACAGAGGAGAACTGCTAAAGCACTGGGTTTGAGAAAGGTTGAGAGTACGAAGATTCATAATGATAGTCCTCAAATCCGTGGAATGATAAAAAAGATTGAACATCTCTTAGAAGTTGAAGAGATTAAAGACTGAAGGGGGTAGATAATCATGGCATTCACGCTTGACCAGCTCAAACCAACTCCTGGATCAAGGAGAAAAGCAAAAAGACTTGGTCATGGAGTAGGTAGTGGAAGAGGAAAAACCTCCGGAAGAGGACATAAAGGTCAAGGTCGAGGAACAGGAAAAGTTAGATTTTTCTTTGAGGGAGGACAGACACCCCTTTATAGAAGAGTACCCGTCAAAGGTTTTAAAAATAGACATGCGACATGTTATTCAGTCACAAATATTACTATGTTAGAAAAATATTTTGAAGACGGTGGAGAGGTTACTCCTGAAACATTGAAGGAAAAAAATATATTGAAAAAATTCAATGATGGAGTAAAGATTCTTGGAAAAGGTGAACTAACGAAGAAACTAACAGTAAAGGCAAATGCTTTCAGCGCTTCGGCTAAAGAAAAGATAGAAGCTGCTGGCGGAAAAGCCGAGGTGATCTAATATGTGGAAAGCTCTCAAAAATGCCTTTAAAATACCTGAATTGAGAGACAGGATTTTATTTACTTTTTTTGCACTTGCAATCTTTCGAGTGGGTATTTATATTCCGATACCAGGAGTAAATATTGAAGCTTGGTCCAGCTATTTTTCCGGTCTGCAGACTGGTGCTGCTGGTGGATTTGTTGGATTCTTTGATGTTTTTACAGGAGGAGCTTTAAGTAATTTTTCAGTACTTGCATTGAGTGTTACACCATATATCAATGCATCAATTATGCTCCAGCTATTAACAGCTGTTATGCCAAGATTGAAAGAAATGCTACGTGAGGGTGAAGAAGGAAAGAAAAAGTATGCCAAATACACAAGATATCTCACTGTATTTCTTGCCGTAATCCAGGGTTTCTTTATTACACTGGGATTATCTGGTGATCAAAGTATAATAGCTATGCCCAACAGAATGGTCTTTGTGTTGATGGCTACTGTTTCTCTGTTGGCTGGAACGATGTTTTTGCTCTGGCTGGGTGAAAGAATTACTGAAAAGGGTATAGGAAATGGAATTTCTGTTTTGATTTTCGCAGGTATTGTTTCACGTTATCCACAATATATAGCGCAAGCAGCTTTATCTCTTTCACCGATTCAGTGGACAATATTATTTGGAATAAGTTTACTTACTATTGTTGGTGTAATTTATATTCAGTTAGGTGAAAGACGCATTGAAGTACAATACGCCAGGAGAGTATCTGGCAGAAGAGTATATGGTGGTGTTTCAACACATATTCCAATAAAAGTAAATCAGGGAGGAGTTATCCCGATAATCTTTGCTTCAGCAATAATGACATTACCACAGATGCTGGCTACGATTTTACCTGAGGGGAACTTTATTACTGATCTATTTGGATACTCTTCACCTTTATATTTAACATTGTATGGTGCACTTGTTTTCTTCTTTACATATTTCTACAGTACATTGGTTTTCGATGTGAAAGAAGTATCCAACAATATAAGGAATTATGGTGGATATATACCTGGTATCAGACCGGGATATCCCACAGAACAATACATAAGTAGAGTACTGGCAAGGGTCACATTCTTAGGTGCTCTGTTCCTTGTAATAATAGCGTTGTTACCAACTGTTATTCAGGGTTTTGTAGGTATATCCATAATGATTGGTGGAACATCTACACTTATCGCTGTTGGTGTTGCACTTGATATTCTACAGCAGATAGAGTCGCATCTTATAGCCAGACACTACGAAGGATTTATCAAAAAAGGAAGACTCAAAGGAAGGCGATGATTCAATGAATATTGTACTATTGGGTCCTCCTGGAGCGGGTAAAGGAACACAGGCAAAAATGATTTCTAATAGATTTGGTATACCCCATATATCGACTGGTGATATGCTAAGAGAAGCAATTTCTTCAAAAAGTGAACTGGGTAAAAAGGTTAGTGATATTGTTGAAAGAGGAGACCTTGTTCCGGATGATTTGATGATAAAACTGGTTAGAAATCGAATCACCCAGGAAGATGCTGCTGATGGATTTATACTTGATGGATTTCCCCGGACCACAGTTCAGGCAGAAACACTTAGAGATATGTTAAAAGAAATGGGAAAAAAGATAGATTGTGCAATCTTTATTGATGTAAGTGAAGAGATTGTGGTAAAGAGAATTTCAAGTAGAAGGGTTTGTCCAAATTGCGGAAAAGTGTACAATCTGCTTTCGATAAAACCTAAAAATGACTGCAAATGTGATGAATGTGGTAGCAAACTCATACAGAGAGATGATGACAAACCTGAAACAGTAAGAGAACGCTACGAGGTATACCTAAAAAATACAAAAAAAGTTGTTGATTATTATAATTCGCAGGGTAAGCTAAAGACCTTTGATGGTTCAAAAGACATTGATGAGTTGAAGAATTCAATTATTAATTATCTGGAGAGTCTTTAATGATAAGGTTGAAAAGTAACGAAGAAATCGCTAAAATAGAACGTGCAGCTAAAATTGTAGCAGAAGTATTAGATCTTATGTCTAAAATGATAAGATTTGGTATTTCTGCAGATGAACTTGAAAAAGCAGCAAATGATCTTATTGAAAAGAAAGACGCTAAACCTGCTTTCAAAGGTTATAATGGTTTTCCCTACGCTCTTTGTGTTTCAGTTAATGAAGAAATTGTTCACGGGTTTCCATTAAAAGATAAAGTGTTTAAGCGCGGTGATATTGTATCTATAGACTGCGGTGTAATAAAAGAAGGATATTATGGTGATGCCGCGCGTACATTTTGTGTTGACCAATGTTCGGAAGAAGATAAAAGATTGATGAGAGTCACGGAGGAAGCGTTAGGGAAAGCGATAGAGATCGCTGTGCCTGGAAAACAAATTGGTGATATCGGTGCAGTGATACAGAATTATGTAGAAAAAAATGGTTTTTCTATAATAAGAGATTATGTTGGTCACGGTGTTGGCAGGAATCTTCATGAAGACCCACAAATACCAAATTATGGGAGAACTGGAACGGGAGATTATTTGCGCAATGGAATGACCCTGGCCATAGAACCAATGGTTTCTGCAGGAGATTATAGTACTATGGTGCTGGAAGATGGTTGGACTGCAGTGACAGTTGATGGTTCTAAGACAGCACATTTTGAAAATACACTTGTTATAGAAAATGATAAAGCAAGGGTTCTTTCGAAATTATGAGGGGTGAATAAATAATGGCAGAGAAGAATGATGTTATAAAGATGGAAGGCGTCGTTCTTGAAACATTGCCAAACGCTATGTTTAAAGTTGAATTAGATAATGGACACATCGTGACTGCCCATGTTTCAGGAAAGATGAGAAAGAATTTCATACGACTCATCCCTGGAGATAGAGTTGTGGTAGAGGTTTCAATTTACGATCTGGAAAAAGGACGAATTGTTTTCCGCAAAAAGATCAAAAAGGGAGGAGAACAAAAATGAAAGTGAAAGCTTCAGTAAAGAAAAGGTGTGAACATTGTAAATTAATAAAACGTCATGGTAGAGTCTGGGTTGTTTGTAAGAAAAACCCCAGACATAATCAGAGACAGGGTTAAGGAGGGAAAATAATGGCACGAATTGTTGGTGTCGAATTACCTAATAATAAAAAGACGAAGGTTGCCCTTACAAATATCTATGGCATAGGTATGTCAAAAGCCACACAGATTATTAATGACACTGAGATAGATGGAGAAAAAAGGGTAAAAGATCTTACTGATGAAGAAATCAGTAAGATAGCCAAATATATTAATGAAAATCTAATTGTCGAAGGTGAATTACGTCAGGATTATGATCGAAACATAAAAAGATTGATTGAAATAGGATGTTATAGAGGTCAAAGACACAAAAAAGGATTACCAGTAAGAGGTCAAAAAACACATTCCAATGCGAGAACTCGAAAGGGTCCCAGAACAAGCAGAATTAAGAAGAAGTAAAGGGAGGTCATTTGATGGCAAAAGCTAAGAAAAAAAAGAGAGTGACAAGGAAGAGAAGGAAGCTTACATATGATAGAGGAGTAGTTCATATAAAATCCAGTTTCAACAATACTATTGTAACGTTAACCAGCCCGGAAGGAGATACTATTCACTGGGCTTCTAGTGGTACGGTAGGATATGCAGGATCGAAAAAATCTACTCCCTATGCCGCTCAGTTAGCAGCTGATAGTGTTGCCAAAGAAGCGCTAAGACTTGGTATAACAAGGGTATCAATAGAAGTTAAGGGTCCTGGCTCAGGAAGAGAAGCGGCAATAAGAACTATACAGGCAGCTGGACTTGGTGTGGATGCGATAAAGGATATTACCCCTATCCCACATAATGGCTGCAGACCAAGAAGAAGACGCAGAGTATGAAACAAGGAGGGAAGTAAATGGCTAGGTATACAGGACCGGTTTGTAAAATGTGTCGACGTGAAGGTTTTAAGCTATATCTGAAGGGCGAAAAATGTTTTACCCCAAAATGTCCACAGGTAAAAAGACCTTTTGCTCCCGGACAGCACGGAAATATGCGCAAGAAATTAACACAGTATGGAATTCAGTTACGTTCTAAACAGGCTCTTAAAAGAATGTACGGTGTTTTAGAAAGACAGTTTAGAAGATACTTTTTTAATGCAAGCAAAAGCAATGAAGAAACTGGAGCAGCATTAATGAAAATTCTTGAATCAAGAATTGACAATGCACTGTATAAAATGGGTTTTGCATCCAACAGGAATCAAGCACGTCAGATGGTTAATCATGGACACGTTAAAGTGAATGGAGTTAAAGTCAGTAAAGTTTCTTATGCTTTGGAAGCCGGTGATATTATTGAACTGAGAGAGAAAATAAAGAGTAATCCACAAATAAAAGAGGCTTCGGAAGCTGAAAAGGAAAGGAACACACCTCCATGGCTTGAGGTAGACTTTGAAGCTATGAAGGGAACGTTTGTGAGGTATCCTGAAAAAGAAGAGCTTGATGTACCTGTTGACTTACAGTCTATTATTGAGCTTTATTCTAAGTAATAATGTAGTTTTCCTGAAGGAGGTGTGACCCCATTTTGGGGCAAAACCAATGACAAATTTCGTAATGCCCAAGGATTTAAAGATAGAGGAAGAAAGAGAAAATGAACATAGTTATTTTACAAAATTCGTTTTTTCACCGTTGGAAAGAGGTTATGCGGTAACAATAGGTAATGCACTTAGGAGAGTTTTACTCTCTTCGATACCAAGTATGGCTATTACAAAGCTAAAAATTCCTGATAAGTACCATGAGTACGATACAATAGATGGTGTTAAGGAAGATATTCTTGAGATCATTCTCAATCTAAAGAAGGTACAGTTAAGGCCGGCTCTTGAGTTCTCTGATCCAGTCAAATTAATTGTTGAAAAAAGAGGTCCTGGTGTAATAAAGGCAGAAGATATTAGAACTCCAACCGGTGTGGAAGTTGTCAATCCAACGCAGTATATAGCAACACTGGATGAAAAAGCGAATGTGTACATGGAATTATATGCCGAAATAGGAACGGGTTTTGTTCCTGTTTCCGAACTAGAAACAGCGCAAGATCTGGAAATGATATATTTTGATGGAATCTTCAGTCCTGTTCTAAAAGTTAATTTTATGTCTGAAAATGTTCGTGTGAAGAAGAGAACTGACTACGATAAGCTTATTCTCGAGGTTTGGACAAAAAAATCAATTAAACCAGAGGAATCATTGAAAAAGGCTACAGATATATTGAAGGATCATTTTGATATAATTACTTCAAGTCTTATGGAGAAGTTATCAGATACAACATCATTTCTTGATAATAAAGAGCCAATAATTACAGAAGAGATTCAGGAAGAAGAAAAAGAAGAGGAAAAAGCAGAATCTGATTCTGTACTTGGCAAAAGAATAGAAGAACTCCAACTTTCAGTAAGGTCTCTTAACTGTCTTAAAAGAGATAGAATAAACACCATAGGAGATCTTGTAGAACGTTCAGAATCTGATCTTCTTAAAATAAGAAATTTTGGTGAAAAGTCTCTTGAAGAAATTAAGAAGAAATTAAAGGAACGATTTAACTTAACACTTAAGAAGGAATGAACAGGAGGACTAACGATGAGACATAGAGTAAAGAAGAAGAAGCTTAACAGACCACATGATCAAAGATTGGCACTGAAGAGAAGTTTAGCAAGAGAGATCTTTGAACATGAAACAATTATAACTACAACATCAAAAGCCAAGGTAGTAAAGCCATTTGTTGAAACGTTACTCACCAAAGCAAAAAAAGCTGCAACATATGCCCAACAGATTGCTGAAAAAGGCGAACCAAATTCAGAGGAACTAACTCAGTTGAAGGCAAAAAATGTAGCAATTAGAAAAGAAATAAACAGGCATTTCAACAATCGAAGGCTGGTCAAGAGAATATGTGATGAGATTGGCACGCGCTATATAGATAGAAATGGTGGATATACCAGAATAGTAAAACTCGGAAAGCGCAGAGGAGATGCTACCGAACTTTCAATTTTACAGCTGGTAAAACCAGAAGAAACCAAATCCACCAGTAAACAGGAAACTTGATGGCTACCCGCAGGTGGTAGCCATTCTTTTTTCGGGAGGTCTGTATGCAGATATTTTTAGACACTGCTAATATGGAAGAGATTGAAAAAGGTGTTGAATGGGGTATAGTAGACGGAGTAACAACCAATCCATCTCTTGTTTCAAAAGAGAGCAAAGATTTGAATTTTCATCAAAGAATCAAGGAGATTTGTGACCTGGTAAAGGGTCCTGTTAGTGCCGAGACAACAGAAACGGTTTTTGCTGGTATGGTTAAAGAAGCCAGAGAACTTTCGAGAATTGATGAAAATGTTGTTGTAAAAATACCTATGACACCTGATGGAATAAAGACGGTTAAGATACTATCAAAAGAAAATATAAAGACAAATGTAACGCTGGTTTTTGATGCAATGCAGGCTTTACTGGCAGCAAAGGCCGGAGCAACATATGTAAGTCTTTTTATAGGGAGACTCGATGATATTTCGTCCGATGGAATAGAAAGAATAGCAGAAACCAGGAACATTTTTGAAAACTATGGATTATCTTCAAAAATTATCTCAGCCAGTATCAGGCATCCCATGCATGTCCTAAATACCGCTTTACTTGGTGTTGATGTCGCAACTGTGCCCTTTTCAATATTAAAGAAGATGTTCTCTCATCCGCTAACAGATAATGGTATAGAAAGATTCATGAATGACTGGGAAGAATACCTAAAAGGGTAAGCACATTTGTTTTGCTTTTATAAGGGCTTCGTGCTATATTATTACCAGAAAAACAATCGCTTCAATTAATTTCATTGAAATATCCTTACAACTTCAAATTTCCACTACTTGTTAAGTTCAGTGGTGAAATCTACCGATATATGTCGGAAGGAGGGACGGTGCATCTTTCAAATACAATAGAAAGATGCCAGAATAAATTGAGTCCGAGAAAAAAGAAAAATAATAATGAAGATTTAGAAACAAAAAAAAACAGTAAAAAACAAAAA
>CAYTVB010000006.1:0-76429 GCA_964441735.1 uncultured Thermotogaceae bacterium
TACCCAGGAGAGGTAAGGGGTTAATTACTTATGACCCTGGGGGGTCAATAAACTATTGACTTTATACATACCTTCGGGCTATAATAATTTATTCATCATTGGTTATAAGAAAGATATTCAATACTTGTTCATGAAACTAGTTGTTTTTTAATACGAAACCTATTACTGCCGTTAAGAATTCCTTCGGTTTTTCAAGAACAGAGGCATGTCCTGCATTTTTTATAACTATATATTCATTTTCTGGAATACGATTGTGGAGCTCATCAACCTCTTCAACAGGTGTAATTATATCCTTATCAGATGCAAGAAGAAGCGTAGGTGCCTTTATCCTGTGGACTTCATCTATAACATCAAAATCGAGATTGCTCGAAGCAAGTCTTTTAAAACCTTCAAACCACTTTTCTGTAAGCAATTTTTTAAACGTTTTCTGTCTATTTTTTAACCATTCAAGATTATTGTTGTAGAAATAGTCAGAATATATGAAAGGAATAGCCAGTTTGAAGAATTTTTCGCCATCTTTTGTATCGGCAGCTTCTTTCCACGCTTCTCCAAGTTCCGCAAGATAGCTGTTAATACGTCCTACTGTATTTGCAAGTACCAGTGACTGTACTTTTTCTGGATAATCTATTGCAAAGATTTCAGCAACCTGTCCACCATAGGAAAGACCCAATATATTTACCTGTGGTATATTTATTTTTTCTACAAGTTCATTAAGGTCATCTGAATGAATTTTTATGTCATATTGCTCTTCCATATAATCAGATTGACCCTGATCCCGAAAATCTACAAGAACAAGTCTGAAAAATTTTGTGAACTTATCTATAAAATCCTTCCATGATAACGTTGACATCATAATTCCATTAAGAATTATGAGTGCAGGTTTTTTTTGATCACCATGAATTTCATAGTATATTTTCTTACCATCTCGCATAGTAACTTTGGGCATAATATCACCTCGTTATAAAATAAAAACTTAAAAACCATGTTAGTTAATAATTTCCGTCCATTTTCGTAATTAAAAATTCTTCTCTGCATGTTATCATTATTGTGATAAAAGGCTCAATGTTTTCTTTTCAAAGATTATCATAAAGAACAAATCAAATCAAAGGCTCTATAAACAATATAATTTCCATGAAGAGGAGGGTTAAAATGCCAAAAAACATGCAGAGTATGGATGGTAACACAGCAGCTTCTCATGTATCATATGCTTTTACCGATGTAGCAGCTATATATCCGATTACACCATCTTCCTCAATGGCAGAGCTGATTGATGCATGGTCAGCTAAGGGAAGAAAGAACCTATTTGGTCAAACCGTTAATGTTGTAGAAATGCAGGCTGAAAGTGGTGCTGCTGGTGCAGTTCACGGTTCATTAACCGCGGGAGCGTTAACTACTACATACACCGCTTCTCAGGGATTGCTTCTGATGATACCAAATATGTACAAAATTTCTGGCGAATTGTTGCCTGGTGTTTTTCATGTAAGTGCAAGAGCAGTTGCAGGTCACGCTCTTTCAATATTTGGAGATCATACAGATGTAATGGCTACAAGGCAAACAGGTTTTGCTTTGTTGGCTTCAGGAAGTGTCCAGGAAGTTATGGATCTTGGTAGTATAGCGCATCTTTCAGCAATAAAGTCAAGTTTACCTTTCCTGCACTTTTTTGATGGATTCAGAACGTCTAGTGAAATTCAGAAAATTGAGGTAATGGATTACGAAGACTTAAGAAAACTACTTGATTATGATGCAGTAACCGAATTCAGAAAAAGAGCTCTCAATCCTGAACACCCACGTACTAAAGGTACTGCTCAGAATCCGGATATCTACTTCCAGGCCAAAGAATCAATCAATAGATTCTACACAGATGTTCCTGATATAGTCGCTGATTACATGAAGCAGATTTCTGATCTTACAGGTAGAGAGTATAGGCCATTTAATTACTATGGTGATCCAGAAGCTGAACATGTAATTGCAGCTATGGGTTCAGTCACAGATACTATTGAAGAAACTGTGGACTATCTTACTTCAAAGGGTGAAAAAGTAGGAGTCATTAAGGTTCATCTTTACAGACCATTTTCAGAAAAGTACTTTATGGAAGCATTACCTAAAACGACCAAAAAAATTGCAGCTCTTGATCGAACCAAGGAGATTGGTTCACACGGTGAGCCTCTCTATGAAGACATTCGAAGTCTATTTTATAGAAGAGAAGATGCCCCTGAAGTCGTTGGTGGTCGTTATGGACTGGGTTCAAAAGATACGACACCGTCTCAAATCAAAGCTGTCTTTGATAATCTGAAAAAAGACAAATCTAAAGATCACTTTACTATTGGTATCACTGATGACGTAACGAACACATCTCTTGAAGTTAAAGAAACAATTCAATCAGTACCGGAAGGAACAATTTCCTGTAAATTCTGGGGATTTGGATCTGACGGAACTGTCGGAGCCAACAAAAATGCAATTAAGATCATTGGTGATAATGCTGATATGTATGCCCAGGGCTACTTCGCTTACGATTCTAAAAAATCTGGTGGCGTTACGATATCCCACTTAAGATTTGGAGATAAACCTATCAAATCTACTTACTTTGTAAGTGATGCTGATTACGTTGCATGTCACAAACAGTCTTATATAGGACATTACGATATGATAAGTGATTTAAAAGAAGGCGGAACATTCGTTTTAAACACGAACTGGGATGAAAACGAGCTTGAAGAAAACCTTCCGGCAGATATGAAAAGATATATCGCCAGCAACAATATCGATTTCTATACCATAGATGCTACAGAAATTGCTATGGAAATAGGATTGGGAAACAGAATAAACACAGTTATGCAAGCAGTTTTCTTTAAACTCGCCAAAGTGATACCTTTAAATGACGCTGAAAAATACCTTAAAGATGCCATAGAGGAAACATATGGTAGTAAAGGCGAAAAGATAGTTAAGATGAATTACGAAGCTGTGGATCGTGGATTCGATTCACTTAAAAAGATAGAAGTACCGGATTCCTGGAAGAACGCAAAGGATTCCAAAGAACAGGAATCAGAAGACAAAGATGTTCCAGATTTCATTAAGAACGTCGCAGAACCCATGAACAGACAAATGGGTGATACCCTACCTGTTAGTGCTTTCAGAGGCAGAGAAGATGGATCCTTCCCTTCAGGAACAACTGCATATGAGAAGAGGGGCGTTGCCATTGAAGTACCTGAATGGCAGGTTGAAAATTGTATACAGTGTAATCAATGTGCCTTTGTCTGTCCTCACGCAGTAATAAGACCTTTCCTTCTTAACGAAGAAGAAGTAGAAAAGGCTCCTGAAACATTCAAAACAAAGAAGGCAGTTGGTGGCAAGAAGTTTGAAGGACTTCAATACAGAATTCAAATTAGCGTTATGGACTGTACAGGTTGTGGAAACTGTGCTGATGTATGTCCTGCACCTAACAAAGCACTGGTAATGAAACCTTTCGAAGATTTGAAGGAAACTGAAAGCAAAAACTGGGAATACGCACAGACAATTAACGAGAAGAAGGATTTACTGCCATTAACAACGGTAAAGGGCAGTCAATTTGCTACACCATTAATGGAATTTTCAGGTGCATGTGCAGGCTGCGGCGAAACACCCTATGCTAAAGTTGCAACCCAGCTATATGGCGACAGAATGATTATCGCAAATGCTACCGGTTGTTCTTCCATATGGGGAGGTTCAGCGCCTTCTACACCTTACACTGTTAACTCTGAAGGAAAAGGCCCAGCATGGGCAAACTCATTGTTTGAAGACAATGCTGAATATGGTTTTGGAATGGTTATGGCTATCAAACAAATAAGAAACAGATTGGAAGATCTTATGAAAGAGCTTATCAAACTGGACATTGACGATAGCGATAAAGAATCATTTAAAGAATGGATTGAAGGTAGGGAAGATCCTGATAAAAGTAAATCTTCATCAAAGAAGATTCTTGAGATTATAGAAAATGGCATAGACAATGATAAGGCAAAAGAAATATTGAGGGAAATTGAAGACAAAAAGGACTTCCTTGTTAAAAAATCAGTTTGGTCCTTTGGTGGCGATGGTTGGGCTTATGATATTGGCTACGGTGGTCTTGACCATGTTCTTGCCTCTGGTGAAGACATAAATGTAATGGTTTTCGACACCGAAGTTTACTCAAATACTGGCGGCCAGTCCTCTAAGGCAAGTCCAACTGCAGCTGTTGCAAAATTTGCCGCCTCTGGTAAAAAGACAAAGAAAAAGGACCTCGGTCTCATGGCTATGTCCTACGGATATGTATATGTAGCACAGGTGGCTATGGGTGCAAATCAAAATCAATTCATGAAAGCTTTAACAGAAGCCGAAAGTTACAAAGGTCCTTCCATTATCATTGCTTATTCTCCATGTATTAACCATGGTATAAAATCTGGTATGGGAAAATCTCAAACTCGAGAAAAAGAAGCTGTTGAAGCAGGATACTGGCATCTATACAGATACAATCCAGAATTGAAGAAACAGGGAAAGAATCCATTTGTTCTTGATTCTAAAGAACCTTCAGCTCCTTTCAAAGAATTCCTTGAAGGTGAAATAAGATATACATCACTCCAAAATACATTCCCCGAGATTGCAAAAGAGCTGTTCAAAAAAGCAGAAAAGGAAGCAAAAGAAAGGTATGAAACCTACAGAAAGCTTGCTGAAGGTGAAGGTGTTATATAGAATTAATCGGGGGCTGATCTCAATGGTCAGCCCTTTATTTATCTAAAAGCAGGGAGTGATAAGATGGACGCATATGAATTTGCAAAAAAGATGGAAACAGATGGTGAAAAGTATTACAGAAAACTGGCTTCCGAACATAATGATACTCAGTTAAAAAGTCTCTTTAACATGCTGGCTGATGATGAAATAAGACACTATGAAATAATTGAAAACATGGAAAATAACGATATTAGATACAATGACACAGATACGTTTAAAAATGTTAAAAACCTTTTCAGGAAACGATTGGATGAAGGAAAAGGTTTTGATTTAGAAGTGGACAATCTCGAAGCATACAAGGAAGCTGTTGATATTGAAGTGAAAAGTGCTCAGTTCTATCATGAACATGCAAAAAAAGCTGAAAATGATGCAGAAAAACATGTTTTACAGAAGCTTGCAAGCGAAGAAGAAAGACACAAAGTGATACTGGAAAACCTTATGGAGTTTATTGAAAAGGGTAAAACCTGGGTTGAATCACCAGAATTTAGCCATCTTGAAGAATACGATGAATTCACTCAAAGGGACAGTTACTGATTTTCAATTATTGTTTCTATTTTTGTTAGTATAAAGAATCTGACAATGGGGCGCTTAAATGCGCCCTTTATTAATCAAAATACTGCACCCAGCATAAAATAAGGATTACCATTTTTTAGAGGGTTATATGCACTTGCATTATCAAACTCAAGTCTTGTATTAAGTCCGCCCTCAATGAAAAAGTATGAGTATTCAAGTCCAATGCTAATTTTAGTATCAAGCCAGGCAGTAGACATATGTTTATCACCTTTTGCAATATCTATAATTTCTTCTATGGAAGCTGTTCCCTGCGTTCTTAAAAATATTATCCAGAATGGCAGTTTGATATTTAAACCCACATTAAAATCAGGAGCATTCTCAAACACATATTCGCTATTTTTATGGTCGTAATAGCCAAAATAACCATTGGCTGTTAACGGTCCAAAATCTATCTGTGTAAAGGGATAAGTATATAACCATTCTGCATTATTATTCAATGTTGAAACATCAAAATCTGTACCAACACCCAGGTAAATATCCCCCGAAAGACCTAAAACTGCAATTATTATGAAGAAAATTAACGTTATATATTTCAAAACTATCAGCTCCTCTCACCACTTAATACAGTTGATTCTAACATAATACCCAATATCAAAATTACATGTCAGAAATACTTTCCACTATTTTAATGATTACGAAATATTGCTATTTCTGTTTTAACTAAACTCAGGTAAGAACTTATGTGCTATTATCACAGTTGAGAGATATTAAAAAACATAGGTGTGGTAGTTTATGAAAAGCGCAAAATTGCTTGCAGCAAAATTTATTAGCTTTTTAAATGAAAGAGGCAGTAATGCCAAACTTGTAAAGTTCGGAACGTATTTTGCCAATATTAAATACGAAAATGATATATTGATAAGAATTTTTGTAAAAAAAACCGGTGAAAATCTCATTTCACTGCCAGATCACATAGATGAACATTCCAGATTTGAAATTATGAAAAACTGGGAATTATTTAATGGACGATATCATGAAGGCATCCATTTATACGTTGATGGAACCTTCATTAATGGAAAAGCAGGATATGGATATGTCATCATAAGAAACAACGATGTCACTAAATACGGCTCGGGTTTAACAAAAGAAGATAATTCACTCAGAAACATTACAGGTGAGATATCGGGAGTACTTGAAGGTGTTAAATACTGTGTTGAAAGAAATTTTCAATCGATCGTCATTCATTATGATTATGAAGGGTTAAAGAAATGGGTGACCGGTGAGTGGAAGACCAACAAAGATCTTACCCGCTCTTACAAAAACAATATGGACGAGTATTCGAAGAAAATTAAAATATTATGGCACAAAGAACCTGCTCATAGTGGAATTACATACAACGAACTTGCAGATAAACTAGCAAAAAAAGCTGTTGAAAACAATCATTGATATTCACTTCGTAAAATGCCCATTATTATTTCATCATGATACTTTCCAAAACGGAAGATATGTTCCCTTAATCTTCCTTCTACTTTAAATCCCAACTTTTCATAGCTTTTTATCGCTCTTTCATTAAAGGAATAAACGCTAAGAAATATTTTATTGATGTTCATTTCTTTAAAGATAAAATCAGTCAGTATTTTCATTGCTTCAGTTCCATAGCCAAACGCCCAGTATGGCTTGCCAAGAAATATACCGACACAGCAAGTACTGTTTTTCCAGTTAACCTGGTTTACACCGCAACCACCTAAATATCTTTTATCATCCAGTCGTTCAATGGCAAAACTGTAAGTATCCTTTGAAGAACTTAAACTTTCATAAAATTTGTCTTCTTCCTCGCGTTTTAAAGGATAGGGTATACCGGGATTTAGAAATCCTCTAACCTCTGGATCATTTACCAGTTTATACGCTTCATCCATGTCCTCTTTTCTGTAAGCTCTAAGCCTGACTAATTTCCCTTCAAACATTGGAAATTCTCCTTTATAGATATTTTGATTATTTTAGCATAAAACAGGTGCATATAAAAACCATACCCTGGTCAATCTCAAAATGATAGGCTTCACCAATATTAGTGAAGCCTTATAGAGGGAGTTTAAATTGCAGGAGATATTATAGTTGCTGATTATTCACATATTTTTTTATAAATTATCGGACAATGATATTGAAATTAGTTATCCACTTTGTCTTTTTCAGATTCAATCAACTCTATTACGTCACTAACTGTTGAAAGTTCACTCAGTTTTTCATCTTCAATGGAAATTCCCATCTCGTTCTCCAGTGCCATTACTAAATCTACAAGATCAAGAGAATCAGCACCCAGATCTTCTACAAAGGTTGTCTTTTCAGTTATTTCAGTTTCGTCTACGCTAAGATTTTCCGCCACTATCTTTTTTACCCTATTAAAGATATCCTTTCTTTCCATAATAATCCTCCTTCACATTTTGAATTTAAAGAGCAGCACCTGATCATGCTGCTTTGATTAACTGCAAAAAACTTTCGCAAACACTGCTATTGTCTATTTTCTTTATTAATTTCGTTAAAACAGTTTTAAACCCCACTTCAACAAAAGCAGTTACCCCTTTTTCACGCATTTTCAAAATAGATTCTGACCATCTAACGGGATGTGTTATCTGCATTAGTAGATTGTTTTTAATATTCTCAGGATTGTATTCATAATCTGCAGTAACATTTTGAACGACTGGAGTTTTTGGAGATTTAAAATCCACATTTGATAAATCTTTCTCCAGTTTTTTTGCAGCAGATTTCATCAGCACTGTATGAAAAGCTCCGGACACTTTCAATGGTATTACTCTTTTTGCACCTGCTCTACTTAATGGAGGAATACACATTTCTACATCTTCGTATTTGCCACTTATGACAATTTGTTCCGGAGAATTAATATTAGCAATAAAGACGTTATCGTAACCTTTTATGATTCTATTAATAGCACTTTTTTTAAGTCCTATAACAGCTGCCATAAGTCCGGTTTTTGTTTTACCAGCCTGATTCATATATTCGCCTCTTTTTCTCACCAGTCTTATTGCATCCTTAAAATTGATTACTCCTGACGCAACCAGTGCTGTCCATTCGCCAAGTGAATGTCCTGAAACAACATCTGGATTAATCATTTTTTTCTCCGTTATATATTTATAAGCAATGTAACTAACAATCATAATTGCGGGTTGAGCGTTTTCTGTCCTTGTTAGTTCTTCTTCACTTCCCTCATAGATAATCTTTTCAAAATCTATACCTGTTTCTTTTTCCGCAATATTGAAGTATTCTTTATATTCTGGATTTGATTCAATCAATTCTTTACCCATACCTGAAAACTGTGTACCCTGACCTGGAAATACAAAGGCTTTCATTATTTCACCCCCGGATTAATTATGTAATTCCAAATTTCTTAAAACTTCTTTTTAAACTGTTTTTTGCTTCGCTCATTAATGCATTTAGAAGTTCCTCAACTGTTGTAACTTCGTTTATTAACCCTGCTGTTTGTCCTGACATAAATGATCCATTTTGCTCGTCTCCATTTTTGCAAGCCTTTTCAAGGCTCCTAATTAGCATTTTTTCAACATCCTCTGGAGAAGAAAATTCAGCTTCTTTTACTTTCCTGGCAAAACCCGTTTTAAGTACACGAACCGGATGACCGAGTGATTTGCCTGTTATTATGGTACCTCGAATATTTGATTTAATAATGCGTTGTTTGTATTTCTCATGGGCTTCACATTCTCTCGTCGTGATAAACGCTGTTCCCAGCTGTACACCTTCTACACCCATGGCAAGCAGACCTGCAATTGCTACACCCGAGCCAATACCCCCGGCTGCTATAACGGGAACACTTACCGTATTTAACAGTTTTTGTACTAAAACCAGCGTTGTTACATCACCTATATGTCCTCCACATTCCATTCCTTCTCCTATTACAGCATCAGCTCCATAATTTTCACACCTTTTTGCCAGGCTGTCAGAGGAGACAACAGTGAATACCTTAACTTTGCCTTCCTTTAATTTTTCTATGTATTTTCCAGGATTACCGGCAGCCAATATAACAACAGGTACATTTTCATCTATCACCACTTCAATTAGTTTGTCAAAATGTGGATTGAGCATTATCAGGTTTACAGCAAAGGGTTTATTTGTTAATTCTCTTATTTCTCTTATTTCCTGTCTCACTTCTTCCGGTCCACGGCTTCCTGTACCTATTGTTCCAAGAGCTCCGCACTCTGAAATTTCAGCGGCGAGTTTGGGCGTTCCTACCCATGCCATTCCGCCTTCAATTATCGGAAAATCAATATCCAGCATCTCTGTCAATCTCGTTTTAATGATCATTTTTATCCTCCAATAATTTGTATCCTACTGTTATTGTCGCTTCAGTACATACGTTCTCGTTAACTTCAACAGTACCCGCCAGTTTATATATATTTAGCTTTGACCCATTCAAATTAACTCTGTAGATTATTTGATCTCCAGGAAATACGCTTGAACGAAATTTGGCTTTTTCTATTCCAAGGAACAATGGCAAAACCTTCTGCTTTATATTTTTCATAAGCATTATTCCTGCGCACTGTGCAATACCTTCAATCTGAATCACTCCAGGTACCATAGGGTATGAAGGAAAATGACCTCTCAGATAAGGTTCATTAATACTGACGTTTTTCATTGCAACTATCTTTTTTTCATCTACTTCAATAACCCTGTCTACAAAAAGGAAGGGATATCTGTGTGGCAAAACCGACATTATTTCATTAATTTCCATAAGTTCATTCCTCTCAGCTCATTTAGAAGAATATAAAACTGAAACATTATGTCCACCGAAACCAAAAGAATTTTTTAGTATTTTCGTTGTTTTCTCGTTTATGGTTTTTGGTGCAAATTTTATTCCTTCCATTTGTTCATCAATGTTTTTCAATGAAGGCATCCCATGAATAAATGAGTTTTTGCTCTCCAATATGCTTGCGATCAATTCAATGGCACCCGCAGCTCCCAGTGAATGACCGATCAGTGACTTTGTTGACTGAACATAAGGTTTATTTGAGTATTCACCAAATACTTTTTTGATAGCGAGCAGTTCTGATTTATCTCCTGTGGGTGTACCGGTCGCATGACAGTTTATTAGATCAATTTCTTCAGGTTTTGCTTTTGAATCTTCCAGGCATTTATTCATACATATCGCTGCACCTTTTCCAGTTGGTTCGGTGGCACTGATATGATATGCGTCACCTGACATTCCAAAACCTTTAATATGTCCGTAGATATCTGCTTTTCTTTCTTTTGCATGTTCTTCTGACTCAAGAACCAGAACACCCGCTCCTTCAGACATTACGAAACCATCCCGTTCTTTGTCAAAGGGTCTGCTTGCTTGTTCAGGGTTGTCGTTATTTGAAGATAGTGCTCTCATATTGGAAAAAGCTGCAATCGCCAGTTCATTGATGGAAGCCTCTGCACCACCGGTTATTACAACATCAACATAGCCATGACGTATTAACATTGAAGAAAGGGCAATGGCATGAAGCGATGAAGCACAGGCGCTAATTACAGAAACATTTGGTCCCCTGAGTCCATGGTGAATGGCAACAATCCCTGATACCATATCCGGAATCATCATTGGAATAAGAAAGGGACTCACTGTCTTTGGACCGTTATCAAAATACTTTTTACTCTCTGCGAATAAGGTTTTAAACCCTCCAATACCTGAACTTATAGTGACAGCGGCATATTCTTTCCAGTTACCATTTTCATCAAGTTCAGAATCTTCAATTGCTTCCTTTGCAGCTATCAAAGCAAGTTTTAAAACCCTATCATATCTTTTTGATGCCCTTCCTAAATCTATAATCTCTGATAATTCCTTTTTAATCTCTCCTGCAATTTGCGCCTTGTGGTTTTCAGCATTGAATTGTTTTATTTTGTCAATGCCAACATTCATTTCCTTCAAGGATTTAGTGAATTCGTCTATATTTGTGGCGACAGAATTTATCGTTCCTATACCGGTAATTACTACGTTATTCATGGCTGAATGTACCCCCTTTTATAATGACTAACGGTCACCATAAGACCAAAAAAATTTACGAACTAATAAGCTGCCTTTCCAGTTCAATATACATATCAATAAGACTGTCCGCATCGATTTTAGCAAAATCTTTAAATATGGGTTCTTTGAGCTTCGACAGTTCTATCATACCTACCGTTTTACACCATAAAAGCACCGATAGATGTGTTGGTTTAATATCATTTCTTATTGATCCGTCTTCTACACCTTCTTTAATGCATTTCAACAAGTATTTACAGATACGTCCACTTTTCATGTACGCGGCAATAACACTTGAGTTAGATTCTTTGAAATTTACAGGTTCCGCGTGGTAATCAATCAGAAATTTATGGTAATTTGGGTAATCTCCTGCAAAGGATATATATGTTCTTGCGAGTGCAAGTACCTTTTCAATGCCATTTTCATAATTTCTTGAATTTGCAATATTTGAGAATTTCTTTACCAGAATATCAAGAGCCCTATTTCCGACAGCATAATAAAGATCTCTTTTTGTTTGAAAATAGATGTAAAGTGTCCCCTTGGCTATTTCTGCTTCCAGAGCGATATCACTCATAGAGGTGTTTGTATATCCCTTGAAGAAAAACACCCGTTCTGCTGCATCTATTATTTCATTCTTCTTTTTTCTTTTTGTTGAATCATCATAGACAATGGGCAAAATTCTCACTCCTATAATGACCGGTGGTCATCATTAAAATCGATAATATCATATGACATCTGTAAATGTCAAGCTAAAGCCCTTTTCACAATGAAACAAATCTTTTTGTATTTCGATTTATTCCAGTTGTTATAATTGTATTGAGAATAACCTGGAGGTGGAATCATGAAATGGCAGGGTCTGATCAATTTCTATGGAACCGATGATCTTGAAAAAACAACAGCGTTTTATGAAGGTATACTTGAACTTGAATTGATCAAAGATCAGGGAAAATGCAGAATTTTCAGCGTGCCCGGAGGCGGAGCTCTTGGTTTTTGCATTCATATGAACATAACTACTAAAAATAAATCACCAATCATAACATTATTGTCAGATAATGTTGATGGTGCCTATCAGAAACTGATAGAAAGAGGATACAGGGTTCCTCATAAACCTGTTTTGAACGAAGAATTCAAAATCTATCACTTTTTTACAAGAGACCCTTCAGGCTATACTGTCGAAATACAAAAATTTCTTGATTGAATGGCAATCATTGTTCGTCTGTTAACAATCTCTCAAGCGCACTGCTTGCCTTTTCTCTAATAATTTTTTTATCACAATAAAGTGAATGCTTCATATCATCTTCCAATTCACTTTTTACCAATCCCGACCTTGTCAACTGATTTATATGGACATGAACTTCTCTGGTTGTTAACTTCAGTTTCTTTGCAAGTTTGGTTACAGTTGTTTTCCCTTTAAACAGTTCTCTCAAAATTCTTATCCGTTCAGGGTGTCCCATCGCTTCAAACACCTGTGCACAGCTCTCTGTTTCGGATTCTTCGATATCCATAAATTCCATTCTGTCATAACCAATAACAAAGGCATGCCCTTTTTTATCCAGTTGCAACGTAGCGCTCGCTGCCATAATTCCAAGATAATACGAAGCACCAAGGTAAATTGTTTCATTTTTAACTTTTTCTGATGAACTTAAAGATAACTTTTCTACCGCTGTTTTTGCATCCGTCGGTACTCTTCGCTTCAATTCTTCGAGTTTTTCTTCGTTGTTCTGTTTAATGTTATCCTCCAGATCGGCAAAGACATTCTCGTAGAACCATTCAAGACAAGAAATATAGTCTTCCTTCATTTGTTCCGGGTCATCGAAGAAATCAAGTAGATTTGCTTTTTCTGATGCAGAGTGAATAGTTTTTTCTGTGATAAAGATGAGGGTTTCCTTTTCATCTGATGTTAGTCGATTCACAAGTCTATCCAAAGATGCGGGATCCTTTTCATCCATCTCTGCTCCAAAACCGCTGTAAAGAAAGTACTTCAAAATATCCTTTGCAGGTATCTTTTTCATGAAATCGATAAATTCTCTTGCTGTTTTTAGTTCGTTATTTTCTATGTATATCATGCAGGAAGCACCAAAAAATGTTTCGCAATTGAAAAATCTGTTTATCAAAGCTTTTATCCAGTCAGGCAAATTTTGCCTTTGTTCCTTTACCCACAGTTCCAGTTCATCATCAGGATGCAATTTTCCTTTGTATTTAGGGTAGGTATAGGTTTTGTTAAACAATTCATGACAATTGATCCTGGCCATGCTGAATAAAAGATCATAAGCGGTTGAAGAAGTAAATTTCAATTTGTTATCAGAATTCATAAAATCCCTCCCTCCGGGTTCTTGTTTGATTTTACCATTTTCTGGTATACTAATCACATATATCGATTTTGTTATTTTTTATATTTATTTTTGTTGAGCTTTATATTTTTGATATTTTCCGGGGGCAGTAATGAAAAATAAGGGTTTTTCTCTGGTTGAATTACTTATCGTTCTTTCAGTTATGGCAGCGCTAATCGCTGTGATGATTCCCATAGGAATGAATGCAATACGTAAATCAAAAGCTGTAAAGGTCGCAAGAAACCTTAAAAGTCTTGCTGAAACTGCTCAGAACATAATAATGATTGACGGGCTGAAAAATATTGAGAAAACTCAAGACATTTATAATTATATTAACAACAGGACAGAAGATTATAAGCTAAGAATTTTCGATACAGGTTCAGGAACTATTTACGTATGTTCAATATATACCGGAACAGATGTTAGCACAAAAACAGTCTGTGAAATCCTACCAGATATTAAGTATGCAAACGAAGAATATAAGATTATTTCTGACTCAAGAGGTTACTTTTATATGGGTCAATTATCATATACTAGGACAGATAATCCAGCTATAGCGCCATTAGATAGTCTTTATTATTCAATAATAATAACATCATATTGACTCCGGAAATTGAATTCACAATAAATAGGTTAAATGGAAATAGATTTCAATTTTTAGATTTTAGATTATTTTCAATAAAATTCGCAAAGGCTTTTATTAGTCTTTTAGAATATTATTAAATATTTGATAGAAAACTGGCACAATATTGCATATATAAATATAGATACTAAACATCCTATAGGAGGGATAATATGATAAGAAGAAAAAAAGGTTTTTCACTGGTTGAGTTACTAATCGTTCTCGCAGTCATGGCCGCACTGATAGCAACAATAACACCTGTTGCATTAAATGCTATAAGGAAAGCAAGAGCGACAAAAGTTGCTCAAGATTTACAAGCTCTTGCCTCATCTTTTGAAAATTACGTATATGTAAATGATGCTGTACCTACCGCTTTTAGCCAGTTAGGCCGAGATATCGATGAAAGCGCATATGGTTTAGGATATACTTTAACCGATGGCTCATATCAAGTTACTGTTGGTGCAACGGGAAATGTTACTTTATCAGCAGTCCAAGATGTTTTAAGCTCTGCAACAGATAGTGCATCTGAAACAATAGATGATTTTGGTGAAAATATTACTAGTGGAATATTCTATAATTACGAGTTTCAAGTCTATTAATCGACTCAATTAATAACAAACCTCCCTTCGCGGGAGGTTTTTTTATGTCAAAATGGTTTATAGGTGATATAATGTGTCTAAAATAATTATGCAATGGAGGTCCTGCTATGAAGTTTTTCTACGATGAACGACACAGACTTCACACACCAAAAAAGGAAATTGACAATGGCTACTGGATTGAGAATCCCGACAAACCTGAACGAATTGATTTTATCAAGGATAGGTTGGAGAATTCTCTGGGCGTTGAATTTGATAAACCACGAAAATACAGCTCCTCTCATGTTTATCTGGCCCATGATGTTGAATATGTCAAATGGTTGAAAGACAAATCAGAAAAGACAGCACCCGGACACGAGTATTTTCCCGAAGTATTCGGTTACGACAGGATTTTTGATACAGGAACACCCATCACAAACAGCTGTTACGATATAGGGCTTTCTTCAGTTTCAACTGCTCTTACAGCTACTGAAGAGGTATTGAAAGGAAGAGAAAAAGTTACATACGCACTATGCAGACCACCGGGACATCACGCATCACAATCCTTTGGTGGTGGTTATTGTTATTTCAACAATGCTGCCATATCGGCAAAATTTTATCAAAAGCATACTAAATCAAATGTTGCTATTATTGATATAGACGTTCATCATGGAAATGGCACCCAGGATATTTTCTATCGTGATCCAACGGTGTTATTTGTTTCCATTCACGGAACCCCCGAGCTTTTCTACCCGTGGATAAGCGGTTTTGAATGGGAGATAGGTGAAGATGAAGGAAAGGGATATAATTTTAACTTCCCCCTACCCGGTAAAACAACTGGAGAAACCTATATGAAAACACTTGAAAAGGCGTACGAAGAGATAGATGATTATTCTCCATCAGCTCTGTTCGTTTCACTGGGACTGGATATCCACAAGGATGATCCCTACAATATTTTCAGCCTTACAGATGACGATCTTTACGCGATTGGCAAATTCTTTGACAATCTGAATCTACCAATGATTTTGATACAGGAAGGTGGTTATAACCCTCAATCCAACGCAACCGCCGCTGAATCATTTATGAAGGCTATTATTAAGTAGTTCAAAAATTTTTTTTGAAAAATAGAAAAAATATATTACAATACATGTAACTAAAAATTGTTACATCTTTCTATGTTTATGGAGGAAAATTATGACCAAGTACATTCGAAAGTGGACATCTGAAGGAGAGAAAAAAGGATGTGTGATCGTTATTCATGGACTCGGTGAGCATTCCGGACGATATGGGAACCTTGCCCAATTCTTAAATGATAAAGGTTTTCAGGTATATTCCATGGACCTTTCCGGTCATGGAGATGATGAGGGTAAGAGAGGACATGTAAAGAAATTTGATGAATTTTTCCAAACATGTGAAAAAATGATCCGCACAGCCAAAACGGAAAATCCAGAGTTGCCTGTTTTCCTTTTCGGTCACAGTCTTGGTGGATTGATAGGCCTGAGATACCTCGAAAAAAATGGTGAAACTTTTAATGCTGCCGCTGTTAGCGCTCCCGCGCTTCAGGATTTCAAAAAGCAGCTTGGGATTTTATTTTACATCATCAAACCCCTTGTTTTTTTGTTCCCCTGGATGACAATGGGTAACAGAATTAATCCTGAAGACCTTTCCAGCAATCCTGACGCTGTAAAAAGTTATAGAGAAGATCCCAGGGTTCACGATCGCATTTCATTAAAGCTTTTTTCTGAAATGAACAGAAATATTATTGAAGCCTGGAAAGAGCTTAACAGTATAGATTCACCGGTCCTATTCTTATACGGTAAAGAAGATAACGTGATTTCTACTAAAGCCATTGACGAATTTCATAATAATCTAAACATCGAAGATAAGAAACTTGTTTCCTTTGAAAAGGGCAAACATGAACTATTCGAAGATAAGAACAATAAGGAAGCATTCTTCAAAGAGATTTCTGACTTTTTTACAGCCCATCTTTGATTTTTCCTTGAGGACTCATAATCCAACTTCTGGCAATTTTTTCGTCTCTCTTAATTTCTTTAACGAGTCTTTCAACAGAATCAAACTTCAATTCCGGTCTGAGGAATCTGTGGAATTTTATTGAAAGTTGTCTTTCATACAAAGAACCAGAAAAATTAAGAAAATAAACCTCGTACTTCATCTTTTCTGAATAATTTATGGTTGGTCTGTAACCGGCATTCATTAAACCATAATATCTTACACCATCAATACAAGAACTGACAATGTAAACACCCGGTTTTGGGTTAACCAGATTACCTTCACCTCTTTTTATGTTGGCTGTTGGAAATCCAAGAACATTACCAAGATTTTTATCTCTGTACACCCTTCCATAAATTTTGTAATTATCTCCAAGAAGACTGTTTGTTAGTTCCACTTCACCTCTGGATATAGTTTCTCTTATCCAGCTACTGCTTACCCTCTTACCGTCATATTTAACACCCTGTATCACTTTCAATTTGACGGAATGTCTTTTTGAAAGCATCTTAAGGGTTTCAATATCTCCTGCTGCATTTCGACCGAAGGTAAAATCATCACCAACAACGACTGCTTTTACTCCCTTTTCCAGAAGCAGCTTGAAAAAAACTTCAGGTGATAAATCTTTTATTTCCTTTAAATCAAGTATCTGAACATCTTCAATTCCGGTTGATTTTATAAGTTCTATACGTTGTGAGATGGGATATATAAGTCCCGGGAAATTTTCAAAGAAATAACCCCAGGGATAATTTATTGTTAATGCCTTGCTGACAAAACCTTCCTTTTTGACAATTTGAGCCGTCTCATTCATAATTTTACGGTGTCCTATATGTACACCGTCAAAGTTTCCTATACACGAAACAAACATTAACTATCACCAATTACTTTTCTCAATTTTGCTATTCTTCTTCTTTCATTGTTTCTTATCAAGGTTTTGAGAAATTTTGAACTAACCTCTGATTCTGCTATTACAAGCAATTCATCTGAAGGTGATATTAGTCTTAACATGTTGTCTTTATTAAAATGACCTTCAACACCCGCCACATCGTCAAGCCATATCTGTGAACCGTTTAAGACTTTTTTCGATGATTCTTCTGTTAAATACAATGCGGGAATAAACCTCATGGCTTCAGCAGGTCGAATTACATCGTTATCTGAAATGTCCTCTGTTCTCTTCGAATTCTCAACACTAAATATTCCTATTCTTGTCCTTCTTAGATATATTGCATGAGCCCCGCAACCAAGTTTGTACCCAATATCCATGACCAATGATCGTATGTATGTTCCAGAAGAAACGCCGACTGTAAAACTGGCAATTTTTTCATCATTATCAAACTCAATATTTCTTATATGTTTTATCTCAACTTTTTTTGGAGGAAGGTTGATGATTTTTCCCTTCCTTGCAAGGTTATAAAGTCGCTCACCTTTATATCTGCGAGCGGAGTACGCAGGTGGAACCTGCATGTATTCACCCAGAAAACTATTTATTGCATCCTTTACGTCATTTTCTGAGATATTTAAAGCGTCTCTCTTTTCCGCAATTTCTCCATCACTATCAAAACTATTTGTTATGATACCAAGTTTCATTTTTACTGTGTATTCTTTATCCAGATCTTTAAAATACTCCAGCAGTCTGGTAGCTTTTCCTATTCCGAGGATTAACAGTCCACTTGCAAAGGGATCCAGTGTTCCTGAGTGCCCAACCCTTTCAATCTCAAATCTTTTTCTCAAAATGTCAACAACATCGTGCGAAGTAACTCCCGTATGTTTGTCTATAAACAGGAAACCTTTAGGATTCTTCATTTTCCTCTCTTTCTTTTCTCTCCTCTTCTATTTGTTTCAAAAGTTGTGAAACTCTCATGCTCGCTTCCAGTCCAATGTCTTTTTTGAATCTTATCTCCGGTGCTTTAAACAGTCTAATATTCTTCGCTATTGCAGTTCTAAAGTAACCCTTATTTTCTTTTAATCGTTCAACTATTTTCTCTTTGTGTTCTTCACTTCCAAGTGTGCTTACAAAAACATCTGCATAGCTCTTGTCTCCGGATAGTTTTACCCTTACAAAAGAAATTTCAACGGGATTGAGATCGTCATCTTTGTATTCTCTTAACGCCTGTGCCAGTACTTTTTTGATTTCCGATTCTAACATTTCTATTCTGTGTTCTGACGTCATATATTACACCTCCAGTAATATTATAACGTAACAAATTGATGCCGTCATTTTAAGATGTACAGCAATATCACTATGATAAAATTGTTTAAAGTTATTTATAAGGGGTGTATTCTTTGCTTATCAGTGTGGATACCGGTGGCACGTTCACCGATTTTGTTTATTTACAATCAGGTAAAATGAAAGCGCTTAAAGTGCTATCTTCATCGGAAGATCCCTCAAATGCTGTTCTCAATGGCATTAACACCATAACGAACGAAGAAAGCTATATTGTTCATGGCTCAACTGTGGCCATAAACGCTATTCTGGAACGTAAAGGAGCAAAAACTGCACTGATAGTCAACAAAGGATTTGAAGATGTCATTGAGATTGGAAGACAAACAAGAGAACGTTTATATGATCTTCATTACAGAAGGCCTCTCATTCCAGTACCTTCTGAACTCAGATATGGCATAAAGGGTAGAATCGACTCACAGGGTAATGAAATTGAGTCCCTTGATATAAATGAAATATTGAACACTGTAGATGAAATAAAAAACAGTGGCATAGATTCTGTTGCGGTCGTCTTACTTTTCTCCTTTCTTAATCAAGCACATGAAAGATACATTGGAAAAATTCTAAAAGAAAATGATATTGATTACTCACTCTCCTGCAATGTTTTGCCCGAATTCAGAGAATATGAACGAACCTCTACGACATTTGTAAACGCTTATGTTTCACCTGTTATGAAACAATATATCTCAAAAATAAAGAATTTTCCCCTAACCGGAAACCTTTCCATCATGCAATCCAATGGTGGCAGATTGAATGCTGAGTCAGCTTCGAATTTCCCCGTTAGAACATTACTTTCAGGTCCTGCTGGAGGTGTTGTGGGAGCCTATGAATTATCCAGAGCAGCGGGATACGAAAAAATAATCACCTTTGATATGGGTGGCACCTCAACTGATGTTGCCCTTGTAAACGGCAAAATACCGTTCAGGGTTGAAACAAAAATCTCTCCATTTGTAGTAAAGACACCTGTAATTGATATTCATACTGTTGGTGCGGGTGGTGGTTCAATAGCAAAGATAGATAAAGGCGGAGCGCTTAAGGTTGGCCCTGAAAGTGCTGGCGCTGATCCCGGCCCGGTATGTTATGGAAAAGGAAAAGATTTAACGGTAACAGATGCCAACCTTTTCCTTGGAAGATTGCCAGAAAACAAATTACTGGGTGGTGAATTTAAACTTTATGGCGATCGACTAAAAGAACCGATGAAAGACATTGCGGAAAAAGCACAACTTGAACCTGTTGAAATAGCAGAAGGAATCTGTGACGTTGCAAATGCAACCATGGAAAGAGCAATTAGAAAGATTTCGGTTGAACGTGGATATGATCCTTCTGAATTTACACTGGTTACCTTTGGTGGTGCAGGAGCAATGCATGCTGTATTCCTTGCGAAACAGCTTAACATTCCCAGGATAATAGTTCCTGAAAATCCAGGTGTTCTTTCTGCCTTTGGAATGCTGGTTGCAGATATTATTCATGATTATTCCCTGACTGTAATGCGTTATAAAGATATTTCATTTAAGGAGATTGAAAAGCTGTTTGATCCGGTAGAAAAAAAGGCTATGGAAGATTTCGAAAAGGATTTAACCGAAAAAACCAATTCTTTTGTTGAACGTTTTCTGGATATCAGATATAAAGGTCAATCCTACGAAATAGTTGTTCCTTTCAGCAAGGATTTTATTGACAGATTTCACGAAGAACACAAAAAGATGTATGGTTACTCCAGCAAGGATAAAGATGTTGAAATTGTTAATATAAGAGTTAGAACAAAAGCAGTTGCAGAAAAACCAGAAATTGTGCCATGTAAAACAAAAAAATCAGCCAATCCGAAAAATGCACTTTTAGGTGAAAGCAATGCCATATTTTATGGAAAAACTTATAATACAGGCCTGTATTTACGGAATTCACTTAACTATGGAAACAAAATTAAAGGACCTGCGGTTTTTCTTGAATATTCATCAACTACTGTGGTTCCTCCAGGAGCGATTGTAGAGGTCGATCAGTACAGAAATCTGGTTATTACATTTGAAGGTGATTCCTCTTGATGAAAAATGTCAATCCAGTTGCCTTAGAGATATTTAAGAATAAATTTTCATCAATAGCCGAAGAAATGGGTGTTGCACTTTTTAAGACCGCTTTTTCCCCAAACATTAAAGAGAGAAAGGATCATTCTTGCGCTGTCTTTGACAGGAATGGAGATATGATAGCTCAGGCAGCTCACATTCCGGTTCATTTAGGCTCCATGCCACTATCTGTTAAATCTGTTATTTCAGAACTATCACTGGATGAAGGTGATATGGCTTTTGTAAACAATCCTTTTATGGGTGGTACTCATCTTCCGGATATAACAATGGTTGCTCCGGTGGTTATTGATGACGAAATTTTATTTTACGTTGCAAACAGAGCGCATCACGCAGACATAGGAGGTATTTCGGCAGGTTCAATGCCTTTATCAACCACAATTTTTCAAGAGGGAATGATAATACCACCAACAAAGATAATAAAGAAGGGAAAAGTACAAAGAGATATTTTGAATCTTGTTATTTCTAATGTTAGGACTCCCACTGAAAGACAGGGCGATTTCGAAGCACAGATTATGGCAAATTTGACCGGTATTAAAAGGCTTAAAGAAATCTCAAATTTATATGGGAAAAACAGAATGTTATTGCTTTCAAGAAGACTCATCGAATATTCTGAAGACATAATGAAAAAAACAATACAGATGATACCCGATGGAGAATATTCTTTTGAAGAGTATATGGATGACGATGGATTTGATACCAAAGAAATAAATATAAATGCCAGAATAAACATAACAAATGATGAAGTGATTGTTGATTTTAGTGACAGTCACGCTCAGGTGAAGGGTAGTATAAACGCAGTCAAAGCAATTACTCTGTCTGCTGTTCTTTATGTATTCAGATCCTTAACAGAAGAAGACATTCCCACAAATGCGGGATGTCTCCGGCCAATTAAGACCATTATCCCTGAAGGAACGGTTGTTGACGCTAAATACCCCTGCGCGGTCGCGGGTGGTAATGTAGAAACCTCTCAGCGCATTGTTGATGTTTTGCTTGGTGCACTATCAAAAGCCATTCCCGATGTTATTCCAGCTGCGAGTCAGGGGACCATGAACAATCTTTCCATCGGTGGTTATGATAACTCAAAAAATGAAAGTTTCACCTACTATGAAACTATCGGTGGAGGTAATGGAGCTTCCAAATTTGAAGATGGCGAGAGTGGCATTCACTCGCATATGACCAACACAATGAACACACCTATAGAAGCCATAGAGTTTGAATATCCGCTGAGGGTTAAGAAATATGGTATTCGTAAGGGAAGTGGTGGAGATGGAATTAACAGAGGTGGTGATGGTATTATAAGAGAGATTGAAGTATTATGTGATGCAGAAATCACATTGCTTTCGGAAAGAAGATTTTTTGAACCATATGGATTAAAGGGTGGTAACAACGGGAGTAAGGGTGTTAACAAACTACAATCAGGAAAAATTTTAGAAATACTCCCTGGAAAGTTCCACCGATTTTTGAAAAAAGGTGACATAATACATATAGAGACTCCAGGCGGCGGAGGATATATAAACAAAGCAGAAAATGATGTAATCTTAAAAGAAAAGAATAAAAATTAACCTTTTTGGGAGGGGCTTTCATGATAAAAGTTGTTACGGACAGTTCCTGTGATCTACCTCTAAAATATATCGAAAAACATGATATTAAGGTTGTACCTCTAACAGTAAACATTGATGGAACGGAATATACGGAGGGGAAGAACATTACCCCCGAGCTTTTTTGGGAAAAGATGAGAAACTCCAGCGACCTGCCCAAAACTTCCCAGCCAACACCTGCAGCATTTGAAGAAACCTTTAAGAAACTTGCAAAAAATGGAGACCAAATATTATGTTTAACAATTTCATCGAAATTGAGCGGAACATATCAATCAGCCAGTATAGGGAATCAACTTGCAGACAATCCAGCAACTGTTTTTGATACCCTATCAGGTTCTCTTTCTCATGGAATTCAGGTCTTACAATGCGCACGAATGGCAGAAAAAGGGGAAAACCTTGAAAATATTCTCGATTATCTCAAGAAATTTCGGGAAAAGGTTACAATACTTATACTTCTTCATACCCTTGAAAATATTGTAAAAGGCGGTCGTCTCAGTAAATTCAAGGGTGGACTGGCGAAATTGTTGAACGTAAAAGTGGTGCTTCATGGGGTTAAAGGAGAGGTTCATATTCTTAAGAAAGTCAGGGGTACAAAGAAATTTTTAAGTGAAACTCTTAAAATTATTGAAGAAGTGCCTGGAATAAAAGAGAAAAAGATATTCGGTATTACGCACGTGGACAACATTGAAGATGCAGAATTCTTCAAAAAAGAAATTCTTAGTCGTTTTAATCCTAAAGAGATTATTATTAATGGTATGGGTCCAACCATGGGGACATATGCAGGAGAAGGTGGAATAATAATAGGCTTTTAATTTCGGAGGATAGAATGAAGCTAAATCCCAATTTAAGAGAGCGAAGAATTGGCTGGATTTTTCTTGTAATATGGTTATTCACCATGTTTTTCTATATAACCTGGGATGGCTGGTTGCAGGAATGGAGAATAACCGGTTACGAAGGAAGTAATCAGCATTTTGATCTTGATCTTTTTGATTTTTCTGTAACGGTAAAAAGTGATGGAACATACATTTACAATTCAACAAACAACCTTCACAACCTGATCTATATCTGTTATTTTGTTTTGTTCATGGGATGGTTTGGATTAATCTTTGACGTTGAATGGTTGAAACAGGGAACCATGGGTACTGTTGGGGTTTCTTTCATAGCAACACTTGCCACACTAAATCCCTCAGATCATCTTTATATTTTGCAAATTACCTACGACATAGTTCACCTTTCAGGTATAATTCTCGGACTTTATCTATTTTCAAGATATCGACCTTCATTAAAACTTATGACCCCCGGCATCCTTTTAACTTCAGTATTTTATATTCTTTCGCGAATTATATACGAACCCTGGCCTTACTGGGAAGAAAGCGCCAACGCGTTTTACAGCATTAACCAGATAAATGATGTGCCATTTTACTTTTATGGTTTTGAATATGTGATCGTGCTTGGATTATTATTTGGAATGAATATTATTATCAAACTAATAATCAACAGAATTGAAGATAGAAAATACTGGATATTTGTTCCTATGATTGTTTATTCAGTTACATGTATGATAATGCTTGCGCTAAATCTTATCAGTCTGGCAACGATTGACTTGACCACCTGGACAGGCTAAACTCAGGCGTTTTTAAATAGATGACAGCTGACAGTTCTGGTATCACTTATTCTTATAGTATCTGGAAATTCCCTTCTACAAATTTCCGTTACTTCCGAACATCTTGGATGAAATGGACATCCAGCAGGTAAATCAATTGGATTTGGAACCTCGCCACCGGGTATGATTTTTTCCTTTTCTTTTTCAGGATCCGGTTCCGGTACAGCAGAAATCAACGCCTTTGTGTAAGGATGTTTGGGACTGGTATAAATCTCTTCAAAAGACCCTGTTTCAACTATGCTGCCCAGATACATTACAGCAATTTTGTCACATATGTATTTGGTGGTAGCCAGATCATGGGTAATAAACAAGTACGTAAGATTCATCTCACTTTTTAGCTGAATCATTAGTTCAAGTAGTTGAGATCTAACTGAAACATCGAGCATTGCAACGGCTTCATCTGCAACCACAAATTTTGGTTCCGTAATTAACGCTCTTGCTATAACTATTCTCTGCCGTTGTCCTCCAGATAATTCTCTTGGATATCTACTGTAAAAATCTTCAGCAGGTTCCAGATTGACCTTTGTTAGCATTTCAAGTACACTTTCATATCGTTGTTTCGGTGTTCCTATTCTGTGAATATCCAGAGGATGTTTGACAGCTTCCCCTACTTTCATATAGGGATTAAGGGCTGCCAGAGGATCCTGAAAAATGATTTGAATTTCCTTTCTCAATCTTCTCATTGACTCTTTGTCCAGCTCAAAAATGTTTTTCCCAAGATAGCTAACTTCTCCACTGGTGGCATTCAGTAATCTTAAACATAATCGGCCAGTAGTAGTTTTGCCACTACCTGATTCACCAACCAGTCCGAGTGTTTGATTTTCCATAATACTAAAATCGATCCCATTCACGGCATGCACGAATTTCCTTTCTTTAGTAAACAGTTTCTTCAAAAGAGGTTCTTTTACTGGAAAATGTTTGGTAAGACTTTGTGCTTTAATTATTGTTTCCACTTTTAGCACCTCTCTCTTCATAAAGCCAACACTTAACAAGCCTATTTTCTTCAATAAATATATCGGGTGGAATACTTTTCTTACAAATGTCCATGACTTTTGGGCATCGATCTGAAAATCTACAACCTTCAGGAACTGACATTAGATCAGGTGGATATCCTTTTATAAAGTTCAATTGCCTGTCGTTTATGTCCGTGTTTGGAATTGATTCGAGTAATGCTACTGTATAGGGATGTTTTGGATCTTTGTAGATGTTCATCTTTGTTGAGTATTCAACAAGATGTCCTCCATACATGACACCAATATTGTCAGCTACTTCAGCTACAACTCCTAAATCATGTGTTATTAAAATCATACCCATGTTATATTCATTCTGTAACCCTTTAAGTATATTCAAAATCTGAGCCTGCACGATAACATCCAGACTTGTTGTTGGTTCATCAGCTATTACAATTTTTGGATTGAGAACCAGTGCAAGAGCTATCATAACCCTCTGCCTCATTCCGCCACTTAATTGAAACGGATAATCATTTAATCTGTCAGCATTTATTCCAACATCTGTTAAGGCTTTTTCTGCCATCTCAAGAGCTTTTTCTTTTGATACATCTTTATGGGTTAGTATGGTTTCAATGAAATGATTTTTCAATTTCATAACAGGATTCAATGAAGTCATGGGATCTTGAAATATCATAGATAAATCTTTACCTCGAATCATTGCAAATTTCTTTCTTGGCAGTGATAGAAGGTCAGTGCCACTGAATAAAATTCTTCCTTCAACAGTGGTTTCTTTGGGTAATATGCCGAGAATGGCATTACCCAGTGTAGATTTACCGCAGCCAGATTCTCCCACTATACCCAACGTTTCCTGTTCTTTCATAGAAACGTTGACATCCTCCGCAGCGAGAACCCTTCCTTCTCTGGTCTTGTATTTAACACTAACATTCTCCAGCTTCAACAACTCCACAAAATCACCTCCGGGTCTCGCCAATATTAGGATTGAGGAATTCATTAGCACCTTCACTGAATAAACTAAATCCCAGAACAACTGTAATAATAGACATTCCCGGGAAGATTATCATCCACCAATAGTTTAAAAGCAAAAACCTCTGCCCATTTGACAGGTCATAACCCCAATCAGGTGTGGGAGGCGCTATACCCAGCCCCAAAAAACTTAAACCAGCTTCTGTCATAATTGCATCTGCCAGATTCATTGAAAGCACAACAACAACTGAAGGCAATACATTGGGCAAAATATACTTAAGCAATATCGTTCTGTCACGTGCACCTATGGCTCTTGCTGCCTCAACAAAAAGGTCATCTTTTATTGAAGAGACCTGATTTCTTATAACTCGAAAGTATGTGGGTGCGTAAATAACAGCAATGGATAGGGCGACATTTACTATACCCGGACCAAGAACAGCGGCAATTGCTATAGCCAGTACAAGACCGGGAAATGAATAAATGGCATCCATGATCATACTCAAAATTCTGTCAAAGGTCCCACCAATGTAGCCAGACAATAATCCCAGAGGTATTCCTATCGCTGCGGCAACCGCTACTGCAAGAAATGCTATTAATAAAGCTATTCTTGCACCATATATAATCCTGCTCAATACGTCATATCCAAGATTGGTTGTTCCAAACCAATGGTCTCTTGAAGGCGGTGAATATGCTGGACCACTCTTAATTGTAGGGTCATAGGGTGCAATGTAGGGTGCAAATACAGCAAAAATAATATATGTAACCAAAATAGCAAGTCCAATAAATGCCATCAGGCCAGATTTGTTTTTAAAAACTCTGCTTAATGCTTTCCCCAGTCTATATGAAGGACTCCACTCTTTCTTCATATCATCTCACCTCAATACCTTACCCGCGGATCGACAAGAGCATTTATTATGTCAACCAGAATATTAATAACCACAACCAGCAAAGCAAATATTGCAATTGTCCCCTGCACGGCTGGAAAGTCCCTATATCTAATTTTTTCGACAAGATAGCTTCCGATACCAGGCCAGGAAAATGTTGTTTCTGTTAGTACCGCTCCTGCCATAAGAAGGGCCAATTGTAATCCCATTACTGTCATTATTGGCACAAAGGCATTTTTTAAAGAATGGCGGTATATTATGCTTCGTTCTTTTATACCTCTTGCTCTAGCTGCCTTAACAAAATCTCTCGAAAGCATTAAAACCATATTTGAGCGAACCATTCTCAAGAAGATGCTTGAAATAATCATTCCAAGTGCCAGTCCGGGGAGAATTATATGGGCAAGTGCATCTTTAAAAGCTGGTAAATCCCATGAAACAAGGGCATCAATTAAGAACAAACCGGAAAAATGTTCGGGACGCGCCAACGGAGAAATCCGTCCTGCTATGGGCAACCATCTCAACTGTACTCCAAATATCCACTGAAATATCATACCAAGCCAAAACACGGGAACAGAGTAGATAAATATAGCATAAAATCTTCCCGCTACATCTACAGGTTCATTATGATGCCGTGTAGCTTCAGCTCCCCAAAAAATACCAATAGTAAGCGCGATCAGAAAGCCGAAAATTGTTAGTTCTATTGTTGCGGGTAGTTTTCTTCCAATTTCGTCAGCTATGGGACGTTTGGTCAATGCAGATCTGCCAAGATCTCCTTTGAATAATCCACCTACATAAATAAAGAACTGCTCTAAAATCGGCTTGTCATAGCCCAATTCCTGTCTTTTCTGCTCTATTACAGACATGGGTGCTTTTCCGCCAAGCATTGACATTACCGGATCACCTGGCAAAATTCGCAGTACAAAGAAAATCAGCAACAAAAGTATAAAAAACATGGGAATTGCCATCAATACTCTGGTTATTATGTACCACTTTAAAGACACTGGAAAAACACCCCCTATAAAGATTACCCGGGTCCTCAGGGGCCCGGGTAATTTTATACCCTAAGAACCAAATATCTATCTACTGCTCGATTTCCAGCAGGTAGTATCTGAATATCTGTGATGGTTCAAGTACTACTCCATCAACATAAGGTTGTGTTACACAGAATTGTTTGCTTTGCCACAATGGTATATATGGAACATCAATAGAAAGTACCTTTTGAATATCAATATTTAGCTCAGTTCTAACAGTTACATCTTCATGTCCTCTTGAAAGCAACATCAGCTCTTCTACATATGGATTTTCATAGTGAGCACCCATTGATCGTGCTCCATTAACTGAAAGGAATGGCCACAGGTAATCGTCAGGATCAAGATAGTCTGGATACCAGCCAAGTAAGAATGCGCCAATGGTTCCATTTACAAAGTAATCAATATATGTTGACCACTCTGCATATTTCAATGTAACTTCAACCAGTCCTGTTTCTTCAATCGACGATTTTAGAACCTGAGCAACATCAGCTTCAGTCGTTCCATAATGACTGGGTGTGTACCAGAGTTCAATTTCTAAAGGATTATCCTCTGAATAACCCAATGCCATAAGCATTTCACTGGCCTTATCAAGATCTCTTTCTGGCATCACATTTTCATGACTCCACATGCCAATGGGAACGAGTGTGTATAAAGGCACCACAGTTTCAGAGAAAACATCTGATACTATTGCTCCGCGATCAACTGAATAAGCAACAGCTTTTCTTACAACAGGGTTATCGAAAGGTTCAATGTTTGTATTTATTACCAGTTCACGTATTGCTGGACTGTTCCCTTCATAAACAACATAACGAGGGTCTTCTTTCAGTACCATCAAATCACGTGGATCCAAAGTTCTGTAAGCTACATCTATTTCTCCACTTTCAAGAGCCAGTCTGAGAGTACTTGCATTCTGATAGAACCTGATAACGATAGTTTTAGTTTCAGGCGCTGGACCAAAATAATGAGGATTTGCCTCCAGAATTAGCTGAACGTCGGGTTGCCAATCGGCAATAAGGTAAGGTCCTGATGCAACTGGAGGATCGTATATGAAATCATCTGCAGGTGTAGTTTCAGGATCTACCGGATAAGCAACTGTATAACCAAGAACACTCACAAAAGCTGACCATGGGTATTCCAGTGTAACCTGAAAAGTAAATTTATCTACAACCTTTGTTTCGACTACAACATCAGAAATCAGGAAAGCAGGGTCACCATTCAACCTAATCACTCGATCAAATGAAAACTTCAGTGCATTTGCATCGATATCATTACCATTACTGAACTTAGCGTCTTCTCTTAGATGGAAAGTATAGGTTAAACCATCTTCAGAAACTTCCCAGCTTTTAGCAAGCCATGGAACAATATCAGCTGTACCTACTCCATAATCAACAAGTCCTGCCATTGTATTTTGTATTACATTACTTGAGAAGTAATCATAACAGTCTGCTGGATCCAGTATTTTGATCTTGTCTGTTGTCCCTACTGTAATGTAATCCTTTGCAAAGCCAAATAACGCAATAGCCAGGACTAGTCCAATAACAAAAAGCTTTTTCACTTTAATCCCCCCCTTTAAGGTCTAATTAACTGTGAAAACGTTTGATTTATTTAAATGATGTTAAATTTTATCACAAATTGGTATTGTCATGCAACATTTTTGGAAACTCATTTAATAAGTTTTCTGATTTCGTTAGTAATTAGCTAATGGTTTTGACTTTTATACATTCATTTGTTATAGTTTAGTTGTCCCATAAGGGATAGATTTAGAGCTTTGCATGTGAAGCAAGGTAACAAATGAGGAGGAAAAAGTAATGATAGGAACAGTAAAGTGGTTCAACAACAAAAAGGGTTACGGTTTCATAACCAAAGATGATGGAGAAGACGTATTTGTACATTATTCAGCAATCGACATGGAAGGTTTCAAAACACTTGAAGAAGGACAAAGAGTGGAGTTTGAGATTGAACAAAGTGAAAAAGGACCTCAAGCTGTGCAAGTAAAACCAATGTAACCCCAATAGATTATAAAGGCACCCATCAGGGTGCCTTTTTTAATGGTTAACTTCTGATAATATATCGAAATAATCAGTCATCCACTCCTGAAAATCATCTTTCTTTTTAGAAATAGTTAAAAGTTTTTCTCTAAATTTTTCAGCTTTATTAATTGCTTCCTTCAAATCCATAATAAGTCCGATATTTGTAAAACCTTTCATCAGCTTGCCGATAGAAGAAAAAAATGATGTCTTACTGTATAACCCATTTATTGATGAGTAAAGCTCTTCATGACCTATGATATTTTTCTTCATCAACCAATCTAAATTTTCCGGAGAATAGGACTGTAGTTTTCTTCTTAAGATATCCAGATATCCAAGATTTGCTCCTTTTTCCTTAAAATATCTCTCTTCATAAAGTGAACCCTTCTCATCAGGTGAAAGATTTGAACGTGAAATACATTCACCGGCAAGGAATCCCGCGTAAAATGAATTTCCTATACCATAACCACACGTTGGTATTGTCTGACATGCACTATCGCCAACAAGAAGAAGTCTATTCATATACAAAATCGGCGGTGAAGAACAAATAGGAATTTGTCCACCGCCACCCTTTATGTAATCTTTAAGCTGTAGCTTATTAACTGTTTGAGTAACAAGGGTTTCTGGTGAGGGGTATTTTTTGCCATTTTGCACACCAAACCCTACATCTATTCTCTCTTTCGTCTCAGGTACAATCCAACTAAAGCCACCATTTACACCATAAACGAATGTAACCCAGTTATTTTCAACTGCATCGTTTTCACCAGTCCATTTTCTGATTTCTCTATATGCGCTAGAAGTGTCTGTTTTTCTAAGGGGAATATTCATTTCTTTGAATGGTACAAGAGATTTTAACGCGCCGGAAAGCCCTGTACAATCAGCCACCAAATCAGCATTTGCCTTATGATCTTCCTCTCCCAGCTTAAAAGCCAATCCTGTACAGATCATTTCGTCACTCAGCAGGGGACGAACACTATTCGCTTTTAAAAAAACATCAACGCCAAAATCTTCAGCTTTTGATATTAATCTTTTCATTAAGGCTCTGCGGTTGATAATTTTATATCCATATTCTACACGAAACTCTTTGGAAAATTTCGGAGAGATTATTCTAAGTCCTGTTGGTCTTGTAACCTCTTCAGATTTTTTATAACCTATGAGATCATTCATTAAAGCTTTTTCATCTATCGAATCAGCCCAATCATATCCAAGCTCGTTTTTAGTTTTAACGTCAACCAGGGCTACCTTAAGTCCCTTTGAAATTGTTTGTAAAGCCAGAGCTATACCTGCTGAACCAGCTCCTGCAATGGCAAGGTCATATTTTTTCACACCAATCCCCCCTGTTCATAGTATAAAACATACTTCGGTAAAGATAACAAAACTAAAATGCTAAAATATCTTAGATGACAAAAATAATAACCCTTGGAGGTTAATTGCTAAAAATGAAAATCGGTAGATCGGTAGCGGCCGGTGCTGTTTTAATAACAATATTCACCATAATATCTAAAATACTTGGCTTTTTTAGAGAAGTGCTACTGGCGAACCTTTTTGGCACTTCCTGGAGACTTGATGCTGTTATTATTGCATTGACCCCTTCAACAGTTATAACCGGAATTATTTCAGGTGGACTCGCAACAATTTTTATAGCAAGGTATATCAAAATCAGAGACAAGGATCCACAGAAAGCTCCAGAGTATGTATGGGGAATTTTCATGGTAACTGCTGTAATCTATATAGGATTTGGTCTGCTTCTACTACTTTTCTCCGAAACCTTTGTAAGGCTTTTTGCTCCAGGTTTCACTAAAGAGGTACTGCAGTATGCTGCTAGAAAATTAAACTATCTCAGTATACTTCCTCTTATTACGGGTGCAGAATCATTACTTGCTGCACTGTTAAGAGCGGAAAGAAGGTTTTTTCAGTTCGCTGCCTCACAGGTAATTTTTAATCTTTTTGCCATTCCAGTTATTTATTTCACAGCACCATACTTTAACGAAGCTTCATACATACTGGCATGGATTCTCGGAAATGCAGCTGTTGTAATTATTATGCTATTTTCATCAAAGGATCTAATTAAACCTATTAAATTCTTCCTGAGCAAAGAAGTGCGTCTGACCTTTGTACTGGCTTCCACACTTTTTCTATCCAGCAGTTTGGGAAACATCAATAAAATTGTGGATAAGGCCTTCGTTTCTACATTACCTTCAGGACGTATTGCGGGTATGCAATATGCCACAACACTGTTAAGTATTGTTTCAAGCATTTTTATCACTGGATTAATGATGACCACTCATACAGAGATGTCAGAATTGTTGTCAAAAGACAAGTTTGTACAGGTACAGAATCGAATGAAAAAAACGCTGGACACGATAATGAGAATGTCAATACCTCTTGTTGTATGGCTTACTGTTATGTCAAGGCCATTGATCCAGCTTATTTATGAGCACGGTGAATTTACAGTTGAATCTACAATGATTGTTCAGATTGCTCTCATAGGATACAGTGCAACCATCATCATTTCACCAATTTCCGGATTGGCCAGTAATTACTTCTATATACAGGGGAAGGTAAGGATAGCAATATATATTGCCTTATTATCTGTTGGCAGCAATGTTTTATTCGACTGGCTTTTTATAAAACCCTTTGGTGTTGGTGGGATAACAATGGCCACTTCTTTTGTTGTATTTATTAATGCCATGGTTCTTTCCAGGCTGGTAAAAAGAGAGGGGATTTCTTACGTTCCATGGAAGCGCATATTAACACTACTAATTGTATCTCTTATACTTGTTTCCATTACTTTACTTTTGAAATTACTTCCATCACCATACTACTATCTGATTTTTGGGAATGCGGGGTTTGCACTTTTCTTATTTTTCAGTGCGAAGGATGTTATAAAAACTATTATCACAAGAAGCCTTAGAATTATTAAAAATTCTAACAGGTAGTTAATTTATTGTTATTATGTATTATAGAAACGTTTTTGAGTACATCAGATAAATTTTAATCGATTTGCAGAAAGGAGTGTTTTCATGGTAAAGGCACTGATTATGGCAGGTGGTATAGGAGAACGACTCTGGCCTCTGAGCACAGAGAAAAAACCAAAACATTTTCATAGTTTCAACACAGATTCTACCTTAATAGAAGGTACTATAAATCGCCTTTCAAACATTGGGGATGACTATATAATTGTAACCACAAAGGACCAGAAGTCATTGTTCAATCGTTACCTTCCAGAAATTTCAGAAGATAAAATTGTTACAGAACCCTTTGGAAGAAACACTGCTCCTGCGATTGCACTTGGAAGTATTTATTTTAATGATGATGACATTATGATAGTCGTTCCTGCAGATCATGTAATTAAAGATGAAGAAAATTTCCTAAAAACCATGAAACATGCTGTTGAGCTTGCGAGAAAAGAAGATTTCCTCATAACCATCGGCGTTGTTCCAAAATCAGCACACACGGGTTATGGTTATATTGAAAGGGGGTCTGCTATTGATGATTCAAGCTATATGGTAAATAAATTCCATGAAAAACCAGATAAAAATACAGCCGTGGAATACCTTTCATCAGAAAGATTTTACTGGAATTCCGGTATGTTTATATGGAAAAAAAGTGTGTTTATAAACAAACTGGCTCAGCACTTAAAGAATGTTCATGAAGGTATAGAAAAAATATCCCTTAATCCTGAATCTAAAGAAAGCATTTATAGCTCTTTTCCAAAAATTTCAGTTGATAATGGACTGATGGAAAAATCAGACAATATTGTGGTTGTGGAAAGCAACTTTTATTGGAACGATGTTGGATGCTGGGATTCAATATATGAGATAAACAACCCCGATCACAATGGTAACGTTATTAAGGGACCATTTAAAATAAACAATGTTAAAAATTCACTTCTGATAAATGAAACAGACCATTCCATTGGTATTTCTGATATGGAATCAGTCGTTTATATCTATTCGGAAAACGGGACCCTTTTATGTAGAATGGGCAAAACGCAAAATATTAGAAAACTTTTCAAATAGTAATTTACGTTCGCCTATTTCTTTATGGTTGCCACCTCAACTAATTCATAATCTCGTTCACCCAGTCCAATTTTTTCAGCATGTTCAAGTTGAGTTTGCCAGGTAACATTTGGATGAACTTTCTTGAAGGGATCATAACCTACCCTATCAATAACCATGTCTATACAGGCTTTATCAATACTAACAGGATCCGTGCTCGCTACAATTCCTATATCTGGAGCAACAGGTGGTTCGTTTATGAAGTAACAATCGCAATTCGGAGAAACATTACTAATCAGGGATACAAAAATTGCCTTTTTACCTGAAAGTGCAGCTTTTGCGTATTCTGCCATTTTTTTACTGGCTATTTCTCCTGAAGAGTCCCACGTTGGATGCATAGCATCGTAACTACACATTGTAATACATTCACCGCATCCTATACAAACATCATAGTCAATTCTGGCAGCTTCATCTACCGTAATGGCTCCAGTAGGACAATGTCTTTCGCACATGCGACAGGCAACACAGTTATCCTCATTTACCCTTGGTTTTGAATCGGAATGCTGTTCCATTTTACCTGCTCTTGCAGCACTTCCCATTCCAATATTCTTAATAGCGCCACCAAAACCGGTAAGCTCATGACCTTTAAAATGAGATAAAACAACAACTGCATCAGCAAGCGCTATACCAGATGATACTTTTGCCTTCTTGATAAATTCTCCTTCAATATCAACTTCCACCTGGTCAGAACCTCTAAGCCCGTCTGCTATTATCACCGGTGCACCAAGAGTTTCATAGGTGAAACCATTTACAGTAGCTGTTTTAAGGTGGTCTATTGCATTTGATCTACTTCCTTGATAGAGCGTATTTGCATCAGTTACATAGGGTTTTCCACCCAATTCTTTTATCTTATCAACTATCACCCTTGTATAATTATGTCTAACAAATGCTACATTTCCATATTCGCCAAAATGAACTTTAATTGCAATAAATTTATCCTTTTCAACCAGTTCATTTAACTGAACCTTTTTCAACAATAATTCAATTTTTTGAAGTAATCCCAGTTCAGGTTCGGTGTTCATATTTGTAAAATATACCTTTGACATCGTAATCCTCCCTCCATTTATTGAAGCATTTCGTGTTCACCGTACAATAGAGGTTCTTCATCTTCATATAACCTTTGGTCAACAACTTCACCAATGAATAATGTATGATCACCAGCATTAGCGGTGCTATCAATTCTGCACTCAATAAAAGCTACTGAATCTGAAAGAACGGGCGTTCTTCTATCAGTTAATGTATACTTGAAGTTGTCAAATTTGTTTACGTCTCTGCCACTTTTTGTACCAAAATATTCTACAACCTTTTTTGCTGATTTTTTCATAATGCATATGCCAAAATACTCTGTTTTATTCAATAACTCATGTGAATATCTTGTCTTACCAATAGAAACAGTTATCATAGGTGGTTCACCAGAAACACGTGTAATCCACGCCACGGAAATTCCGTTAAGTTGACCTTCAGCATTCATGGTAACTATGGTTGTACTAGAATATAATTTCCCAAGAGCGTCCAAAATAGACACCTCCAACGTTTAGTTTTCAATTCAATTGTACGTTAATTGGTTAGTTCTGTGAAGCTTTTCAATAATTCATTATAATTATCTGAGTATTCTCTGTTAGATAATTCATTTTTATCGAGAAGGAATAATACAAAATCAACTAAATCACCGTATTGTATGTTGTCAAAAAAGGCTTTAACCTGATTTTTATCGGGTGATTTTTTACTCAACTCATTGACTTTCTGCAATATCATCAGCGGATTGTAGGGGAACAATCGTTCCATGTTGTAAAATTCAAGCATCAGTTCAAGAATACTACTGCACGTTTCTTCAGGGTGTTTTAAATTGGTTCCTGCAATATTTTCTAATCTCGGAAGTACCAATCTGTAATAAATATATTCCACAGGTAGTCCCGATAATTCGCTGCTTTCTATACCAAGAAGTTCCAAACATTGTTTTTGTTCACTCTCACGCATTGAGCAAAAAAGATCTTTAACTATGTCTTTATTACTATAAATATAATATCTATTACCTGTGAGCAAACCAAAAGATTTCAATCCATCAAGATAACCCTGCTTTATGTATTTCTTCGATACCTCAATATCAAAAGTTAACAAATTGCCATAATGTTCCACTGGCTTTATATATCTTATTTCAGCTTCACTTTCAATTTCTTTATTCAAAAAGTTTAAAAGATCATTTATGCCATATGTCCCAATATCCACTGCCACAATTTTTTTATGTCCCCTGTTGATAGCCATTTCTAAAGGCATATTGCTATAAACTCCACCATCAACAAATGTTTCTCCTGAAATAATCTCTCTCTTAAATACCGGGAAATTTGCACTGGCCAGGACATATTCAATTAATTTTCCTTCAGGAATATCCTCAATATACAGCATCCTCGGTTCCAGATTTGAAATTGAATAAGCAACAAGACCATAATCTATTTCACTTTCACGTATTTCTTTTTCTTCTATAACATTATTTAAAGCTTTTTTAAGAGGCTCTACATCTATACCTTTGAACAGTTCTGATAAACCTTTGCTCAGCGAACTGATACTAATGTTCTTATATGAACCCGATATAAGACTTTTTAGAGCAGGGGATATCATCATGATATTGTCGTAATCCGTATTAATCCATATATTTCGTGCTGTTTCGTACTTATCGGAAGCAATAGCAAGGCCATTTATTGCGCCTACGGATGTTCCATAAACGGCGCTTATTTTAATTCCCATATCTTTCATCGCTTTCCAGACACCGATTTCATATGCTCCTCGACCGCCCCCACCTGATAAAATAAGGGCATATCCTTCATTTTCAGAAGTATTTGAAAAGCCAGAAATTAACATAGTCATCACCAAAATAACAAAAATTTTGTTCATAAATTATACCGCCCTTTTAGATTTTATCACCTTAAGATGATAAAATCTTTATGATTTCACATATTTCATCTTTGGCAGGAGTGAAAATATTTGTTTTGGACATTTATTAGAGAGAATTGGATTAGATATCTTCTTGGAATTATTTTTCTAATAGCAGTTGATCTCCTTCAATTAATAACTCCCTGGATAATTGGGGACGTGGTGGATAGATTGAAAGTTGGGATTTCAGATCCCAATGTATTGAAAGTGACAATTTTTTCCATTATTGCTATTGCTGCTGGCTTATTTATATCCCGCTTTTTTTGGCGTATATTCATTATGGGCGCTGCTCGAAAATTTGAGTATTATTCAAAAAAAGTCCTTTTTGAAAAGCTTTTAAACCTCCCGCCTAGTTTCTTTGATAAGATGCGAATAGGAGATTTCATGGCCCGTTTTACAAATGATGTTCGAGCAGTTCGGATGGCAATGGGTCCAGCAATAGTAATGACTGTAGATGCTTTATTCTTATCAATAGTAACAGTTGTAGCTATGGGGACTATAGTTGGATGGCAATTGACATGGGTTTCTGCTATTCCTTTGCCTTTTCTTGCATTTTTCTCAGCTTTTTTTGGAAAGATGATCCATTCTCGTTTCAAAAAAGTCCAAGCATCATTTTCAACATTAACGGATACCGTTGAGGAATCCATATCTGGTGTAAGGGTAGTTAAGAGTTATGGTATTGAAGATCTCCGTGGTAAGATGCTTGAAGACAAATCCAATGATTATGTTAATAAAAACATGTCTTTGGTGAAGGTTTGGGGTATGTTTTTTCCGCTCATCCAGTTACTTGCATCTTCCGGATTTGTCATTGCTCTCTATTTTGGTGGAAGACAGGTAATACTTCAGCAAATAACTCTAGGTAAATTTGTCACTTTTACCACTTATTTAGGAATGTTGATATGGCCAATGATGGCGGTTGGCTGGTTAATCAACATCATACAGCGTGGTAGGGCTTCCTATGAACGTCTGGTAGATATTATCAATACCCGATCAAATATTAAAACTGAGGAACATGCAAAACTCGATAGAATAAATGGAGACATATCTTTTAACAATTTGACTTTTAAATATGAGTCATCAAAAGAACCTGTAATAAAGAATATTAATATCGACATAAAAGCTGGCACTAAAACGGCAATTATTGGTACAACAGGTTCAGGAAAAACTACGATAGCTAAACTTATTGCAAGGATGTATCCGGTACCAAACAATAAAATATTTATTGATGGTGTGGATATAAACAAATTGGACCCGAATTTGATCAGAAAGTATATCTCTTATGTGCCTCAAGAAACCTTTCTTTTTACTGAAACTGTAAAAAACAACATTGCTTTTGGAGTAGAAGATTACACTGATGAGGAAATTGTAAATTTTGCTGAGATTGCTTCCGTACACGAAGATATTAAGAATTTCCATAAAGGATACGAAACCAAAGTAGGAGAAAGAGGTGTAACTTTATCCGGGGGACAAAAACAAAGAATAGCCATTGCAAGAGCATTAATTAGAAGAACACCAGTAATTGTTCTTGATGATTGCCTATCGGCCGTGGATACAGAAACTGAAGCTGCTATTCTAAACAGTCTTCAGAAAGAACACGAAGCAAGAACTGTAATAGTTATCACTCACAGATTAAAAGCAGTTATGAATTCTGACATGATTTATGTCCTTCATAACGGACAAATTATAGAAAGTGGAAAACACCAAGTGTTAATTAAAAACAAAGGTTTGTATAAGAAGATGTATGAAAGACAGTTACTAGAAGAAAAGATCGAGGAGGAATAAGGATGGCTGCATATGAAACTTATTCTGAAGAAGTAGAAGAAAAGGTAAAAGTCGAAGACTGGAAAGTCATCTTCAGGCTATGGAAATATGCCAGACCTTATTGGCCCCTTCTCATACTTGGTATTTTTCTCATATTGATAACAGCGGGAATAGATCTTGCTATACCCTATATTCAGAAAATAACAATTGATAGTTATATTAACGCCGAACACCATTATGAAGTGAAAATGGATGATGGTAGCCCTGTTTTCATTAAGAATGAAGAAGGTAAATACACTCTACAACAACAGGAAGATGGATCATATGTTATAAGCGATGGAGAAACAGCGTACAATGTAACAGATAAACAACTTCAAGATTTACGTCAGGGAGATCTTGCAGGTGTTAGTCGTATGTCACTATTATTGTTATCACTTCTTATACTTATGTTCTTTGTAATGTATATGCAGGTTTATTCGATGAGTTACCTTGCACAAAAAGTTACTCATAGAATCCGTAACGCTCTATTCAATCATATAATAAAATTACCTATGAAGTTTTTTGATACAAATCCCAGCGGTAGACTGGCAACCAGAGTAGCTAACGATACGAGAAATCTTGCAGAATTCTTTAGCAGTGTTATCGCCTCAATTGTAAAAGACGTTGTATTGTTAGTTGGAATAATAATCGTAATGCTAAGTCTTTCACAATATCTCGGTACAATCGCTCTTTTGCTTTTTCCTTTGATTGTTGTAAGCACTTTGATTTTCAGATACTTTGACAGAATTGCTTACCGTAAAGTGCGTACACGACTTGCTGTGATTAATGCATATTTAGCAGAACATATCTCTGGAATGTCAGTAATACAGTTGTTTAACCAGCAAAAGAATAAGGCAAATGAATTTGATGAAGTAAATGATTATCACCTAAAAAGTTTAAAAGAACAGCTGCTTGTTTTTGCAATATTTAGACCTTTGATGGATTTTCTATATTATTTTGCAATATCTATTCTTTTATGGTATGGAGCTAAAGGGATCTTCAACGAAACTCTACAGTTCGGCGTGCTTTACGCCTTTGTGAGTTACATAGAAATGTTTTTTAGACCTTTAAGGGATATTGCAGAAAAGTATGATATCGTTCAAAATGCTCTTGCATCTGCGGAAAAAATATTCAAACTAATGGATAAAAAGGAAGAAAAATATAATGAAGATCTTCCAGAAATCAGTAGAGTTAAAGGTAATATTAATTTCGAAAATGTCTTTTTTGCCTATGAAAAAGAAAATCCCGTTCTAAAAGATGTCAGCTTCAAAGTATCCCCAAAAGAAGAAATCGCATTCGTTGGTGAGACAGGTGCAGGAAAAACTACGGTTGTTAGCTTACTCAATGCTCTTTATCGTATACAGAAAGGGGATATAAAGATCGATGAGAAGTCTATTTATGATTACAATCTGAAGGCCTTGAGAAGGCGAATAGGTGTAGTTCTTCAGGATGTTTTTCTTTTCTCCGGAACAATACTGGATAATATAAGGTTGTTTAATAAAAAAATATCTCGTGAAGAAGTTATTAAAGCCGCCAATTATGTCTATGCGGATAAATTCATAAAGCGCTTCCCTAATAGTTATGATACGGAAATACTTGAACGAGGCGGTACAATTTCTGCTGGAGAACGTCAACTGATAGCCTTAGCACGAGCAGTCCTCTATGATGCTGACATATTAATACTGGATGAAGCCACAGCTAACATAGACACTGAAACAGAAACTCTTATACAAAAAGCTATGGAAAGAGTTTCTAAGCAAAAAACAGTACTTACAATAGCACACAGAATATCCACAATTAGTGGAGCAAATCGGATACTTGTAATACATAAAGGTAAACTGGTGGAAGAAGGAAATCACGAGGAGCTTATAAAAGAAGGCGGAATTTATGCTGACCTTTATAAATTACAGTATGAACTTGGTGATATTGCGTAGACACTAAGTATTATCATTCTCTTTATCTTTCTCTACCCTTTTTCTTTTTGGTCTTTCAACCAGAAAATCCTTTAATTTGTTGAAAATCAACGAATTCTCATATGGTCTGACCAAACCACGACGACCTAGAATTGATATAGTGCTAAACGCAAAACGAGATACGGATGCAACTTTCTTTGTCTTTACTCGTTTTAACAAAAGCCATGAAAACATTCTTAAAACACCGGTTGCTATAAAAAGGATTTGTATACCAAAAAAGGGGATACCAAATAGTTCGAAGGTTATCTCCTTTAAGTACGTTGCTGCAAAACCGCCAGTCAAAGCACCTGCAAGTGCTCCCATCCCATTAACAAATGCAAGGATTGCAAAATATGTTTCTGTTAGTGCCGGATCGACTATGTTGAGCATTATTGTGAACAGTGCTAAATTGATCGCAGTCCAGTTAATTCCTGTTAGAATAGCATCAATAGGCAACAAAGTATGCATGGTAGCCTGATTAACAAATATCCACATTATTGCTGTAAAAGCTGCTGAGAATATTCCGAATTCCGCAACGCTTTGATGACCAATCTCATCAGACAATCTCCCCCATACAAAATAGAAAAATATTGATACACCACCAGCAACAATACTCAGTACACTCAAATATGAATAAGATAGCTTTAGGTTTACCAGTTGAAAATATGGAAAAAATGGATTTGCAAGTGCTATGGAAAAATTCCAGAAAAAAGAAAAAGTAAGGAACCTTTTAAAATTCCAATCTTTAAGAACAACGCTAAAGAGCTTTTTACTTTGATATTGTTTTCTCGGTGGGTCTTCAAATCTTCTTAAAATGAAATATGTAGTCAGAGAAAAGCCTGCCCCAATAATTGATATTATCAAGAAACCCAGCGATTCGTTAAATGTATCAAGCATAAAAGAATAAAGAAAAAGCATGGTCATGGAAGAAATTGATACCAGCAAGTTTCTCAGACCATGATACCTACCCGATCTTTCATTTGGAATAATATCTCTCATTAAAGATATCCAGAAATTAGCAGTAAAACCATTAAAAACAGCAAACACTGCTAGTATTGCAACAAGTATATATTGATTTTTCCATCCTAAAAAAATTAGAAAAGGAAGTAACAGAAGAACGGGTCGCGATATTGAGGCAGAAAAAATCATCGAAGCTTTTCTACTTCCCATTTTCCTCAATAAAAGTGGAACACCCAGCTGAAAAACCTGCGCCATTACAGGTAGCATACCCAAAACTGCCAATATACTCTCTGTAACACCAAACTGTAATGCAAGTCCTGTTAAAAGAAAACCCTGAGTGAGTATAAAAGCGTTGTTATAAAGAACACTTTCAACCAGGGATAACCTTTTTGTTTTCGAATACTGATCTTCCAACATCTATCCCCCTATCCTTTTACAATCTTTCATGATAAGGAAATTATCTAACTTTTATGTTTGCATTTGATGGTGATTGTGTAAAAAAAATTGCTGCCCTTTTCGAGGGCAGCGAAGCGGTCTGAGGGTTACTTCAGCATTCTAATTATACTAATCATTTTAACACCTGTTACTTATACAGCGCATATAGACATAATTTAACTGGCTTGACATACTTTGTGATTTATTTTCTCATACTTTGTGCTATCTCTTTCATTTTACCATGTAATTTCTTTATATCGGTGGGTAGCGTAAATACAGAGATTAATAGTACGCCAGCACAGGGTAACCAAAACATTGCAGAAATATTCATTGCAGCGCCTAAAGAACCCAGTACTGTCGAAATACTTCCTGCAACAAACTTCCCGGCACCGGTACCAAGTGAATCTGTTAGATTGAATATTGAAAAAATTCTTCCTCTATTTTCAGGAACATTTACATTCATGAGCATTGTTTTCATATTTGGTCCCGTAATTGAAGCAAGTGCTGCTGCTACCATCCCCAACAGTGAAAGTATTATGAATCCTGTCATATCAGGCTGTACCTCGATATTCAATACAAGCAAAGCGAATCCAGCACCAATAGCAGTACTTATTCCACTAAAAAATGGCATATATCTTGGATTCTTTTTATACAATTTTCCTCCGATTATTCCTCCAAAGTAAATTCCAAGTACATTGCCTATTCCAAAAAATATAAAAATCATGGTAGCTTCACTTGCTGTGAATCCTCTATTTCTTTTTAGAAATTCTACAAGGAAGTAAGGTATTGCACCCCATGGAATTGTTCCAAGAATACCCTGTACAAATAAAATTAAATTGGTTTTATTCTTGAACAGTACAAGATAATCTGAAAGACGAACTTTTGCAGTATATTTGTATCCTTTTTCTACCAACTCTCCGACTGCAACTTCGGAAGCACCTCTTTCTGGCTCTTTTACAATGAAATAAAACAGTATCGCAAGAAATACGTTCGGTACAGAGACGATAATAAATGGTAAACGCCATCCATAGGTTTCACCCAAAAAGCCCGCGATTATCATACCAACAATAGCTCCAAGAGAAATTGCCGTTGAAAGCATGGCGTTAACCCTGGGTCTTTCTTCTTCACCAAAGGTATCACCGGTGAAAGAAAAGATAACTGGAAAAAGTGCACCAATTCCTATACCGCTTAATGCTCTAAGAATAAAAAGTTGAGAGTAATTTGCAGCAAAGGCTGTTAAAAAACATGGAATTTCACCAACCAGCACTGCAAAGAGAAGAAGCTTTTTTCTACTAAATCGATCACTTAGATAGCCCCATAAAAGGCTTATAATTGCTCCTATGATTGTAAATGAACCTGCTATGTAACCTATCTGACGATCAGTAATGCCAAATTCTTCCTCAATCATACCAATGTTGGGTGACATTACCATCTGATCAGCATTCAACAAGACCATCATTAATAACATAATAAACAACAGAATCCTGGTTAGTTTAACACCCATTTTTACCCTTCCCCTTATTTATGCTATTAAAGTAATTATTGAACATCTTCTCTTATATTGGTGAAATCCATAATAAAATTGTCTTTTTCCCGCCACTTTTTTCTTACTTTTACAAATAATTCCAGATACACATTTTGATCAAAAAGGTATTCTATGTCTTTTCTTGCAAGCGTGCCAATTTTTTTTATCATTTTACCCTGTTTACCTATTATAATGGGTTTTTGTGATTTCCTTTCAACAACTATATCTGCCCTTATTAAAGTAATACCATTTTCTTTTTCGATAAAATCTCTTACTTCTATACCAATACAATACGGTACTTCTTTTTCTGTTAAATAAAGCACTTTTTCTCTGATTATCTCAGAGGCCATAAATCTGTACGATCTATCAGTAATTATATCTTCAGGAAATAAAGGTTTTCCAGCAGGTAATTTGCTGTATAAAACATCAATAAATTTATCGATACCAGTACCATTTTTTGCAGAAATCTCGATTGTTTCTACAGTATTTTCAAATAATTCTTCAGCTTTCGATTTGAACAGTTTAATTTTTTCAGGGTTGCTGATAGAATCAATCTTATTTATGAGAAGTATTACAGGTATTTTAGAAGAATTAACATATTTTGAAACAAGAAAATCTGATTTTCTTATTCCGTCAACCAGATCCATCATAACCGCAATTAAATCTGAGCCCTGAAGAGCACCGACTGCAATTTTCACCATATAATTGCCGAGTTTATGCAGGGGCTTATGAATACCGGGTGTATCATAAAAAATTATCTGACCACTTTCATTTGTAAGAATTCCAGCAATTCTATTTCTTGTTGTCTGAATTTTATCTGAAACTATTGCTATCTTTTCCCCTATTAAATAATTAATCAGGGTTGATTTTCCCACATTGGGTTTTCCTACAACTGTTACCGTTCCCGATATATATTTCTTTTCATTCATTTTTCAACGCCTGATAGTAATTGTGAAAGATCTGCAATGCTCAAAAACAATTGATCCAGTGCCTTTAAAAAGCATAAACGGTTTAATCTAATATCTGTTTGTTTATCCATTACGAAAACGTTGTCAAAGTAATTGTCAATAGGTTCCTTTAGTTTGATGAGTTCACTGAGAACTAAATCAAATTTACGTTCTTCAAGTGCTCTATGAATTTTATTTTTAGCATTTATGTAAGCGTTAAAAAGTTCTTTTTCTTCTTTTACAATGAATATTTTTCCATCGTATTCAGTTGAATCATGCTTTTTGCTTATGTTATGAACACGCTGATAAGCAATTAATAGCTTTTCAAAATCTTCTCCTTTGAATATTGATGTTAATGAACGTGCCAGTAAATCTCCTGGATGAGTTTTTGTCCACCATTGTCTTACAGCTCTTGCTACTTCGAGAGAAAAACCATTTTCCATTAAGAATGCTTCGTATCTTGTTTCTGAAAAGCTTTCCAACTGCTTTGAAAGGTCTTCATAAGTCCGTTGAAGTAGTTCTGAACTTTTCTTCAACAGTTTTTTAAGATCAATATCCCAGCCCATATTTGTTACTGTTCTAAATATGTGGTTTATCTTTCTCCTCAATGCATAAGGGTCCTTTGAACCAGTAGGTATGTTACCAAGCGCGAAGTTCCCTACAATTGTATCTACTCTATCAGCTACTCCTGTTATTGCTCCGGTAATTGTTTCAAAGTTTTCACTTGCAGGTTCATAAAATTCCTGAATACCCATTGACACATCATAATTCTCACCGGATTTTTCAGCATAGATTCTTCCAATAATTCCCTGAAGTTCCGGAAATTCATAGACTACCATGGTACCCAGATCAGCTCTTGAAAGCAATGCAGTTCTTTTAACACTGTTACTTAATTCTGCATCATCTGAATTGTTATCTAAATCCTTATAAATCAATTCGGATAAAGTCTTTATACGTTGTGTTTTTTCATAATATGTTCCCAAACCGGCCTGAAAAAGCATTTCTTTCAATGAATCAACATAGCTTTTCAGAGGCTTTGATAGATCCTTTACAAAGTAAAAATGAGCATCCTCAAGTCTTGCGTTAATAACCTTTTCATAACCTGTTCTGATATTACCTTCTTGATCTTCAGGTCCATCTTGAAATGCAACAAATGCATTTCCGATTTTGCTGTTATTATACGCTGGGAAAGTCCTCAGATGATGTTTTATTGTAACTATTATTATTTCTTCAGGTAATTCAAGAAACTTTTCCAAAAACTTCCCGGTTATTGCTCTCGGATATTCTGTTATTGCGATTGTTTCATCTATCAGTTGAGAATCACGAGGAATTCTCAAATTATTTTCTTCTTCTATTCTGTTAAGCTCGTCTATTACCCTTTTTCTGCGCTCTGTAGGACTTGCAATTACAAGGGAATTCCTTAACTGTTCAAAGTAATTATTGGGTGTAACTTCAACCTCATCATAAAAAAACCTATGACCAAAAGTAATATTACTGGCTTTTTTACCAAAAATCTCGAGATCAAGTGTTTTTTCGCCATGCATTGCTACTATCCATCTTACAGGTCTTACAAACTTATAATTTCCGTTACCCCATCTCATTGGTCTTTTGAATTCTAGCTCGGAGATCACTTTCTTAAATATTTCTGGAAGAACCATTTCAGTAGATTTACCTTTCATTTTACGTTTAAGAAATACATAGCGATTACCATTCACTTCCTTTATTTCTATATCCTGAAGTGTGGCATTATTTCCTTTCATAAATCCTTTCAAAGCTTTCGTGGGCTCATCATTTTTATAGGCAATATTTTCTGCAGGTCCTCTTTTTTCCTCAATGGTATCCTCTTGCCTATCAGATAATTCGTATATGAGTACCCCGATCCTTCGACTCGCAAAAAACACTTCATAATCATCATATTTGAGCCTTCTATCTTTTAGAAGTGCTGGTATTTTATCGCCTATTTGTTTTACTACTGAATGGATTTCGCTTGGTGGAAGTTCTTCTACTCCGATCTCTAATAGTGCATTATTCTTCATAATCATCCTCTTTCATTTTCCGGTATTCCGAAGCTACATTTTTGGCCATATCTCTTATCGATTTAATGTAGGTTTGTCTTTGCATTACACTGATAGCATTTCTTGCATCAAGCAAATTGAAGGTGTGAGAACATTTCATCAAATAATCATAAGCCGGCAGTAAAAGACTATTATTCAAGCATACATCACATTCTTCTCTGTACATTTCATAAAGCTTAAAGAGTTTTTCTGTATCTGCCAATTCGAAATTATATGATGAGAACTGTTTTTCATTTTCTATAAAAACATCGCCATATTTGATATGTTCATTCCAATCAATATCAAAAAAGTTATCTGTCTTCTGAAGATACATAGCTATTCGTTCAAGACCATATGTGATTTCAAGGGACACCTTATCTACGGGTATTCCTCCTACCTGTTGAAAATAAGTGTACTGAGTTATTTCCATACCATCAAGCCAGACTTCCCAGCCTACTCCCCAGGCACCTAATGTAGGAGATTCCCAATTATCTTCAACAAAACGAATATCATGATTTTTAGGATTAATACCAAGAGCTCTCAATGAATCGAGATAAATTTCCTGAGAATTTTCAGGTGAGGGTTTAATCAATACCTGGTACTGAAAATACCTCTGCGTTCTCATGGGATTTTCAGCATATCTACCATCGGTTGGTCTTCTGCACGGTTGAAGAAAAGCGACTCTCCAGGGCTCTTTTCCAAGCGACCTTAAAAACGTAGAAGGATGAAAGGTTCCTGCTCCCATTTCCATGTCGTATGGTTGATCAATAATACATCCTTTACCGGCCCAATAACTATTGAGATTTGCTATGACGTCCTGTAAAAACATCTTCCCCTCCGTTCATTCAACAGAAATGAGATAATAGTAGTATGGCTGGTTGCCTTTATGAAGCTCAAATTCAAGATCTTCAAATTTATCAGATAATGAATCAATTAATTTCTCAGCCTGCTCTTTTTTTACGTCAGTTCCGTAAAATATGGTTACAATTTCTTTGTCTTCATCATCTTTAACTGCATCCTTTAATGACTCAATTATCACTTTTTCCAGTCTTCTGCCACTGGCAATCATTTCATTTCTGCCCATGGCAATATATTCGCCTTTTTTTACCTTTTTACCTTTAATACTTGAATCACGTATCGAATGAGTAACGGAAATTGGATAGACTGTTTCTATTACCTCTTCCATTTCCTTAACCAGTTCATTTATTTCCAGTTCATCATTATAAACCGTAAGTGCAGCTATACCTTCCTGCACTGTCTTCGTTGGAATAACGGTAATTTTCTTTTTTCGATTTTTTTCCATAACGTTGCGTGCTGCTTCCTGAGCTGTCAAAATAATATTTGGATTGTTGGGCAATACAATAACTGAAGGACTTTTTATTTTTTCCATTGAACCAAGTAGGTTTTTCATACTGGGATTCATAGTTTGTCCACCCCTGATTATTGCATCTGCTCCCAAACTGTTCATTATATCACTTAATCCCTCACCGGGCGAAACTGAGATCAATCCATGATTTTTACCCTCTGCAATATTCTTTTCTTCTTCAGCCTCATCAACCAGATCTACAACGTGTTCATGCTGTACCTTCATATTATCTATTTTTACCTTTTTCAATGAGCCATAATTCAGTAGTTTCTCAATTATTTCGCCGGGATGATTGGTATGAATATGAATTTTTAAGATATTATCCTGATTGACCACCACAATAGAATCGCCCATATCGTTGAAGTATTCCTTCAGTTCGCTGGTTATTTCATCTTTACTTTTTTCATTATTACCAAATCCAAGGATCAGTTCAGTACAATAATAATATTTGAGTTCCTCTTTAACAATATCAACAAGCTTTTCTGCTGATGTTGTACCGGTTTCTGTTGATAATTCAAGCAACTCTACATCAGTTTCACCTTTAGCTGCTAGCTCAAAACCTTCCATTATGTAAGCCAGTCCTTTTGCACCGGCATCCACTACACCTGCTTCTCTTAATTTCGCAAGTAATTGTGGTGTTTTTCTCACCGTTTCTTTCGCGATTTTTGAAAGCCCTTCAAAGTAATCAGTAAATTCATCTATACCTTCAAGTTTCTCAGTTGCTTGAATAGCCAGTTCTTTAATTAGGGTCAACATTGTACCCTCTACTGGCTTCATAACTGACTTATAGGCTACTTTTCTGGACTCTTCAAGACATTCAGTAAATGCTTTTGTTGTTAGCAACTTTCTGCCATTTACCCCTTCTGAAAAGCCTCTAAAAATCTGGGACAATATTACTCCAGAGTTTCCTCTGGCTCCCATTAACATGCCCATCTTTACTGCATTAACTACTTCAGGTAAATCTTCATTTTTAGTTTTGTCAAGATACTCCACTGCTTCCAGTATTGCAGCAGACATGTTTGATCCTGTGTCACCGTCGGGTACAGGAAATACGTTAAGAGCATTTATTTCATCCTTATTGGCAAGCAAACGCTCAGCGGCTTTTTTAAAAGCCAACACAAAAAACTTACCGTTGAGCCTTTTCATCTCAACGTTCCTCCTAGTCCTGAATTCCAACTACGTAAACATTTACTTTTACAGCCGTTGCCTCAATGTATTCCTTAAGACGGTGAAAAACGTTTTCCTGGATGTTTTTGGCAACTACCGGAATATTAACTCCATACTCAAGCACAAGCTCAATATCCAGTATCAATGAACCATCGATCTCTTCGTTCACCTTTATACCATGTCTTTCTTCCGAACCAAAAAGTCGTGATAACAGTCCCTGTTGTGTAGTACCAACGTTTACAGGACCATAAGATTCTGCCACAACTTTTTTTACTATAGATGTTATGACCTGTAATGAAATTTCTACCTTACCGTACTCTGTTGTTATTAACACGGAATTCACCTCGCAATTCTAATATCCTTCTTTCTAAACTATCACAATCCAGTGAAAGGTCTTTTAAAACCTCTTCTCTTGTTCCCTGTTCTGAAAATTTATCATCTATTCCTATGTTTTTAACGCTTATACCTATTCCACAATCATTCAAATAATTCATCACGGCGTTACCAAATCCACCCAATCTTGTTCCTTCTTCTATGGTTATTATCTGACTATAATTTTTTGCAATATCATCAAGAGTTTTGGCATCAAGAGGTTTAATAGCCCTGCAATTATACATTGATATATCATGTTTTTTGCACACAGGCAGAACCCTATCAACCATGCTTCCTACAGCAAGAACTACTGTTTCGTATTTTTCACTTGCTTCATTAATTCTATTCCATCTAAAAACATCTATTTTTTTCATTTCGTTTATTATAGTATCGGGTTCGCCTTTTTTGGTTTCTCTTGGATATCTTATGAAAACGGGCCCTTCAAGTCTTTCTTCGTTCAATATTGAGTAGAGCATATCGGAAAGCTCCTGTAATCCTGATGGTGCAAATAGTTTTATATTGGGTACTGCATTTAAATAAGAAATATCAAATATTCCATTATGAGTTGGGCCATCGTGACCAACTATTCCAGCTCTGTCTATAACAAATATTATAGGTAATTTCTGCAATGCAACATCGTGTATGATCTGGTCATAAGCTCTCTGTAGAAATGTAGAGTAAACAGCAAAAACTGGTCGAAAGCCCCGTGTTGCCAATCCAGCACCGAAATTTGTGCATAGTTGTTCTGTAATGCCAAGGTCATAAAAACGCCCGGGAAATTCTTTAGCAAAGAAATTCATCCCTGTTCCATCAGGCATTGCTGCTGTTATTCCAACAATTCGTCTATCATTCTTAGCCAGTTGCTTTAATGTTTTTCCAAAAATCTCACTATACGAGACAAAGTTATGATCCTTTATGTTCATACCTGTTTCAGGATCAAATTTTGACATGCTATGATAGGCATCAGGTTTTTCCTCAGCATAACCAAGTCCTCTCCCTTTTTTGGTTACTGCATGGATGACAAAAGGTTCATCGAATTTCTTTACCAGCTCAAATAGTTCAACGAGATCCTTTATTTTGTTGCCATCGACGGGACCGAGATAATTCAATCCAAAATCTTCAAATATGTTTCGCCCGAGCATTGCATGTTTAATTCCGCTCTTTAAATTTGAAAGCAAATGCTCAACACCTTTAAGTTTCATCGTTTCAAGAGATTCTCTAATTTCCTCTTTCATTTCTCTGTAAAAAGGATTCAATCTGAGTTCATCCAGTTTAGAGGATAACGAACCTACATTTTTGCTTATACTCATTCCATTATCATTAATTACTAGAACTATCTTTGAATTTAGCTCATTCATCTGATTCAGAGCTTCAAGACTGGAACCTGATGTCAGTGCCCCATCTCCAACCACCACTACAATTTTTCTGTAATCTCTGTCCATTTCCAGGGCTTTTTCTATACCCAAAGCCACCGGAATACCTGTTCCTACATGACCTGCACCAAAAATATCATATGTGCTTTCGTTACGCTTTACAAATCCACTTATTCCATCCTTTTGGCGTAGTGTTTTAAAAGAATGGTACCTTCCCGTTAAAAGCTTATGTGTATATGCCTGGTGTCCTGTATCCCATATAATAATATCTTTTGATGGATCAAATATTTTGTAAAGTGCGATTGTTAGTTCGATGGTACCTAGATTAGATGCTAAATGCCCTGTATTCTTCGAAATCACGTTAATAATGTAATCTCTAAAATTATCAGCAAGAGCATTCAATTCTGTGTAAGAATAATTTTTCAGTTTTTTAAATAGTGGTTCTTCATATTTACCCATTATCCTCACCAAAACTTCCTTTAGTAGCGTTCACAAGATGTTTAAACAATAAGGCTGTAGTAACGGTACCTACTCCACCTGGTACGGGCGTTATATGCTTCACCTTATCCTTCACGCTATCAAAATCTACGTCCCCAACCATTTTACCATCAACAAAATTTATGCCAACATCTACTACTGTGGACTCATTTCTTATATCTCGTTCAGTGACAAAGTTCGCTTTACCAACAGCTACTACAAGTATTTCTGCATTTCTCATTTTATTCTCTATTTTCTCTGTTCTCGAATGACAGATTGTAACGGTTGCATCTACTCCTTTTTTAAGCATAAGCAGAGCCAACGGTTTCCCAACGGTTGTCGATCTTCCTACAATCGTTACATCCTTACCTTTAAGATCAACATCATAGTAACTGAGTATTTCCATAATGGCTTCAGCAGTAGGTGGCTTAAAAATGGGTTTGTCAAGAGCTAACCAGCCAAAATTTCTAGCCGTTCTTCCTTCAATGTCTTTTTCAGCCTTTAGTTTTTCAGCTATTAGATTGTGAGGAACATTTTTTAGCGGATGCATTACCATTACTCCATCTATTGAAGCATCGCTATTAATCTCTACAATATCTTCTTCAGGATTTTCTGACGCTTCTCTTTCTACAATTTCGAAGTTCAATTTTTCGCCTTTTTTTCTGATACTTTTCATGTACGATTTTGTAGCTTTATCTGGGTCACTTGTATATATAAGCATTTTTGGTTTTTTTTCGATAGTTTTGACTGAATCATCAATTTCACTGTAAATTGACTCTGCAATGGGTTTACCTGTAAATATTTTACTCATAATAACACCTCAAAACAAACCACTTATGGTTCCATCTTCGTCAACATCGATTTTGGTTGCTCCCGGTACTTTTGGTAATCCAGGCATAAGTAGAATACTGCCAGCGACAGCTACTAAAAATCCAGCCCCAGCAGAAAGAGTGAGATCTCTAATATTGAACGTATATTCACCCGGTGCCCCTTTAATATCAGCATTATCTGTAACCGAATACTGCGTCTTAGCAACTATAACCGGAAGATTCCCGTATCCATGTTTTTTGAATAATCTTAATTTCTTTTTTGCAGCAGATTCATAATTCACTTCACTTGCTCTATAAATCTCCTTTGCCAATTTTTCTATCTTCTCTTCAGCAGGATCATCAAGAGAGAACAACGGCTTAAATCTGTTTTCTTTGCTGTTATCAATTTCGTCAGCTACTTTCTTTGCCAATTCAAGTCCACCTTCTGAACCTTTCTTCCATACATCTGATAATTCAAATATCATATTGTTTTCTCTGCATAATCTACCAAAAGTCTTTATCTCATTTTCTGTATCATTATCAAATTTATTTAGAGCAACTATAACGGGGATATTGTATTTACTCATGTTTTCGTAATGTACTTTGAGATTTTCAAAACCTTTCTCCAGTGCCTTCAAATTTTCATTATCCAGTTCATCATCAGAAACACCCCCATTTGATTTTAAGGCGCGAATCGATGCCACTAAAACAACGGCGGAGGGATCAAAATCTCCTGTCTGACTGACAAAATCCAGGAATTTCTCTCCTCCAAGTTCTGCACCAAATCCTGCTTCAGTCACTACATAATCACTTAGTTTTAACGCCAGTTTCGTGGCCATGAGAGAATTGGTACCATGAGCAATGTTTGCAAAAGGTCCACCATGAACAAAAGCTGGTGTCCCTTCAATTGTTTGAACAAGGTTTGGATTTAGAGCATGTTTCAAAAGAGCTGTCATTGCTCCATTTATCTCAAGCGATTCTGCTTTAACAAATTCTCTTGAATAATTCCTTCCAATCACAATATTGCCAAGTCGTTTTTTAAGATCCGTAATATTCGTAGCAAGACACAATATTGCCATTATTTCAGAAGCAGCTGTAATTATAAAACTATCTTCCCGGGGGTATCCGTTAGAGTGTCCACCAAGTCCAACAATAATCTCTCTCAATGCTCTATCATTCATGTCAACCGTTCTTGGCCAATATATTCTCGTTGGATCTATACCCAGTTTATTACCAAATTTAATATGGGCATCAATAACTGCCGATAAGAGATTATGAGCTATTGATATTGCGTGCATGTCACCTGTAAAATGCAGGTTTATATCTTCCATTGGGAGTACCTGAGAATAACCTCCGCCTGCTGCACCACCCTTAATACCCATTATAGGACCAACAGATGGTTCTCTTAATGTAACCACTGAGTTTTTGCCTAATTTGTTCAGGGCCATTGTTAGTCCTATGGAGTTTGTTGTTTTTCCTTCACCTGCGCTTGTTGGACTCATTGCGGTTACAAGAATTAATTTGCCGTCTTTCTCTTTTTTTAACGTTTCCTGTAATCGATGAGAAACCTTTGCAATATAATCTCCATGAAGTGTCAACGATTCTTCCGGAATATTCAATTTTTTTGCAACTTCTTTTATGGGTTTTAAGGTAGCCTTTTGAGCTATTTCAATATCTTCCATGTAATACCCCCCCTTAAAGTTTCTTCTTTTCTTCCTTTGTGTACTTTTTTGCTATCTTATCCAGTACACCATTTACAAACTTTCCGTCTTGTTGAGTGGCATACATTTTCGCAATTTCTATCGCTTCATTTAACGTTACCTCTATTGGAACATCATCTTCATAAAGGAGTTCATAGGTTCCCAACCTTAAAACATTTTTATCTACTGATGCGAGTCGATTTAGTGTCCAGTTTGATAGTGATTCATCTATTATCTCGTCAAGATGATTTTTATTATTAATTATTCCTTTCAGATACCTTCTGGCTAATTTAGCAAGATCATTACTCAAAAGGAAATCCGAAAGTTCTTTGTCAAGATATTCATTGGTAATATCAATATCATTGTGAAAATCATATTGATATATCGCTCTAAAAACAATATCGCGCATCCTTCTTCTACCGTATATTCGTCCCTTATTGAAGTCCATATATCCCTTTCAGAAAACTATTCTTCCGTTTCCTCCTCTTCGGCTGGCTCCTGTTCTTCGACAACCTCTTCAAAAATATTCGAAACTCTCACAAATACTTCATCTACTTTTATTCCACTAAAGTTCTCCACATCTTCCTTGATTTTCTTCTGAAGCTGTCTACAATATTCTGGAATAGATTCACCATATTTTACTCGTGTATTTACTGTGATCTTAATGGCGTTTATTCCTTCTTCACCTTCGTCTGTTTCAACCTCTATTTTTCCCCTTGCTTCTTTTTTCCTCTTTTGATCCTTTGTATCAATCCCATTGAATTCCATGTATGCGTGGATTGCTACATCTTTAATGACAACATCAGATATCTCAATTCTTCCCAGTTCATTTTCGCCATATTTCATAGTCATACCTCCCTGTTTAATTCTGATTATTTATGCTTTCTCAACATACTCACCGGTTTTGGTATTGACACGAATTTTGTCTCCATTCTCAACAAAAAAGGGTAGGGTAACTTTTAACCCAGTATCACATATCGCTGGCTTTCCGCCTCCTGAAGCAGTGTCACCTTTGAAATTGGGCGCTGTGTCCACGACTTCAAGTACCACTGTATTGGGCAAAACTATATTTATAGGTTTATGGTCATGAAGTTGGAGATACAGTTCCATATTTTCTCTAAGGTAATAAACATTATCGCCAACCATATCTTCTTCAACGGGATACTGTTCAAAGGTTTCGAGATCCATAAAATAGTAGAGTTTTCCATCTTTGTATAGGTATTGTACTGACCTCAATGTCAGCTGCGCTTCTTCTACTTTGTCACCGCTGTTAAATTTGAACTCCCTTACATAATTAGTGTCAACATTTTTCAGTTTGGTTCTTATTATTCCGCTTCCTCTTGCTGTAAAATGCTTATTTACATCAAGTACCATATATATTTCATCATCTATCAGTAAGGCCATACCCTTTTTTATTGAACCAACATCTACCAAATTTTACACCCCCAAACCATTACAATGATTGCATATCTCTATTAAGTGTTGTAAGAACTTCGCAACAGTCCTTTTTTATGACCACATCGTCTTCAATACGTACACCAAATTCATCTGGTATATATATTCCAGGCTCTATTGTAATCACAGCGTTTTCTGGCAGCGGATCTTCGTTTCTTGTACTGGCACCTGGATTTTCATGCACTTCCATACCCAGACCATGTCCCAATCCGTGTCCAAAGTATTCTCCAAATCCCTCATCTTCAATAATTCTTTGTGCAATATTGTGTAAATCAACACCTTTCATTCCAGCTTTTGCCTCTTCTCTTGCTTTTTTTTGAGCTTTTTGCACAATCTCATAAACCTTTTTCATTTTAGGTGTTGCTTCACCTACTAAGAACGTTCTGGTGATATCAGAGCAATAACCATCAACCATGGCACCATAATCAATAAGTACAAATTCTCCGTTCTCAATTTTTTTGCTTGATGGCATTCCATGTACCAGAGCGCTTCTCTTTCCTGAAACTACAATTGTTTCAAAAGAAGGTTTTCCACCTTTTTTGTAGATTTCAAAATTAATTCTTGCTGCAACCTCATTTTCAGTGTTTCCAGCTCTGATATATTTCATTGATGATTTTAACGCTGATTCGGCTACTTTTACCGCTTCTTTAATTTTGCCGATTTCATCATTTGATTTAATAGAACGCAATTCTTTTATCAAGTCATCTATTTCAATTTTTTCTGTTTCAAGTGGTTTAACATATTCTATAAAATGATTGTGAGTAATTCTTTCTGCTTCATATCCAAGTTTTTTCACCCTATTTGAATCAACCAGATCATAAAGTGTTTTTTTTAGTTGTTCTTTCCCATCTGTATAAGGTATCAACTTAAATGCTGATTGTTCCTTCACCTGTGTAAAATATCTTGAATCCGTAATTATATAACTCTTATCCTCAGTAATGAATAGAATTGCAAATGAGCCTGAAAAACCTGATAAATACCAGGTTGTGGCCCTATTACTGCCTTCAAAATTATAGATCAAAACAGCGTCGATACTATTTTCTTCCATTTTTTCTCTTAATTTTTGTAATCTGTCTTCCATTTCAAACCTCCATAAATATTAATACCACATATAAAATTATATCACTCGATATCCTTATTGATTGTCAAACAACGTTGTTTGATCACGGTGCATCTTTTTTTTCTTTTTTTGTTTTATTTTTGTAAGTTCATCTGTCGATAAAACTTTGACTGTTTTATCAATAGCACTTGTTCTAACGATTACTTTTAGTATCTCTGATGCCCTATCAAGTACCAACTCAGGTATTCCTGCAAGTCTTGCCACTTCAATACCATGTGATCTACTGGCAACTCCTGATTTTAGTTTGTGCAGGAAAATTATCTCTCCGTCTCTCTCGGCAACCTTTATAGTCAGGTTGTTTATATTCTCATACATTGAAGATAATTCTGTAAGTTCTGTAAAGTGTGTAGCGAATATTGTATGGCATCCTATGGCTTCATGAATATACTCAGACACTGCCCAGGCTATACTGATACCATCAAATGTGCTTGTTCCACGTCCTACCTCATCAAGAACAACAAGACTATTTTCAGTGGCTTTAGATAGTATGGTTGCAGTCTCCATCATTTCTACCAAAAATGTTGAAACTCCACCAGCAATATCGTCTCTCGCACCTATTCGAGTAAAAACCCTATCATATACAGGCATAACTGCATCTTCTGCAGGAACAAAGGACCCTATCTGAGCCATTATGGTATTCAATGCTACCTGTCTAATAAATGTAGATTTACCGCTCATATTAGGCCCCGTTAGTATGTAAAAAGAATTCTCTTTTTCAAAGAATACATCATTATTCACAAAATCATTGACAAAGTTTTCAACTACGGGATGTCTGGATTTCTTCAGATACATCTTTTTCTCTCCGGAGAAAGCCGGTCTACAGTACTTTCTTCGTTTTGCAATATAGGCTAAAGATTGGTAAACATCGAGTTCAGACAATAATTCAGCAACCCGTTTGAACTTCCTTAACGATTTGACAAGTTCACTGCAGATATCATCAAAGATTACGCGTTCAAGCTCCTCTATTCTTTCAGTAGCACCCAATACTTTTTCTTCAAATTCTTTTATCTCGGGGGTTATATAGCGTTCAGCGTTAACAAGTGTTTGTTTCCTCGTATAGTAATCGGGTACTTTATCAATTTGTCCTTTAGGTACTTCTACAAAATAACCAAAGACTTTATTGTATTTAACCTTCAAATTATTTATTCCACTTTTTTCTTTTTCCTGTTTTTCAAATTCTTTTAAACGTTTTTTAGAATTATCGAGCAATTCCCTTAGCTCATCAAGTTCTTCATTGAATCCATACCCTATTACTTCACCACTTCCTACTGTTGATGAAGGTTCTTCCATCATTCCTCTTTTAAGAAGCATCTTTTCTTTTTGAATTTCAGGAAAATTGTCAACCATTTCGTCAAAAACACTTAAGGTTTTTAGCAGCTCAAGAATTTCCGGTAGTACCTGAAATGTTCTTTGCATCGACTGCAAATCCCTTGGAATAGCCTTGCCTGTTGCCAGGCGGGAAACAATACGTTCAATATCATACACATCTTTGAGATATGTTTTGAGGTTATTTAAAACCTCATCGTTATGAACCAACGATTCCACAAAATCCAGTCTTTTCTCAATCTCTTTTCTATTGTTTAAAGGGTTGAGTATCCATTCTTTGAGCTTTCTTGAGCCCATAGAGGTCGACGTAGCTTTTAATGAATTATAAAGCGATCCTTTTTTCCTTGAAGGAAATAATGACAGATTTTCAATGGTATCACTATCGATGTACATTTTGTCGGAGCTCATTAACGAACGAGGATAATTTAGATGCTTTAGTACATCAAGATGAGTTCCTTCAAGATATTTGAAAAGTGCACCAAGAACAATGATTTCTTCTTTTGACAGTTCAAGAAATTCAGGAGAAACGATATCATAAAAACTCTTTACATATTCGATACTTGAGGAATACGCAAAATTCCAGTTCTCAAGGTATTCCGTAAAAATTTCAGTATTTGCAGGGATAATATATTTCCTTCTATCTTTAAGACTCTCCTGTAATATTAGTTGAGCAGGATTAATTTTGTTTATCATATCAGAAATGTTTTCAGGTTCATCTGTTTTAGCTATACCAAGATCACCCGTTGATATATCAGCTGCAATAAATATGTATTCATCCTCCATGAGCGACACAAGTACAATATAATTGTTCACTTCCGAATTCAACAGGTTTTCCTCTATGATTGTTCCAGGTGTTATTATCCTTGTTACTTCTCTTTTTACGAGTTTTTTGCTTTTTGATGCTTCTTCTACCTGATCACATATTGCGATCTTGTATCCTGCATCAATCAGTTTTTTTAAATATTGATCAAGTGAGTGATAAGGAACACCAGCCATAGGGTATCCATTTCTGGAAGTTAGAACAATTTGTGTTGCTTCCGAAAGCAATCTTGCATCGTCAAAAAAGGCTTCATAAAAATCGCCTAATCTGAACAAAAGGAGCGCATCTTTATATTTACTTTTTATATTTTGATATTGCTCCATCATTGGAGTTAATTTTTCACTCATATTAACACTCCAAAACAACATTAAAAGCCGGCGCCAGGCGCCGGCAGATATTCGATTAACTTATTACTTTTTAGCTGTGCTTTTTAGCTTTTGATGTTCAATAACCTTATCAATAATGCCATACTCAACTGCGTCTTCAGAACTCATAAAAAGGTCTCTATCAGTATCGCGTTCAATCTTTTCTTTATCCTGGCCGGTATGAAGACTCAGTATTGTATTTAGTTGATCTTTAATTGTAAGCAGTTCTTTGGTTCTTATTTCAATATCTCTAGCTGTTCCCTCTGTACCTCCCCAGGGTTGATGTATCATTATTCTTGAATGGGGCAGAGCAAAACGTTTGTTCTTTGTTCCACCAGCAAGTATTATTGCTCCCATTGAAGCAGCTGTGCCAATACATATAGTTGTTATATCAGGTTTTACATACTGCATTGTGTCATAAATTGCCAGACCCGGGTTTACAGATCCACCAGGGGTATTTATATATATACTTATATCCTTTTCAGGGTCTTCTGATTCAAGAAATAAAAGCTGCGCCACAATAATATTTGATATTTCATCATCAATAGGCCATCCCAGAAAAACAATTCGTTCACTGAGTAATTTCGTAAAAATATCGTAAATTCTTTCTCCTTTTCCTTTGTTTTCTACTACATAAGGTACTACTGGCATATTCTTTAAATCCACCTTCCTTTAAACCTCACGGTCAATATTTTCATTATTTTTTTCGCTGAACAGCTTTTCTATTAATTTTTCTGGAGGAAGAAAAGAGAACATTATGTGTCCGCTTTCGGTAATTAATACCGATCTTGTCCTTTTTCCAAAAGTTAGGTTAACTGTTTTACCGGTTTCCATTCCGTGTTGTTTTAGACGTTTTACAATAGAATTTTCTATGGGTAATACTGCAAGGATTTTATCAGTTATTATGAATGAATCAAAGCCGATATTTACAATCTTTGGCACAATGTCTTCCTCCCTTCAGCAAACAGTGTTATTATAACATATGAAGGCATTTTGGAGGTGTTTCATGGCTTTCGAAAATGAAAATCTAATTGACACTGCAAAAATTACTGTAAAAGCTGGCAGTGGCGGTGATGGCACTGTTTCTTTCAGACGAGAAAAATTTTTACCCCATGGCGGCCCTGATGGTGGAGACGGTGGTAACGGTGGCAACATTTTTATTATGTCAACAACTGCAAAAAATACGCTAAACGAATTCAGATTCAAAAAGCATTTTAAAGCCGAAAACGGTAAAAACGGAAAACCCGCTAAAATGACTGGTAGTGATGGAGAAGACGTTATTATAAAGGTTCCAGTAGGAACTGTTATTTATGACAAAAAAACGGGAGAACAGTTAGCTGATTTTGATGAAGCCAGTCAAATTTTATGCGTGGCAAGAGGAGGCAAAGGAGGCAAGGGTAACATCCATTTTGCCGATGCTGTGAATCAAATTCCCAGGATCTCAGAAAATGGTGACCCTGGAGAAACAATGGTTATTTCAATGGAATTGAAATTATTGGCCGATGTAGGTATTATTGGTTTCCCAAATGTAGGAAAATCGACGCTAATTTCTCATATATCCAATGCAAAACCCAAAATAGCCAACTATCATTTCACCACTCTTGTACCCAATCTTGGTGTAGTTAAAGTCTCAGCCCATACCGGTTACATTGTTGCAGATGTTCCCGGTTTAATAAAGGGTGCACATACGGGTGCAGGTCTGGGTGACACATTTTTAAGACATGTAGAAAGGTGCAGTTTACTCATTCATTTACTCGATTTATCTGAATCGGAAGGTAGAAAAGCTGATGAAGATTATTTTGCTATAAGGAATGAACTAAAAGCTCACAGCGAAAAACTTGCAGAGAAAAATGAAATAGTTGTTGCAAACAAGTGTGATGTTCTTTCAGAAGATGAAATGAGTACAAAAATTAAAAGAATAGAAGGCAAAATTGATAAGAAAATTATCCCAATATCAGCGATTACCGGTTTTAATATCAATGAATTAAAGAAAGATATTATAGAACAATTGAAGAAAACCAAAACCTTTTATCAGCATTTTCGTAAGGTATCATTACCAGAAGTTGATAAACCAAAGGTAAAACCGGTTTCGAGATCAATACCTGAGGGCGATGTCATTCACATTACCAAAAATTCAAAAGGTTATTTTGTTGTTGAAGGGCCTCTTGTAGAATACTTTACGAATAAATTCAATGTACCGGAAGGGAAAGCTGCCTTCGTAATCAGGCAACTGGAAAGACATGGACTAACCGAGAAATTAAAGAGCAAAGGCATTCAAGAAGGGGATACGGTGGTAATCAATGACAAAGAATACGAATTCAAAGAATAAAAAAATTGGGATTTTTGGAGGGAGCTTTGATCCTCTTCATAATGGTCACCTGATAATTGCATCATATGCAATTGAGCATTTTTCGCTTGATACATTGTTTATTGTTCCTGCTTACATCCCCCCACATAAAAAGGGTACTTTTGCCCCATTCAGTAAGCGTTTTAACTGGCTAAAAAAAGTGTTCTTTAATTCAACGAAAATTAAAGTAAGTGATTATGAAGGGAATAATAAAGACATTTCTTATACCATCAAAACGGTTAGACATTTTAATGAAAAATCCGATTCCAAACCATTTTTGATTATTGGCGAAGATAGCTATAGAGATATTAAAAATTGGCACAAATACCGTGACATACTTGAAGAATCTGTAGTATGTGTTTATCCACGAAATATTCATAAAGATGATGATGTAATAATTGATAAAGAATCTCCACTTTTTTTTGATGCACCGTTGATTGATATTTCGTCCTCTTTGATTAGAGAACGGATTTCTAATAAAAAAAGTGTTTTTGGAATGCTGCCATGTTTAATAAGCAAAGAAGTAGTAGAGTTCTATGAAAAAGTACTGTGAAATCGGTCAGGCTCCTTTAGCTGGATATACAAATGAAGCTATGAGAAAAATCGCACTTGAGTACGGTGCTGATTTTGTGTTCAGCGAAATGTTGAGTTGCGAAAGTATAATGCAAAATAATCTGAAAACCCTGAAAATAATACCCAGCAAACAATGTAGAATTCAACTTTTTACAGCAAAGCCTGAATATATAACCCCGGCAGCAGAAAAACTAAAAAAAATTGCCACATGGTTTGATATTAATGCTGGATGTCCGGTAAAAAAAGTTGTTAAGAAAGGTGCAGGAAGTGCTTTATTAAAAGATCTTGACAGACTAAAAATAATGATACGTAATCTAAAATCTGCGGTAGAAGTGCCGGTGTCAGTTAAACTAAGAATAGGATGGAACAAAGATGAAATTGAAAAAATCGTAGTTGAACTTGCCAAAGAGCAACCCGATGCATTTTTTATTCATGGGAGAACATACAAGCAGGGTTTTACTGGTAAAGCAAACTGGAATTCAATCTTTAAAGCAGTGAAAATTCTGAAAGATTCAGGAATCAAAATTTATGGTTCTGGCGATTTATTTGAACCCGAAGATATAAAGAAAGCTATTAAAAAATATAAAGTAGATGGCGTTATCATTGCAAGAGGAGCTATTGGTAATCCATGGATATTTAGACAAACGAAGGAGCTTTTTGAAAAAAATAGCTATCGACCTGTTGAAGCTAAAGAAAGATTACGTGTGTTTAAAAAACATCTCAAAATGTTAATTGAGATATTTGGTGAAAGAAAGGGAATTTTTGAATCAAGGAAGTTTTTTGCCTCATACACTAAAGGTTTACAAAACAGCAGAACGATGCGCTCGAAATACATGAAGTTGGCAAACATGGAAGATATATATGCTTTTTTAACACAGTACATCAACGATATAAAAAGAAATTCAAACCAGAAACAGGCCAGAAGCTTTTAGTTACAAATATTAAAATTTCCTTTGTATTGTTATTTGTTTTAAACTCATAGTGAAACTACAAAAGGAGGTAGTTATATTTGACTAACACAATGAAAGCCATTGTAAAGGAAAGTCCGGGTAAAGGCTTCAAACTAAAAAATGTTCCGATTCCCGATGAACTTTCGCCAGATGAAGCCCTTGTAAAAATTAGCAAGGCTTCTATCTGTGGCACTGACCTTCATATATATGAATGGAATGAGTGGGCTCAACAAAATATCAAACCACCCCAGATAGCCGGACATGAATTCACCGGTGAAGTAATAAAGATAGGTTCGAATGTTTCACTAGTTGAAAAGGGAGACATTGTAACTTCTGAAACTCATATACCATGCAGAAAGTGCCTACAATGCAAGACCGGAAGAATGCATATTTGTAAAAACATGGAAATCCTTGGAGTCCACAGAGATGGCGCTTTTGCTGAATACATAAAAGTACCAGAAACGGTTTTATGGAAGCTTCCTGAAGATTTCCCTAAGAAGTATGCTTCCATAATGGAACCCTTTGGCAATGCAATACATACTTGCTTTGTTGAAAACTTAGCAGGTAAAAATGTTTTAATCACTGGCGCAGGACCGATAGGATGTATGGCGGCAGCAATTTCTAAAGCCGCTGGTGCAGCCAAAACTATTGTTACTGAAATAAAGGAATTTAGAAAAGAACTTGCACAACAGGCTGGAGCAGATTATGTCCTTGATCCTAATGAGTTTGATATACCTGATTATGTGAAAGAAATAACCAACAATAACGGTGCAGATATTTTGCTGGAGATGTCCGGTAATGAAGATGCCCTCATTCAGGGATTGAGATCACTGACAAATGGCGGTACAGCGTCTATTCTTGGCGTTTTTCCCGGAAAAATCAGTTTTGACATAAATTCGTTAGTAGTTTTTAAAGGGATTAAACTTTACGGAATAACCGGAAGAAAAATGTTTGAAACCTGGCAAATTGCCACAGAATTGATAAAAAACAACCGGATTGATCTTTCCTCGATTATTACCCATGAACTTAAATTTGAAGAATGGGAAGAAGGTATAGAAAATATGCTTAATGGAAAAGCTGGCAAAGTTGTGCTTGACATAGAATAAATAACTGGAGGTGTTATTGTGTATCAATTCACTGAATTTAAAGAGGAACTCAAAAATCTCGAAGAAAACGGTTTATTGAACAGAATAAGAACACTTGAAACCCCTCAGGGTGCATGGCTTAAAGTGAATGGGAAAAAGGTTTTAAACCTATGCTCTAACAATTATCTTGGATTGGCTTACGATGAAAGACTGAAGAAAGCAGCAAAAGACGCAATAGACAAATGGGGAGTCGGTCCCGGAGCGGTACGTACAATTGCCGGAACAATGACAATCCACGAGGAACTCGAAAAAGCTCTTGCAGAATTTAAAGAAGTAGAAGATACCCTTGTTGTTCAAACAGGATTCAACGCGAATCAGGCTGTTATTCCAGCAATAACTTCAAAGGAAGATGCAATTTTATCGGATGAATTGAATCATGCAAGTATAATTGATGGTGTTAGATTATCAAAAGCAAAACGTTATGTGTGGAAACATAGAGATGCCAACGATCTTGAATCAAAGCTTGAGGAAGCCAAAAACGCTGGAGCGAAAAAAATGCTGGTAATAACCGATGGTGTATTTTCAATGGATGGAGATCTGGCTCCGCTTCCAGAGTTGGTTGAAAAATGCAAAAAATACAATGCCATACTGATGGTAGACGATGCTCATGGCGAAGGTGTCCTGGGTAACCACGGGAAAGGCATTGCCCATCATTTTGGTGTAAATAAAGATGTTGACATTGAAGTGGGGACGTTGTCGAAAGCATTTGGCGTTGTTGGTGGTTTTGTTGCTGGAAGTAAAACACTCATTGATTTCTTAAGACAAAGAGCAAGACCTTTCCTTTTTAGCAGCTCACTTTCACCAGCTGAAACAGCTGCTGCACTTGAGTCCGTGAATACTTTAAGTGAAAGCGATGAACTTGTAAATAAACTATGGGATAATGCTGAATATTTCAAGTCTAAAATGAAAGAACTTGGCTTTGATACCGGGCATAGTGAAACACCCATTACTCCTGTAATGCTCTATGATGCAAAATTGTCAAACGATTTCAGCGCTAAACTATTTGAAGAAGGTGTCTTTGCCCAATCAATAGGTTATCCAACCGTTCCAAAAGGTAAAGCACGAATCAGAGTGATGATAAGTGCAGCTCATTCAAAAGACGATCTAGATTATGCCATTGAAAGATTTGAAAAGATTGGAAAAGAACTCGAAGTAATTTAATCATTAAATTCATAAACCGCCTGATGTAAAAGATTTTTAATCTGCTATGATAACAACAGCTAATTGGCATCTTGCAGAATGATATTCTGCAAGGTGTTTTAATGAATAATCATACATAAACGGAGGACCTATGATACTGAATTTCATTATACTATTTGTTGGAATAGTGTTACTTGTAAAAGGCGCTGATTATCTTGTAGAAGGATCAGCTGCGATATCCAGAAAACTGGGTGTTTCTGAGTTATTCATCGGACTAACTATTGTAGCCTTTGGAACGAGCGCCCCAGAGCTTGCTGTTAGTATAAATGCATCAATTAAAGGTTCAGGAGGCATCGCGATAGCAAATGTACTTGGTTCTAATGTTGCAAATATCGCTTTGGTACTGGGTTTTACAGCGATTCTATCCCCGATATCCCTTCGAAAATCTACATTTAGATCTGAAATACCCTTTGTAATCCTTGCTTCAATTTCAACCGGCATGCTTTTGCTGAATGACAACTATATTATTGATAGATTTGAAGCCATCGTTTTGCTTGCTTTTTTCATTATTTTTATGGATTATCTATTAAGCATGGCAAAGAAAGATAGAAAATTTAAAAATGATCTGGTTTCACAGGGCGTTGACAAAGAAGATCTATCCAGACTGGAAAGAAATACTGTCCTGGCATGGACATCAACCATTGGCGGAATAATTGCTGTAGTACTCGGAGGAAATTTTGTAGTTAATTCTGGGACATATCTGGCTGAAACATTTGGTGTAAGTGAAACGCTTATAGGGGTTACTATCATTGCCATAGGTACATCACTACCAGAGCTGGTTACTTCGATAGCAGCGACTCTAAAAAAATCACAGGATCTGGCAGTCGGGAATATTCTTGGCTCAAATGTATTTAATCTGCTTCTTGTTTTGGGAACAGCATCATCAATAAAAACAATACAGGCCGATCGACCTGTATTGATAGATATAATAGTTGCCACTGCACTTGTTATTCTTTTACCATTAATTAGTTTTAGAAAGAAGAGGCTTGGCCGCATTGGCGGTATTATCTTATTTTCAATTTATGTTTATTACATTTATAACAGCATAGTTTTGGGATAGATTAAACTACAAAAAAACTATCTATACCAGTGAAAAACGCTTTCAACAGATTTACGTTTCCTGCCCGAGATTTCTTCTTTTTGATTCTTTTCATCAAGTAATGAAGATTCTCCCTGATAACCAACAGCAATTACCGTTATCAAAACTGAATCCTCGGGCAAATCAAGAATTTCTTTAAACTTCTTTGGTTTGTATCCAGCAACAGGGTGTGCAACCAATCCCATTTTTGTAGCCTGAACGAGCAGCATTCCCACCGCCAGCCCTGTATCAAATAGATAATAAACCCGGTTATCACTTAACTGGCAATCATTTTCTTCCTTTGAATAGACAATCAACAAAACCGGTGCGTTTCTCATCCAGCTATTACCTTCAGGAATATATTCATGAAGACTCTCATGTGTATTACTATCATCAACTGCTATAAATCTCCATGGTTGTTTGTTGAAACATGATGGAGCAAGGTGGGCAGCTCTAATCAATTGCTCAATGACTTTTCTTGGGATTTTTTGCTTTCTTAACGATCTCCTTGCGCGCCTTAAGCTGATTAATCTGCTTATGAGTTTATCTCGGTTAACAATTTCATTGATCATCTTAAATATTTCAGAAACCTGTTTTTCATTTTCAATTTCTCTCCAGGTTTGACGTTTCATACCCCAGCGATCAAATAGTATCGCTATTCTGTCAGTAACTTTCTGTTTGGCAATCCCAATTTTCGTCAGTTCATTTGGTTTTTTTGCAGAGAACAAAGATATCTGTAATCCATATTTCTCTTTCAATGATGATATTTCAACTGGTTTCAGATCACAAATAAACAGATACTTCGTATCTTGACTGTCTAAAGCTTTAATTTTGTCATTAAAATAGCTAAGTAACTCAATGCCTTTTGCTGAATAAACATCTTTTATATATAGGACCAAAAAGTATTTTCCCTTTAAGGTCTCCCCTTTAATTAAATTGTTGTTTTCGTTAATAAGTGTGAAACCGTAAGTAATTCTGAAAAAATCGGTTAAGTATTCATCGCCTAAATTCATTCAATAGATCCCTCAAATGTGTTTTTTCTTCATTTATTACTCTTTCAAGGGCGCTTTTCTCTGGAATATAATCAATTAATTCAGAATAAAACACAATGCTATCCTTTTCAACATTTATGGCAATTCGAACCGCTTCATCAAGGTTATCTGGTGGATTGTCCGCGTTTCTGTCAGAAAAAACTGAGACTTCTGCAAGACTCTTTAAGTATCCAGCTGTTTCATCATCGTATCGTTTCGAATTTTCGTCTGATTCAAATTTCTTCAAAATTTTTCTGAATGTTTCGCCATGTTCTCTTTCCTGCTCTGCAAGTCTGTTAAAAAGCTCTTTTTTGTCTCCTTCAGTTCTGTCTGCAAGATTCTTGTAAAACGAATATCCTGTACCTTCTACTTTTAACGCTATGCCCAATAATTCTTCAATACCTATCATCGCTCGACCTCCTAAAAGAGTATTTATTTAATTATAGCATTCACAATCATTGGTACCGGAAATCTGGGTTTTTTTGCTTTAATGAACGCTTTAAAATGGTATAATAAACGAAAAATGGAGGTGATAGTGTGTTGAGGGAAATCAAAACTGACAAAGCTCCTTTACCGGTTGGACATTACTCTCAGGGCATAATCAATAATGATTTGCTTTTTGTATCCGGTCAAATACCCCTCGACCCTTCTACAAATGAATTAACTGAAGACTTCAACGAAGCATGTAAACAGGCTTTAGATAATATTATCGCTGTTGTTGAAGCTGGAGGTTCTTCACTCAAACATATTATCAATATTAAGATATACATAACAGATATCAGTCTTTTTTCACAGGTTGACATGATATTCAAACAGTATTTTGGCGTTCATAAACCTACCCGAGCTGTAATAGGTGTTTCAGAATTACCCAAAAATGCACCAATTGAGATCGAAGCCACAGCTGCTGTTAAAGACTAGATCGTAAGGAGGATTAAAATGAAATATATTGTTGAATTACCAGATGGTTCAAAAATGGAGTTTGATCATAAAATAACACCAAAAGATGTTGCGCTTGAAATTTCCAAAGGTCTTGCAAGAAGGGCAATTGGCGCAAAAGTTAATGACACATTATGGGATTTAAATAAAGAACTGCCGGAAAAATCAAAAGTTAAACTCATACTGGACAACGATGACGAAGCTGCCGAGTTTTACAGACATACTATGTCACATATTCTCGCCCAGGCAGTTAAAAGAATCTACGGTGATAATAACGTTAAACTTGGTATAGGTCCTGTTATTGAAAATGGTTTTTATTATGATTTCGATCTTGGAGAAATCAGTATTTCGGAAGAAGATTTGGAAAGTATCGAAGCAGAGATGAGAAAGATTATTAATGAAGATCTTCCAATTGAGCGCACAGAAATGAGTAAAGATAAAGCCATAGAATACTTAAAAAAGCTTGATGAACCCTACAAGATTGAGCTTGTAAAAGAGTTTGATTCAGATACGGTTACCTTTTACAGACAGGGTGACTTTATCGATCTATGTAGGGGCCCACATATGCCATCATCTGGTTCAATTAAGCATTTTAAGTTAATCTCTGTATCCGGAGCGTACTGGAGAGGCGACGAAAGAAACAAAATGTTGCAGCGTATATACGGTGTGGCCTTCCCAAAAAAATCCCAGCTTGAAGAATACTTGAAGATGATAGAAGAAGCAAAGAAAAGAGATCATAGAAAGCTGGGACCACAACTTGGTTTATTTATCATTAACCATGAATACGCTCCTGGTATGCCACTGTTTCAGTATGGCGGAACAGTAATGTTGAATGAACTTATGGGTTTTTCCAGAGAAATGCATAAAGAAGACGGTTACAGAGAAGTGACCACCCCTCATATAATGAATCGTGATCTATGGTTAAAATCAGGTCACTGGGATCACTATAGAGATAACATGTTTTTTACAGAAAAGGAAGAACAGGAATACGCGGTTAAACCAATGAATTGTCCCGGTCATATAATGCTTTACAATGCAGACACCGTGAGTTATAAAAACCTTCCTATCAGGATGTTTGAGTTTGGTAAGGTACACAGATATGAACGAAGCGGTGTGTTACACGGATTATTTAGAGTAAGAGGATTTATTCAGGACGATGCTCATATTTTCTGTACTCGCGATCAGCTTGTGGATGAATTAAGTGGAGTAATAGAGTTTGTAGACAAAATATACAGTCCGTTTAATTTTGATTATAGAGCTGAACTGAGCACCAGACCGGAAGATTATATGGGAGAAGTAGAAATCTGGGATATGGCTACAGAAGCATTAAAAGAATCTTTAGAGAAAACGGATCTTAACTATGTAATTAACGAAGGTGAAGGCGCTTTTTACGGACCCAAAATCGATTTTCATATTAAAGATTCACTGGGTAGAGAATGGCAGTGTGCAACCATTCAGTTAGATTTTTCGATGCCGGAACGATTTGATCTTACATATGTTGGCTCCGATAACAATGAATATAGACCTGTTATGATACACAGGGCAATTTTTGGTTCTCTTGAGCGATTTTTGGGTATCCTGATAGAACACTACGGTGGGGCATTCCCAACATGGATTGCACCTACTCAGGTTACATTCTTGCCCATTGCCGATAGACATGTAGATTATTGTAATAATGCTGCCAAAAGCCTTTTTTCTAAAGGCATAAGAGTGGATGTTGATGACAGACAGAAATCTACTAACTTTAAAATACGTGAAGCGCAGCTAAAGAAAATTCCCTACATGATCATAGTTGGTGATAACGAAGTTGAAGATGAAAATCTTACGGTTCGTTTGCGAAGTGGAAAAAATCTTTCCGGCATTGGATTTTCAGAGTTTACTGAAAGGTTGCTGGACGAGATAAAAAATAAAAAGGCAACTTCAATATTTGAATAAAATACCTCCCCAAGTGGGGGGTATTTATTAATCAGGGGGGGGATTATTTTGAATATTATCGATATTTTACCGGTAGCAAAAGGCGAAGTCCCGGCAGACATTATTCTAAAAAACTGCAGAATAGTAAACGTATTCAGTGGTGAGGTTGAGAAGAACAATATCGCCCTTTTTAGAAAACGTATAGCAGGGATCGGTGACTACGATAAAGGTAAGAAGACAATCGATGTTGGTGGTGCCTATGTTGTTCCAGGCCTTATCGATGGTCATTTACACATTGAATCTTCGATGATATCCCCGGTGGAATTTGCACGCATTGTACTTCCAAAAGGTACAACAACAGCCATAGCTGACCCCCATGAAATAGCCAACGTTCTCGGACTTGATGGCGTTGATTACATGCTAAAATCAACGGAAGGAATACCACTTAATCTTTACATAATGCTACCTTCAGCAGTTCCCGAGTCAAGTATGGTAACAAGCGGGGCTTCCATTTCCGTTATGGACATGATTGGATTTGTTGAAAAACATCCAAGAGTTCTTGGACTTGGAGAGGTTATGAACTATCCAGGTGTAATAAATGGAGACGAAGCCACAATAGCAAAAATTGAGCTACTACGACATAAATACAAAAAAATAGACGGTCACATACCCGGAATTACGGGAAAAGATTTGAATGCATATATTACCGCTTTTATACGATCGGACCATGAGTGTACAACCGTAGAAGAAGCGAAGGTAAAACTTTCCAGAGGCATGCAGATTCTTATAAGAGAAGGAAGTGTTGCCAGAAATCTTTTGCCACTATTACCTTTAATCAATGAAAAAACATATCCCTTTATTTCTTTCTGTACAGACGATAAACATCCCAATGACATACTAAAGGAAGGACATATCGATTACATGATAAGGAGATCTATTGAACAGGGTATAGACCCTATCACTGCAATAAGATCAGCAACGATCAACACTGCAAGACATTACAATTTGAGATCAATGGGAGCGGTTTCACCTGGATACAAAGCAGACTTACTTATCGTAAACGATTTAGATAAATTTGATGTATCACTTGTTATGAAAGATTCACAGATAGTAGCAAAAGACGGAAAGCTCACAAAAGACATTGGCGATAAAGTAAAGGCAGATAGTACTGTAGAAGTTTTTAGATGCCCTCATTTTGAATCCAGCGATTTTATAGTAAAATCTAAAGATAAACCCATACGCATTATTGAATTACAGGGTGAACAGGTTTTCACACATCAAAAAATTGAAGAACCAGCAGTTAACAATGGAGAAATAATTTCGGACCTTGATAGAGATATTCTAAAGTTAGCAGCGATTTGCAGATACAGCAAACGTAAACAATATACTCTTGGTTTTGTTAGTGGCACAGGCCTTAAAAAGGGAGCTGTCGCTACGTCTGTTGGTCATGATGCGCATAATCTATCCGTTATGGGTGTAAACGATGAAGATATGGCAACAGCAGCAAATAGGGTCATCGATTTAAAGGGTGGTCTCGTTATTGCTGAATCTGGAAAAATAATTAACGAGTTACCTTTACCTATTGCCGGTCTTATGTCTGAATACTCTGGAAAAAAGGTTGCAAAGAAACTGGGAGAATTGAAAGATGTTTTGAAGAATTATGGCTGTATTTTGCCCGATCTTTTCATGGCTCTTTCATTTGTTCAACTTTCGGTTATCCCTGAGCTCAAAATAACAACAAACGGGCTTGTGAATGTGACTGAAGGAAAATTTGTTTCACTTTTCGTAGAAGGGGATTGATATGAAGAATCATTCAACTATTATAGGTAAAAAAACAAAAAGAGTTGATTCATTTCAGAAAGCAAAGGGAACTGCATTGTTTGCAGATGATCTTAACTTTGATCGAATGCTTTATTCCTGTCTTGTACTTGCAAAGTCACCTCATGGAATTTTGAAGGACCTGAATTATGAAAATGCTTTAAATACTGAAGAAGTTGTTGACGTTATTACCCATAAAGATATACCTGGAGATAATCAAATTGGTGAAGTCTTCGATGATATGCCCTGTATTGTTCCTGTAGGGGGCAAGGTTCGCTATTACGGTGATGTTATAGCCATTGTTGTTGCAAAGACCCCTGAAGCTGCAGAAGAAGGGGCAAGGAAAGTAAAGGCAGATGTAGAGGAAATAGACCCTGTTTTTACTCTTAAACAGGGCATCGATGATAAGATAAAGATTCATGATAATTCAAATATTGCTGTTCATAAACAAATTCGCAAAGGTGATATAAACAATGGTTTCGATAACTCATCGCATATTTTCGAAGATAGCTTTTACGCTTCTTATCAGGAACACGCCTATATTGAAACGCAGGGTGTTGTAGTGGTTCCAGATATTGATTATGGTTACACGGTTTACGGTACAATGCAATGTCCTTATTATGTTCAAAAGCATGTTTCAAGGGTTCTCAATAAACCATTCAATAATATTCGTGTTATACAAACCGAAACCGGTGGAGCCTTTGGAGGAAAAGAAGATGTTCCATCATATGTTGCCACCTATGCAGCAGTGGCTTCATACAAAACAAATAGACCTGTAAAATTAATATATTCTCGAGAAACAGATATTCAGACCACTTCAAAAAGACATCCCATACAATCTCATTATAAAGTTGGTATCGATAATAATGGAAAACTGAAATCCATGGAAATCAAAGCCTACATGGACATGGGAGCATATGCAACACTATCTCCTATCGTCATGTTCAGATCACTTGTTCATGCAGCAGGAAGTTATGAAATACCAAATGTTTCTGTAGACATATACGGAGTTTATACAAATAAGATTCCATGTGGTGCTTTCAGAGGTTTCGGAAGCCCTCAAGTTCTTTTTGCTGTGGAATCTATGATAGATGAAATTTCCAACAAAATGAATATTGATCCTATAGATTTTAGACTAAATAACACATTAAAAAAAGGTAGTAGAACCTCAACAAACCAGTTGTTAGAAGAAAGTGTTGGGGCTGAAAAAACCCTGAATAATGTAGCAAAGATATCAAATTGGGAACACTTAAAAGAAGAGGTTAAAGAATTCAATGAAAAGAATCATGATAAAAAAAGAGGACTTGGCGTTTCTCATATTATTTACGGAGTAAGCCTTGGTGCTGGTGGTCAGCATCTTGATGCCTCAGGTGGTCATGTCCAGATAAACTTTGATGGAACCGTGGACATTAGAATTGGTGGCACAGAAATCGGACAGGGTGCAAAAACGGTTATTGCTCTTATTGCCTCCGAGGAATTGGGTGTTGATAAGGATTTCATTAATGTGCACCAGCCAGATACAGCATTTGTTCCAGATAGTGGACCTACCGTTGCTTCCCGAACAACAATATACTCAGGAAATGCAGTTAGAAAAGCCTGCATTGACTTAAGGACAAGACTGATAGAACTCTTTTCAGATTTGTTTGGCTCTGAAACATCAGAAGTTGGTTACTCTGGTAATCATTACTGCGACAACAACGGAAATAAATTATCTTTCGCTGAACTTGCTGCTGAAGCTTCAAAAAGAAATGTGAAACTGGTTGAAACGGGATGGTACAAAACTCCAGGTTTAAAATGGAATGATAAAACCGGTCAGGGAGAAGCGTATGTTGTATATTCTTACGCCAGTCAGATAGTACTTGTTGAAGTAGATTTGATTACAGGATTTGCCAGAGTTATAAAGGCATTCACAAGTCATGATGTCGGAAAGGCGCTCAATCCAGATGGTGTAGTTGGTCAAATTCAGGGTGGATTTGTTCAGGGTATGGGTTATGCACTCTATGAAGATTTAAAAATCAAAAAAGGACAGATAATAACTGACAACTTTAATACATATATAATTCCTACAATAAGGGATATTCCTGATATTCTTGAAGTAGATATTGTTGAAGACTCGTATTCAGAGGGTCCTTATGGAGCAAAGGGCATTGGTGAACCTTCACTAATGCCTACACCTGCAGCCATAGCGAATGGAATTTCCAGGGCTATAGGTAAGCGTGTTAAAAGAATACCTGCTACTTCAGAATACATACTTAAACTGATCAAGGAGGACAACGAATGAATAAATTCGTTTTAGGACCAACATTTGAAGAAATGCTTCATCCTGAAAAAATAAATCCCGATGTTCGAAAAAAGGCATGGGAGATGCGTAATAAAGATCACTTAGATCCGATTAACCTCTACAACATTACCTGGAAAAATATTAACAATGAGATTTACTATGTTGTTTTGCCCAAGGAATTGACAGGAGTCGATGCCAATATTATCTATCTATATGGCTCGGAATTTCCAAGTGGAAGTCACAAAGTTGGGGCTACATATTCGATTTTAATGGAACTCGTTCTAAAGGGAGAAGTCGATCCCAGCTATCATACACTGGTATGGCCTTCTACGGGAAACTATGGCATCGGAGGAGCATGGGTAGGATGCAGGATGAAGTTTGACACAGTTGTTATTCTTCCTGAAGAGATGTCAAAGGAACGTTTTGACTTAATTGAAAAGTATGGCGCTAGAGTAATTGCTACACCCGGCTGCGAATCAAATGTTAAAGAAATATATGATAAAGCAAAAGAGTTAAAGGCCGCTGATCCCGATCGCGTTAGGATATTAAACCAATTTTCCGAGTTTGGAAACTATAGATTTCATTACTATGTCACAGGAAATACCATACTTGAATTAATGAATCAGCTAAATATAGGAAATGGTAGAGTTTCTACTGTTGTTGCAGGTGTAGGTTCAGGTGGAACAATAGCATGTGGTGATAGAATAAAAGAGGTTTTCCCTGATGCGAAAAATATCACACTTGAACCAACTCAATGTCCTACAATATCACTTAATGGTTACGGTGGACACGATATACAGGGTATTGGAGATAAACATGTAACATGGATACACAATGTAATGAATAATGATGCTGTTGTGGCCGTTGATGATATAGAATCAAAGAAAATGCTTCAGGTTTTAACAGAACCTTCTGGAAAAGAATACCTTAAAAACTTTATTAATGAAAAAGACGTTGAAATTTTATCTAAAACGCTTGGTATCTCAAGCGTTGCCAACATCATCGGCGCAATAAAAATGGCAAAATACTACAACATGACATCAGAAGATAATATAGTAACCATCGCAACTGATAATATCGATCGATACAGAACGGTAATGAACCAGATGACAAAGGATTATGGTAAATTAACTGAAAGCGAAGCAAAACACCGCTATGAATCAATGTTCCTGGATGCAAAAAAAGATTGGATTTTCGAAGGAACCATGGATAATAGAAAACGATGGCACAACTTGAAATACTATACATGGGTAGAGCAACAAAATAAAAGCGTTGAAGAACTTGATTCACAAAAAACCAGGGAATTCTGGCAAAGAGAGCAAAATGAAGTTCAAAAAATAGATAAACTCTTATTGGAATATCGCAAAAATAAATAATAATATACACATCAAAAAACACATATAAAAACCCTGTATCCTACAAATTTATGATACAGGGTTTGTCATATACAACAATTCTGAATCGGCAACAACAAAATATTTAAAACCATCTTTAACTTCCCGTTATTATATTCTCCTCTAGAGAGAAGTGTCACGTAGTGACGAGGAGTGTAAGTTTTTGCTTCTTGATTTTTCCCCAAACCCTATACCCGATTTTTATAATTATTCTCGGACTCTTGGATTCTCGTCCTTTTGCCCCTTCTCGTGATTTTTATTCTCCTCTATCAGAGGAGGGGACCACGCAAGTGGTGAGGTGTGTTCATTTGTTTTTGAATTTTTCGGTTCACGGTAAACTGTTCACGGTTCACGTGTTTTCTCTCGGATTCTCGTCTTTTTGGTCCTTCTCGGATTCTCGTTTTTTGCTTTTATCTGATCTCCGATCTCGGATCTCTGATCTCGATGCTTTACTGTTTTTTTCTCGGACTCTCGTCACCTCGGTCCTTCTCGGATTCTCGTTTTTTTGTTC